>CANHAH010000012.1 GCA_947458705.1 Opitutia bacterium | reverse complement strand
CGCCGCCGCGCACGGCATCAAACTCACCGGCGTCGAACTTGACCTCGCCACGTTGTTGAAGAAAAAAGACGACGTCGTCACGAAGCTCGTCGGGGGCGTCGCCCAACTCGCTAAGGGCCGTAAGATCACCGTCCTCACAGGCGCCGCGAGCTTCACATCGCCGACTACGGTGAAAGTCGGCGACGAAATGCTCACCGCCAAAAACATCGTCATCGCGACCGGCTCTGCGCCTGTCGAGTTGCCGTTTATGAAATTTGACGGCACCAGCGTCGTCTCCAGCGATCAAGCCATTAACTTCTCCAGCGTCCCGAAGAAACTCGTGGTTGTCGGCGGTGGCGCCATCGGGCTCGAACTCGGCTCGGTCTGGTCTCGCCTCGGCGCCGATGTCACGGTCGTCGAATTTCTCCCTAAAATCATCGCAACCTACGACGACGACATCGTCCGCAACTTCACCCGCATCCTCACCAAGCAAGGCCTCAAGATCGAGACCGGCGCGAAAGTCACCGGCTACGCCAAAGGCGTCCTCACCGCCGAGCGCGGCACCGAAAAAATTTCCTTCCCCGCCGACAAAGTCCTCGTCGCCGTCGGTCGTCGACCGTTCACCGACAGCCTCGGCCTCGATCTCGCCGGCGTGCAGCTCGACGATAAAAAACGCATCAAAGTCGACGCGCACCTCAAGACCAACGTCCCCGGTATATGGGCGCTCGGCGATGTGGTCGCCGGTCCCATGCTCGCGCACAAAGCCGAAGAAGACGGCGTCGCCGTCGCTGAATGGATCGCTAGCAAAGCCGGTCACGTGAACTGGGATCTGATCCCAGCAATCGTTTACACCGATCCCGAAGTCGCCTCGATTGGCCTCGGCGAAGACGCCGCGAAAGCCGCCGGCCTCGCGATCAACGTCGGTAAATTCAACTTTGCCGCCAACGGCCGCGCCCTCGCCAACGACGCCACCGAAGGCTACGTCAAAATCATCGCTGACGCGAAAACCGATAAAATCCTCGGCGCCCAAATTCTCGGTAAAGGCGCCGGCGAATTAATCAGCGAGATCGTGACGCACATGGAGTATGGCGGCAGTGCCGAAGACCTCGCGCGTACCGTTCACGCGCACCCGACGATGAGTGAAGCAGTCAAAGAAGCCGCACTCGCCGTCAGCAAGCGCGCCCTCCACGCGCTTTAAATCGCCACAACCCCTTCCGGACACCGTTCAATACGCGGTGAATCCGCCGAAATCCCCGCCCTAAGCGTCGGGGATTTTTCATATATACCCACATGCTCTTGCGGCCAAATGGTTGGGACGAAGCCGACGCAGCTCGACTGGCAAAGGACCTGCTAAAGGGGCTACCAGCAACCCAAACCCTTCCACGTGTCGCTCATCAGCACCACCTACGACGTCGACTCCTTCTTCGACGAGATGTTCGAACCCAACGGCAAAACAGTCCGCCCTCATTATCGCCGTCTCGCCGAGCGTCTTACCACGCTACCCGCTTCCGACTTCAACCAGCGCCGCGCTGCCGTGGACCTCGCGTTCCTGCGCCGCGGCGTCACGTTCACCGTCTATAACGACTCCGAGGGCACCGAGCGTATTTTCCCCTTCGACCTCATACCGCGCATTATTCCAAGTCGGGAATGGGCCAAACTGGAAGCCGGCCTCATCCAGCGCATCACCGCGCTCAATCTTTTCCTTCACGATCTCTATCACGGCCAAAAAATCCTGAAGGATAAAATCGTCCCCGCCGCGCTCATCCTAGGAGCCAAACATTTTCGCCGTGAGTTTATGAACTTCAATGTCCCGCGCGACATCTACGTTCACATCTGCGGCACCGATCTAATCCGCGACCACGCGGGTAACTACCTCGTCCTCGAGGATAACCTGCGCTGTCCCTCCGGCGCCTCCTACATGCTCGAGAACCGCGTCGCGATGCGCCGAGCGTTTCCTGATCTTTTCTCTAGCTACGGCGTGCGACCAGTCGAGACGTACGGCGACTCGCTCCTCAAATCCCTCCTCTACCTCGCGCCTGATCGCACCGATAAACCCAACGTCGTGCTTCTCACCCCTGGCGTCTACAACAGTGCCTACTTCGAGCACACTTTCCTCGCCCGGCAGATGGGCATCCCGATTGTTGAAGGCCGCGACCTCGTCGTACGTGAATCCAAAGTCTACATGCGCACCACCGCTGGCCTCGTCCAGGTCGACGTCATCTACCGCCGCATCGACGATGACTTCCTCGATCCCACCGTATTCCGCGCCGACTCCTTGCTCGGAGTCCCCGGACTCGTTGGCGCCGCCCGCGCTGGCCACGTTGCTCTCGCCAACTCAATTGGGACCGGTGTCGCCGACGACAAAGTTATCTACGCCTACGTACCAAAAATTATTAAATACTACCTCGGCGAAGAACCCATCTTAGCCAACGTAAACACCTACCTCGCCTCCGATCCACTCAACCGGAAATACATCCTCGAAAATATTTCTAAGCTCGTCGTGAAATCCGCGAATGAAGCCGGCGGCTACGGTATGTTGATCGGCCCAGCCTCCACTAAAGCCGAGTGCGAGAGCTTCCGTGCCCAAGTCGCCGCCAACCCCCGCAACTTTATCGCTCAAGATCCAATCGCCCTCTCACGATCACCCACCTACTGCGAAGGCGAACTCCAAGCCCGTCACATCGATCTGCGTCCTTACATCCTATACGGGAAAAAAATTACTGTCACCCCTGGCGGTCTTACGCGCGTAGCCCTCCGCAAGGGCTCGCTAGTGGTCAATTCATCCCAAGGTGGCGGCTCCAAAGACACTTGGGTCCTTCAGGGCGACGAATAAAACCGCCGCGTCCACCCTTATAAATTTTTACTGTGCCATCCGCACCTAAACTCCCGCCCTCACGACCACAGGCCAACGTGATGCTCTCACGCGTAGCACACTCGCTGTATTGGATGAGCCGATATATAGAGCGCGCCGAAAACATAGCACGTCTCCTAGAGGTCAACCTCCAGTTCCTCCTAGATTTTCAAGGCCTTAACGATGCCAGCCTCAAGGACCACTGGGACTCGATTATACTAAGCACGGGCGAAGAAAAACTATTCGCCGAGCACTACAAAACCGCCAACAGCCGCACGGTCACCGAATTCCTCGCCTTCGACCTGCGCAACCCCGGCTCAATCCTCGCGTGCGTCTTCGCCGCCCGTGAAAACGCCCGCATGATACGCGACCAAATCTCCGCCGAGATGTGGGAGACGATCAACGAACTCCATCTTTACCTTAAATCGCAAAATACCACCGAGGTCTGGGCGGGTGGCCCCCACGAATTTTTTGCGCGCATCAAACAAGCCTCTCATCTTTTCCAAGGTCTCACCAGCGCCACTTACTCCCGTAGCGAAGGCTGGGAGTTCATCCAGTTCGGCAAATACATCGAGCGCGCCGACAAGACCATGCGTATCCTCGACGTCAAATATCACATCCTACTCCCCAATGCCTCTGACGTCGGCGGCGCCGTCGACACCGCGCAATGGCAAGCAGTACTTCGCTCCGCCAGCGCTCTTGAAGCCTACCGCCGTGCGCACGTCAGCGCCATCCTGCCTTGGAAGGCCGCTGAGTTTCTCATCTTCTCTGATTCCTTTCCCCGCTCGCTCCACTACTGCGTGGCCCAGATCGACGATTTTCTCCGCCGAATCTTGAGCGAAACCGGCGCCCGCCCAAAATCCGATGCCGCCCGCGCTGCCCGCCGTCTGCTTGCCGATCTGCAATCCTTGAGCATTACCGAAATCATCGACCAAGGCCTTCACGAATTCCTCCAACAGGTGCAGACCACACTAGATATCATCAGCGAAGAAGTAGTACAAACGACCATGTTTTATCCGGCCGAATCGAGCACCGAGCTACAGCAGCAACAGCAACAACAGTAGTAGCTACGCAATAATTGCCTTTGCGACCGGGCCGACCGTGCACCTGATTAAGTCGCCGCTTGGCCCATGCACCTGAGCATCCTACACCGCACGTCTTTCACCTACGCTGGCAAAGCACACGACAGCTTCAACGAAGTGCGTCTATGCCCCATAGATGACACCTTCCAAAAGTGCGTGACCTTCGACTTGCGACTCGAGCCGACCGCAATCCCGCAGGATTACAGCGATTTTTACGGCAACAAGATTCATTACTTCGACATCGTCGAAGGTCACACCAAGCTGATCGTGGAAGCCGAATCTCTCGTCGAGACCACACCCAACAACGACCGCCCCTCCGTCCCCTCCGTCTCATCTTCCGATCTCGAACAATCCGCTGAACGCGAGATGTTCGCCGAGTTTTACACCAGCTCCCATTACGTGCCGCTTGAAGTTGAGCTATGGCGCGAAGCCCAGGACGCCCTATGTGACGGCCGGGCCGATGTCTGGAACGAGGTCTGCCGCCTCGGTCGCCACATCTACCGCACGTTCACTTACAAACCCAAGACTACCGGCGTAAGCACCCGCGCCAACGAGGCCCTCAAACTCCGTATGGGCGTCTGCCAAGATTTTGCCCACGTCCATCTCGGCCTCTGTCGCAGCCTCGGCATACCCGCCCGTTACGTAAGCGGGTATTTTTTCAACACAACCCGCCGTCCGCGCGAGATCGAAGCCTCGCACGCTTGGATCGAAGCCTATGTCCCCGGCTTCGGCTGGGCCGCCTTTGACCCCACCCACGACCGCCCCGCCGACGACCGGTACGTAAAAGTCGCCGTAGGCCGCGACTACGCTGACATCCGACCCATCAACGGCACGTATAGGGGGGCACCCACTCGCTTGCTTAAAGTCGACGTCCAGGTCCGCCAGACCAACGGCCGTCTCGTTACGACCTAAACCTCTTAGGGCTTCTCCTGCTCGATACTCGCTACTTTGCCGGAAGCATCGAACCCCACCTTGAGTTGCTCCCGCGTCCGCCGCGCCGAGTAACTCAAATAATAAGGATAAAAGGGATCACCCCAAACGTAATAACGGTGATAATATCCGCGATACAGGAGTACACCTTCGTTGGAATCATAGATCATGTAACTCCAAATCTCAGTCGTGCCCTTTGCATCCGTGCGCGCCACGATGCGGTCGGGTTCACCAAGCGCCAGCTTCACCATCTCTTGATCAAAGCCCACGCCCGCCTGTCCCTTCTTGATCATCTCTTGCTGCGCCAAAGAAAGGCGCGCAAAGAGCTCCGGATTTTTTTGGATCCGCGCCTCAGGCGTCGCGCATCCCATCAACGCCATGACCCAGCATAAAGCTCCCATTACGAGTCCAATTTTAAAACGATTCATCTTGGTAAATATATTAACACTCCCTTTTAGATTCGCAACTCAGTGACGCACCTCGGCACATTTAATTTCGCGTGAATACTCTCCTGCTTTGGGACATCGACGGCACTCTCCTCACCTCCGGCGGCGCGGGCATGCGCGCCCTTCGCACCCCACTTCGCGAACTCCACGGTATCCAGGCCAACCTCGACGATATCGACTACGCGGGCCGAACCGACCGTCACATCTTGCGCCAGATTTTTACGCGTTACAATCTTACCATATCAGAGGAAAACTTCACCCGTTTCCTCGACCACTACGTCGCCACGTTGCCTAGTGAACTCGCCAACCCCGGCGCATTCATTCTCCCCGGAGTCCCTGCCCTACTCACCGCCGCTGCCGCAAGACCCGACATCACCCAAGCCCTCCTTACCGGCAACGTCCAACGCGGCGCCCGCGCCAAACTCAGTTTCCACGGCCTCTGGGATTTCTTCCCCTTCGGCGCCTTCGCCGACGATAGCGAACACCGTAACGACCTCGGCCCACACGCCCTCCGCCGCGCCCGCGAACACACCGGCGTCGATTTCAGGCCCGATCGAGTTTGGGTTATCGGCGACACACCCCACGACATCGCCTGCGGACGTATCATCGGTGCTCAGACTCTCGCCGTCGCCACCGGCAGTCACAGTGTCGATGTGCTTTCCGCGCACGCCCCCACCGCCGTCCTGCGCGACCTCAGCGATGCCACCGCTTTCTGGCGCTTGATCGACGGCACTTAAAAACAGTATAATTCCTGACGGCCTGTCACATTCATCCCCTGAACAAACCAAATTGATCTTCCGGAGCGGGAAATTTGTTTGCGACCCTTCTGCGACCATCGAATAACGACCCAAGCTCAACGCCCTCGCGCCACTTTACTTAAATCGACACCACAGCCCGCCATGTCACAGCAGTTCACTATCGCCATCGGTTCCGACCACGCCGGCTTCACCTACAAAGAAGCCATCAAAGCCATGCTCCTTAAGGCCGGCCATACTGTGCGAGATCTCGGCACCCACTCGGAAGCGAGTTGCGACTACCCTGATTTCATCCGTCCCGTCGCCGAAGCCGTCGCCCGCGGCGAAGTCCAACGTGGCATCGTCCTCGGCGGCTCCGGCAACGGCGAAGCCATCGTAGCAAACCGCGTTAAAGGTGTGCGCTGCGGCCTCTGCTGGAACGAACAAGTTGCCATCTGGAATCGCTCACACAACGACGCCAACTGCCTCTCACTCGGCCAACGCACCGTCACTGAGGCCGAGGCCTTGCATATAGTGAAAGTCTGGCTCGCCACTCCGTTTGAAGGAGGTCGACACACAGGTCGCATCACCAAGATAGACGCGACCTAAGCTGACCCCACGCCGCTTTGCGCCGCCAGAAGCATTCTTCATCGACCTACAACCATGGGCAAGCGGCACGAAAGTTCGAAGGCAGAGGCTATGGCGCTCGAGGCCTACCTCAAACTGATGCGCGCCGCGGATTCTGTCACCGACCGCGCCCATGTTGCTCTGCCTACCCATCTCACTCTCACGCAATTCGGTGCCCTCGAAGCCCTCTATCACCTCGGTCCACTCTTCCAAACTGAACTCGCCAGTAAGCTTCTAAAAAGCGGCGGCAATCTCACCCTAGTGGTAAAAAATCTCGAGCGCGACGATCTCGTCACCCGCACGCGCCAGACCGGTGACCGGCGTTTCATCAAAGTCGAACTCACCCTCAAAGGCCGACGCTTCATTGGCGCGCTTTTTCCCAAAATCGCCGCGAACCTCACCCGCGAGTTTGCCATCCTCTCAGCCCGCGACCAACTCGCCCTCGCCCGCATCTGCAAACGTCTCGGCCGCGGTCGGCTGCTCACCGCCTACGCCGCCACTTAAGCGGTCATAACCTCAACCGCACCCCAACTTCACCCTCCCGTGATCGTACGCACACTTTTTTTGTTCACTCTGCTTTACCTCCCGCGGATCTCTGCCGCCGAGCTCCTCAATGGGCGCGACTTCACCGGCTGGGAACTCATCACCCTCCCCGCCACGCCCACCACCATCACCGCGGTCTGCCATTACAATGCAGACGGTTCCCTTGCCGTTGCCGGCCAACCGGTTTGCTACCTCGCGACCACCGCAACTTATAAAAATTACTCACTTCACGTCGAGTGGCGCTGGACCGAAAAACCCGGCAACAGCGGTATCTTGATCCACATCGCGTCAGGCCCCAAAGACCGCGCCTGGCCGATCTGCCTCCAAGTGCAGACAAAACATAAATCCGTCGGCGACCTCATCCCGATGGCCGGCGCCACCTTCGCCGAAGCCCTCGATCCCGCTGCCAAAGTACCAGCTCGACCCCATACTGCAGCCGATAGCGAAAAACCTATCGGCGCTTGGAACAGCTGCGACATCGTCTGCCGCGACGGCGAGATCACCGTCACCGTCAACGGCGTCCTCCAAAATAAAATCTCCCGCGCCACGCCCCAGTCAGGCTGCATCGGCTTTCAACTCGAAGGCGTCCCCTTTGAAATCCGCGCTGTCCGCCTAGTACCGCTCTGAGGTGCCGCGCCGCCTACTTCGCTTAAAAAATGCCGACGTTCTACGAACAACTCGCCGTCCTTGAGCGCGAGTCCGCGGCGTTTGTCCTCGTCATTTTGGTCAATGCGCTTGGCAGCACGCCCCAAGACACCGGGGCCAAAATGATCGTCACGCCCGCCGGCCTACTCTCAGGCACAGTCGGAGGCGGCCGCGTCGAAGCGCAAGCCATCGTGCTCGCGCAAGAACTCCTTGCCGCCTCCTCCACGACGCCACGCTTCGTCAATTGGAGCCTAAAAGGCGACGTCGGAATGACCTGCGGCGGCTCCGTCAAACTCTACTTCGAGCCCCACGCACCCGCCGGTCCGTGGCCCATAGTTATCTTCGGCGCCGGCCACGTCGTTCAGGCTTTGGTGCCCGTGCTTCTCCCGCTGGCGTGTACCGTCACGGTGATCGACCCACGGGCCGACTGGCTGCATCGCCTACCCCGCGCCCATAACCTCCAGATCATTGTTCACGCCCAACCCGCCGATCTAGTTCCCACGTTGCCCGCGACTGCTTTCGTTCTCTGCATGACAAAAGGTCATGCCAGCGATCGCCCTGTCCTTCAACGCGCCCTCGCCGAGCGCACCTTTCCCTATCTCGGCGCCATCGGCAGCGCCGCCAAAGCGATTGTACTGCGGCGCGAACTTGTGGCCCACGGCCTCAAGCTTGAACGCGCTGCAGAATTTTTCTGTCCGATTGGCGAAGATTTCGGAAGCAACCACCCGCACGAAATCGCTCTGAGTATCGCAGCCCAAATGTTAAAAATTCGCGACCAAATCGCCTCGACAGCAGCAACTGTGAGCGCAAGCAGTCCCGCGCTCGACTAGAGTTATTTCAAACGCGCCTGCACGGCAGCAAAAATCGCTTCACCCGTCGCCGGCGATGCGAGCAACACTTCCCTCCCAGGCTTACCGAAATTCCCCACGGCATCGCGGATAGCTTCACGCACGCTGAAAGCCAACATCAAGGGCGGTTCACCCACCGCTTTACTGCCGTGAATCGTGTTCGGCTGCGGTGCCATCGGCAATAGCGTGACGTTGATCTCCACGGGCGCATCACTGAACGCGGGGATTTGATAAGTGCTCGCGCTATGCGTCAGCAAACGGCCTTGAGCATCCCATTTTAACTCTTCACGCGTGAGCCAACCCATGCCTTGCACGAACCCACCCTCGATCTGTCCGCGATCAATCCCCGGATTCAACGAATCACCCACGTCATGCACGATATCCACGCGTCGCACACGATGCATACCCGTGTAGCCATCCACTTCCACCTCAGAAACTGATGCGCCGTAAGAAAAATAATGGAACGGCCGCCCTTCCGCTTTAGCCCAGTCCCAGTGAATCCCAGGTGTCTTATAAAAACCAGTCGTCGAGAGACTCACCCGCTCGAGATATGCCCGCTGACAGACCGCGGCAAACGAGACGCTGCGGGTCGGCTGTCCGCGGACCGTCACCGCGTCAGCGGCAAAATCCAACTCCCGCACCTCCGACTCGTCTACACCGAGCAAATGCAGCGCCACGGGCCGCAAACGTTCACGTAGAATTTCGCACGCGTTACGGACGGCTGCGCCGTTAAGATCCGCACCACTCGATGCCGCCGTCGGCGAGGTGTTGGGAACCTTATCGGTACTCGTCGACATCAACCGGACTTTTTCCGCAGCTACACCGAGTTCGCGCATCGCCACACCTAGAATCTTCGCGTTCAAGCCCTGACCCATTTCCGTGCCGCCATGATTCACTTGTATGGAGCCGTCCGGATAAATCAGCACCAAAGCCCCGGCCTGATTGTAATGCGTTAGCGTGAACGAAATCCCGAACTTCACGGGCGTCACCGCGAGCCCGCGTTTAACGCGCCCGCTCTGCGCATTCCACGCAGTAATCGCGCGACGCCGCTCCGCGAAACCTGCTTCGGTTAAGACGCGATTCCATACGTCTTGAATCCTGTTAGTACCAATATCTTCGCGGTAATGCGTCGTGTTCGTTTCACCGGTACCGTGATAAAAATTACGCGCGCGAACGATTTCGGGCGCGAGCCCGAGCCGACCTGCTATGCACGCCACGATCTCTTCAACTACGAGCATACCTTGCGGCCCGCCAAAGCCACGAAACGCCGTGTGCGACGTCACGTTAGTTTTCGCAATCCGCCCTGTGAAGCGGACTGCGGGGATGAAGTACGCATTGTCCAAGTGAAATAACGCGCGATCACAGATCGCCTGAGAAAGATCCATCGACCAGCCGCCGTCGGCTACAAGCTCCACCTGTGAGCTGAGCAAACGGCCCTCACTATCATAGCCGACCTGATATTTCGCCCAAAACGGATGCCGTTTTCCCGTGAGCGCCATATCGACATCACGGTCCAATTGCCAACGCACGGGCCTTCCGGTTTTTAGCGCCGCAAGCGCGACGATCGCAGCCGGACCGTTGCCTTGCGTTTCTTTGCCGCCAAACCCGCCGCCCATGCGAGGTGATTGCACCACGACTTTGTGTCGCGACACGTGCAGCACTTCGGCGACGATGTTCTGGATTTCAGAGGGATGTTGCGTCGAGGAATGCACCAATATTGTCCCATCTTCGCCCGCCTCCGCCCAGGCGGCCTGCGTCTCGAGGTAAAAGTGCTCCTGCCCGCCAAATTCAAATTCACCCTCGAGTTTATGGGGCGCCGCAGCCAATGCCGCCACCACGTCACCACGCACTAGTTCGTGCGGCGCCGCATGAAAACTGCCTGCCGCAATCGCCGCCCTAACGCCGAGTAGCGGTGGCAACGGCACGTAATCCACCTCCACCAACGCCGCTGCCGCGCGGCATGCACGGATTGAATCGCCAACAACGATGGCCACGATCTGATTGTGAAATTGAATCTCGTCCGTCGCGAGCATCGGCTCGTCGGGCCGCACGGGACCGACGTTGTTTTCTCCCGGGATGTCTTCCGCCAACAACACCGCCGCAATCCCCGCACACGCCCGCGCCTTTGTGGCGTCACGGCGCGCAATCTTCGCTCGGGCGTACGGCGCCATCACTGGCCACACTTCCAACATAGACCGGCGCTGCGCCGTGTCATCCACGTATAATGCACGCCCCGTCACATGACCGACCGCACTATCATGCCGCAACGCTCGCGACACATCAGTCGGCGGCACGGGTGCGCCTGCGGTAAAATCCAACGCGCCGTCCTGAGCCAGGCTGTGTTCCCCGCTCACAAATTTCTCCCACAAGCTCGCGATCAGTCCGCGCCGATACTCTGCGCAGCCGCGCACATCATCGATGGGCGTGAATTCCGCGCGCAACACTGCCGACACGGCCTCCGCTGCTTCACCGAGCGTTTTTCCCAACAGCGCCGCCTCCGCACACAACGCTCGCACCGGCTTCCCCGCTACTCCGCCAAATGCCAACCGCGCGACCTGCACAACCCCAGTAGGGTCGGTCTCAACGAGAAACGCACCAGCAACGATACTGATGTCCATCTCGCGCCGCTTCGACACTTTAAAATAATCCACTCGGCGCGTGTGACCCGCCGCTGACGCGATGCGCGGAACGACGATTTCTCGAATCACTTCGTCCGCCCGCAATACGGTTTTACGGTAACCAATAAAAAAATCTTGGAGTGGCACAGTGCGTTCACCGCTCGCGGACGTGAGCACCAACGCAGCATCGAACGTCAGCAACAACGGCGCGCTGTCGCCAATCGGGGACGCAGTCGCGATGTTACCGCCGAGGGTCGCGCGATTGCGTATTTGGCGCGACGCATAGACGGAGAGCATTTTTTGCAGCGACGGAAACTCCGCTCCCAAAGCCTCTTCGACATTCGTCAGCGTCGCGCCGGCACCGATGCGCCACGCAGTCGGCGTTTCAACGATCTGCGTAAGTTCAGGCACCGCTTCCACAGAAATTAGCAGAGGAAAGGCCTGCGCTTTTTTATTCAACTCCACCCCGATCTCTGTCGCTCCCGCTACCAGTTGCGCGGCAGGATGAGCCGCCTTCAAAGCAAACAAAGTTGCGAGCGAGGTGGGCCGAAAAAAATGTTCTCCCGCGACCGCGTAGTCGAGTTCACTCAGGACCGCGAGCGGTTGCTTGAGGCGTGCTTTGAATTTATCCGCGCCGCAATGGGCTACCGTAGCGAGCGCGGCATCGCGGATCGGTCGATAACCGGTGCAACGACAGAGATTGCCGCAAAGTTGATCGCTGATTTTAGCCGATGTCTGACAATCGTTGCGGTTGTAAGCCTCGAACATCGAGACTACAAAACCGGGCGTACAATAGCCGCACTGCGAACCATAATGCTCAACCATCGCACTTTGCGCAGGATGTAATTTCGCGCCGTCGGCGAGTCCGTCGACGGTAATGACCTCCCGGCCAGCGAACATCGGCAAAAGCGCGATGCAGCTGTTGATCGCGCGATAAGCGGGCTGACCGTGCGCATCGCAGTCCACGATGGCCACTGTGCACGCGCCGCAATCGCCCTCGGCGCAGCCTTGTTTGCTGCCCGTGCAACCGTGCGTGCGCAGATAATCAAGTAACGTCGTCGTCGGGGCGAGGCCTTCGACGTGCATCGCTTTACCGTTGAGGATGAAATCGAGGGCCATGGTGCAGCCCTTATACCGCCAATCGTGCCAACGTGCGCGCAAGGACTTCTACGCCAGCGGCAATGTGATCCGGCGAAGCGTATTCCTCGGGGCGGTGGCTCCAGCCGTTGCGACACGGGATAAAAATCATCGTCGTGGGACTCACGCGCGCCATGAAAAGCGAGTCGTGATACGCACGACTCACCATGCGGCGATGGCGCAGGCCGAGTTCCACGCAGACTTGCTCAGCGATGGCGATCGTACGGGCGTCGCCAGGTGACGGCGGATCGGCGTTGATTTCAGAAAACTCGAGCTGCACGGAGCGGCGTGCGCAGATTGCGGCGGCCGCATGACGGATCTCACCGAGCGCTTTTTCCCGCGTATCGAGCCGCGTGTCGCGCAGGTCGATTTCAAGATAGGCACTATAGGGCACGCTGTTGACCGCCCCAGGTTCAATGCGAAATACGCCGGTGGTTCCGACTGTATCGGGACTGCCGCTGGTTTTCGCTGCGTGCTCAACTGCGAGCGCGATCTCCGCCGCCGCGAGTCCAGCATCGCGCCGGCCTGGCATCAAAACCGCGCCAGCGTGGCCGCCTTCGCCCAAGAGCGAAACTCGGTAGCTGCTCGGGCCAGCGATATGTTCGACGATACCAATGGGAATATTTTCCGCCTCGAGCAACGGCCCTTGCTCAATGTGCAACTCCACGAACGCGTGGTAAAAACCTTCCGGCAATTTAACGGATTCAAGCGCGCCTTGGCAGCCGGCGGCTATGCGCAACTCCTCCAGCGAACGACCTTCACGATCGCGAAGCGCACGGGCTTTTTCGAGCGGCAAAGCTCCGGCGAGCAGGCGCGAACCGAGACAACCGATCCCGAAACGAGTCGGCTCTTCGGCGGTGAACATCACCACTTCAATCGATCGGCGCGGTTGAAAGCCCGCACGTTTCAGCGAGTGCAACGCCTCGAAGCCGCCCAAGACGCCGACGACCCCGTCGTAAAGTCCGGCGTTGGGAATCGCATCAGTGTGCGAGCCTGTGCCGACGGCGGGCAACGTCGGTTCACTGCCTTCCCAGCGCGCGAAAATATTTCCGACCGCGTCTTCGCGAATCGTAAGTCCAGCCTCGCTGGCGGTTTGGCGGACGTAGTCACGACCTCGTTGGTCGGCTGCCGAAAACAGCACGCGGGTCACGACGGGCGCGGGTGCCTCGGAGATCAACGCGAGTTCATGCAGGCGCCGCGCGAGTGCGGCCGAATCCACCGTGAGTGCGAGCGGAGCGGCGGCCTGGATCATAGCGCGGAGCGGTTGACGTCCTTATAATAAAGATAGCGCGCGGGAGTCTTGCCCATAGCAACGAACCATTGGGGGCAATATGAGCCCATCCAGATCACATCGCCGGCTTGCACGGGATACCACTCGTCTTCGAGTCGGTAAACCCCCGCGCCTTCAAGCATGAGCAAGCCGTGCTCCATGATGTGAGACTCAACGAAGGGCAGATGTCCACCGGGCTGATAAGCGAAAATGTTAACGGCCAGATCATAGCCGGGCTCGTCGGGCAACAACATCTGCAGATTCGCCGCCGGGTCGCCGAGGAAGGGCGTGCCTTTGACCTTAGCGACTTCACTGATGATCACGCGCGGCGCGGGCGCACCAGCAAGCGGTTGGAATTTTTTTTGGAAGAGCGTGAGTTGCGTACCGGATTTAGGCGCAGTGAGCGTCCAAGCCTGTCCCGCAGGGGCGAAGAAAAATCCGCCTGCTTCGCAACGTTGACGGTGAGTACCGACGCCGAGCGTGCCGCCACCACTCATGAAATAGCCGAAGGTTTCGACGTCGCTCGCGGCGACGTTGGCCGCGCCGCCTTTGTTAAACGTGATCAGCGTCTGCGCGAACCGCGCGCCCATGACCGGGCTGATCAGCACCACCGCGGTCGCATCGGTAAAACCGGGCAGCGTACTGGCGACGTGGTTATTGGGGGTGATGAGCGCGTGCCGGGCAGCGACGCGAGCGCGAGTGTGACCAAAGAGTTCAGACATGATGGTTATATTGGTGCGAAACGCAGGGACAGCAAGAGGGTTGGCGGGCGGCGATAAAATCAGAGCGGGCCGACGGGGCGGAGAAATTCGGCGCGGGGCGAAGGCAACGCGAGGCGGCCGTCGCGCCAAGCAGCTTGGCCACGGACGAACGTGTGCGAAATATGCGTACGATTTTTGCGACCGACGTACACGCTGGTACGGTGACGCGTCCACAAATCGTCGGCAGAAATTTTCTCCGGCTCACGCACGGAGAAAATCGAGAAATCGGCGTCGCGACCGAGAGCAATGGAGCCCTTACGCTCCTCGATTCGGAAGCGGCGAGCGACATTGCGCGCGAGAACGGCGGCGAGCATGGGTAAATCATTTTCGATCGTCGAGGCGCACTCGTTCAGTAGCAACGGCGCGCCGTGTTGGACGCCACCGATCCCGCCCCAGATTTCGAAAAAGTTCTTTGACGTCTTCAGCACGGGCGGAGCCGGCGAGTGGTCGGATCCGACCGTGTGAATGCGACCGGCACGGAGCTCGGTCCAGAGCGCGAGACGATTTTTTTCGTCGCGGATCGGCGGCGCGCATTTACCGGCGGCACCGAGTTTGGTGACATCTTTGTCGTTAAGCAGAAGATAGTGCGGACAGGTTTCAGCGGTGACGTCGACGCGTTGCGCGCGGGCGGCGGAGATGAGCGAGATGCCTTCCGAGCTGCTGACGTGCACGATGTGCAGAGAGCAACCTGTCTCGCCGGCCAGCTCGAGCGCTGTACGAATGGCGGTGAGCTCGACTTCGACAGGGCGAGAGGCAAGCCAGGCTTTAGCATCGTTGCGGCCCTTGGCTTTTTCGATTGCGGTAAATTTTGCCGCAAGCGCGTCGTCTTCGGCATGGACTGCGACAAGCATGCCAAGTTTGGCGGCGCGCTTCATGCCTTCGCGAAGAACGGTCGCGTTGACGGCACCGAAACTGTCGATTCCACTGTTACACATGAAGGCTTTCAGGCCGATGGCTCCGGCGTCGCGCAAGCCTGCGAGTTTGTCGAGGTTTCCTGGGACGAGTCCGCCCCAGAGCGCGAAATCAACGCAGGATTGTTGTTCGGCGAGCGTGCGCTTAGCGCGAAGACTAGCGGCGTCTAGGACGGGTGGCTCGGAGTTGAGCGGCATGTCAAAAAAACACGTGCCGCCACCAGCAGCGAGCGCGGCCGAACCGGAACCGAGGCCTTCCCAATCGGCGCGACCGGGCTCGTTGAAATGCACGTGCGCATCGATGATGCCGGGGAAAACGTAGCGACCTTTGGCGTCGATAGTCTCGTGCGTGAGTTCAGTAATATCGGGGGCGATCTGGACAAATTTTCCGTGCCTGACGCCGAGGTCAGCCCAGATCACGCCGCCAGGGGTGACGAGCTTTCCGCCGCGGATGATGAGGTCGAGACGCTCAGGCTCGGGCGAGATCTTGGCATTTTTGGAGACGAGCGTAGTGCGTTTCATAAAGTGTGAGTGCGCGCGAGGCGCGCGAGAAAGTCGATCAGCACCTGAAGCGCGAGCTCGATGTCGGCTGGTGAAGAAAATTCGTCAGGATGGTGGCTGAGACCGGCGCGACTGCGCACGAACAGCATCGCAACCGGCGTAAGCGCGGAAAGAACAACTGCGTCGTGACCCGCGCCACTGGGGAGCGCGATGGTTTTCCCCTGCAAGGCGCGGACGCTGGCAGTGAGCGTGGCGGTGAGCGCAGGCGAGCACGTGACTGCGGCGTTGTCCTGTGTAGCAGTCCAAGTGAAGGTGAGTTGACGGCGCCGAGCGATGCGAGCGGCGGCGGCCTGCAGTTGCCGAAGCGCGGAGCGGCGAATAACGTCGCTCGGGTGTCGCAGATCGAGCGAGAAAGCCGCCGTCGCAGGGATGACGTTGGCGGCGCCGGGCGCAACGGACATCGTGCCAACGGTGGCGACGAGGCCGGGGGTACGTTGTGCGAGCTCTTCAGCGGCGAGCGTGAATTCTGCGGCGCCGCCGAGCGCGTCGCGGCGGAGATTCATCGGCATGGTACCGGCGTGGCCGGCGCGGCCGTGAAAGGCGAGCTTCGCACGCGTCTGGCCCGCGATAGCAGATACGACGCCGAGGGCGAGTTTCTTGGCGTCAAGCACAGGACCTTGTTCGATGTGGATCTCAACGTAACCAAGCAGATCGCGCGGGGCGTGCGCGCGACGCGGCAATGCGAACGGTTTAGCAGATGGCGCGAGCGTTTTGAGCGCGGTGCGAACGCTGAGTCCGTCGGCATCCGTGAGCTTTAGATCCGCGGCGCGAAGTTGTCCGCAGTAGCCTTTACTGCCCAGGTAGGCGCTGGCGAAACGAACGCCTTCTTCCTCGGAAAAACCGAGCACTTCGACAGCAAACGGTAGCGTGACACCCCGTCGACGCAGTTCGGAGATCGCGACGATGGGCAGCAACACACCGAGAGCGCCGTCGAATCGTCCAGCGTCGCGCACTGTGTCGAGGTGCGAACCGAGCAACAGCGTGCGCGCGCGCGGCGCGGCGGGTACATCGAGGCGACCAATCAGATTGCCGACGGTATCTTCGCGGGTCACGAGACCGGCGTCGCGCATCCACGTAGCGACTAGCGCGTTGGCGCGCCGCATCGCAGGCGAGAGAAACGTACGCGTGAGTTGGCCGGGCTCGTCGGTGACTTGAGCGAGTTCGGCGAGGTAACTAAGGAGGAGTTGAGCAGAGGCGTGCATCAGCTGCCGCGATACGTGCTGTAGGCCCAAGGCGTGACGAGCAGCGGAACGTGATAACCGGCCGAAGCGTCGACGATGGCGAAACGGACTGGCACGCGATCGAGAAACGGCGAGGCGATGCCGCGCGAAACAAAATAAGCGGCGACGTCAAAGATAAGTTCGTAGCTGCCAGCGGTGATTTCCTCGGCGTTGAGCAGCGGGGCGTCGGTGCGGCCGTCGGCGTTGGTCACATCGGTTTTGATGAGCGTTGGCGCGGCGCCGGGGGCGTGGCGGTGGAGCTCGATGCGCAAGCCCGCCGCAGGGCGACCGGTGGTGAGATCGAGGACGTGAGTGCTAAGTTTACCGGGCATCAGAGGGCTTTCTCCAAAAGATCGTTGAGACGCAGGTGGGCGATTTTTTCGATTTCTCCAAGAGCGGTAGTGAATTCGTGCTCTGGGGTTTGCGAAAGACGGGCGGTCATCGCGGCGAGGATAGCGGATTTAGCGTTGAGCCGAGCGCAGATGATAAACGGGAAACCGAAGCGTGCGAGATAGGCGGTGTTGAGGCGCTGAAATTCGGCGAGTTCGGTGTCGGTCAGGCGGTGGAGGCCGGCGCTGGCTTGTTCGAGGGTGGATTCGGCGGTGAGGGCGTTTTGTTGAGCAAGGCGGCCGGCGAGATCGGGGTGAGCGCGGATTAGGGCAAGTTGGCGGGTGGAGGCGGCGAAACGCATAGTGGCGCAAAGCTCCGCGTGGAGGTGCGCCGCGTCACAAAACGGTCGGCGCGGCCACGTCTCGTCGACCACCCACGGCGAATGCTCAAAGAGATGACCGAGCGCGGCGGTGAAGGCCGCGCGATCAAGAGCGTTGAGTGAGTCGATGGTGAGCATCAAGAAGCGGCGCGCGCGACGCAGGAATGCGCGCGGTTAAGCGAGTAATTCGTAAGCAGGAAGAGTGAGGAATTCGTCGAGCTGCGGTGATTTCACCATGAGCATGAAGATCTCAATCGCGCGGATGAAATGGCCGCGCAGGTAACGATCGTCGCCGATTTCGTGTTTAATTTTGGCGAGTTCTTCCTCCAGAAATTGATCGTAGAGCGCGGCGGTGAGGATGCGGCCGTCGACGAGTTGGGCGCCGGTGTGGAGCCATTGCCAAAGCTGCGCGCGAGAAATCTCGGCGGTGGCGGCGTCTTCCATTAGGTTGTAAAGCGGGACACAGCCGAGGCCACCGAGCCAGGCTTCGACGTATTGGACGCCAACGCTGAGGTTGGTGCGGACGCCGGCTTCGGAGATGGTACCGACGGGCGCAGCGAGGAATTCGGCGGCGTTGGGGATAACGTCGTCACGCTGGCGCGAGATTTGGTTCGGGCCGGGCATGTGTTTGTCGAAGGCTTGGAGCGCGATCGGGACGAGACCGGGGTGCGCGACCCAGGTGCCATCGTGGCCGTCGGAGGCTTCGCGTTCTTTATCGGCGAGGACCTTGGCGAGCGCGGCGTCATTGGCGGCGGGGTTGTTCTTGATGGGAATCTGCGCGGCCATGCCGCCCATGGCGTGCGCGCCTCGGCGGTGACAAACTTTGATCACAAAGAGCGAGTAAGCGCGCATGAACGGCGCGGTCATGGTGACCTGCGTGCGATCAGGGAACACGTAGCCGGGGCGGCGTTTGAGTTTTTTAATGCAGCTGAAGATATAGTCCCAGCGGCCGCAGTTTAGGCCGGAGGAGTGGTCGCGGAGTTCGTAAAGGATTTCTTCAGCTTCGAATGTCGCGAGGATGGTCTCTATCAACACAGTGGCGCGGATTGTACCGCGCGGGACGCCTAGGGCGGCTTGAGCGTGAATAAAGACATCGTTCCAAAGGCGAGCCTCAAGGTAGCTCTCCATTTTCGGCAGGTAAAAATAAGGGCCGGTGCCTCGAGCGAGCGCTTCTTTGACGTTGTGGAAAAAATAGAGACCGAAATCGAAGAGCGAGCCACTAACAGGCTTGCCTTCGAGAAACACGTGTTTTTCGGGCAGGTGCCAACCGCGGGGACGCACGACGAGCGTAGCGGTCTGGGGCTTGAGCGCGTAGGCTTTACCCTCGGGACTAATGAAAGTAATGGTGCGGCGGATAGCGTCGCGAAGATTGAGTTGCCCCTCGAGCAGGTTGTCCCAAGTCGGCGACGTAGCGTCTTCGAAATCAGCCATGAACACCTTGGCTCCGGAGTTGAGGGCGTTAATGACCATCTTGCGGTCCACGGGGCCGGTGATCTCGGTGCGGCGGTCGCTGAGATCGGGAGCGGGGGGGGCGACGCGCCAGGAAAGATCTGCGCGGATAGCGGCAGTCTCAGGCAAGAAATCTGGGAGGTGGCCGGCGTCGAGTTGGCGTTGGCGCTCGAAGCGACGCGCGAGCAACTCGAGGCGGCGGGCGTCGAATTTACGGAAAAGACCAGCAAGAAACTCGCAAGCAGCGGGCGTGAGGATCTCAGCAGTGACGGCGTTGATCGGCCCGCGGATTTCGAGGCCGGCGATGTTGGTGGTGCTCATGGAATGTGAAGAAGGGTGCAAGGAGAGTGAGTTACGCGTTGTCTCGTGTCATTCACTTACTAACGCTAGATCTTTAATGATTTCGATCTGTGCTTTGAAAACAATGTCCGAGAAACACTCATGAGCCAAGCAGCCTTCATGCGAGAAGCCGTGCAATTAGCCGAAAACGGCATGCGTTCGGGGCGGGGCGGCCCGTTTGGCTGCGTCGTCGTACGGCGCAACGAGGTCGTGGGGCGTGGCAGCAACCGCGTGACCTCTACCAACGATCCCACCGCCCACGCCGAGGTCGTCGCAATCCGGGATGCGTGCACGGCGCTCGGGACGTTTCAGCTCACCGACTGCGAACTTTATACCAGTTGCGAGCCCTGCCCGATGTGCCTAGCGGCGATTTACTGGGCAAGGATTCCCCAGATATTTTACGGCAACACCCGCGCCGACGCAGCCGCGATCGGGTTCGACGACGATTTTATTTACCAACAAATTCCACTTCCACCCGAGCACCGCACTGTGAAGATGAAGCTGTTTCTGCGCGACGAAGCCCAAATTGCATTCAAGGAGTGGGCCGCCAAGACCGATAAAGTCCGTTATTGAGCGCCTCCACCCTCTCCGCAAAAGCCTGTCCCAACTCTTGCCAAAACCAACCTCCCTACCACTCTTTTAACCATATGCATTTCTCTAGCCTCCAGCCCAACCTCTCCGAACCGATCCCTCGCCTCGATGACGAGGACGAGGACGACGACGAAAAGGAAGAAGCCGCCGGTAAGAAAAACGGCGCGCCCGTCGCGCTTCTCATCCAGAAAAAATTTCTCGAGCAACGTAAAATTTTTCTCTGGGGCGCTGTAACCGATGCCTCCGCCAAGGATATCACTGAGCGTCTCCTTTACCTAGAAGCCGTTGCCCCTGGAAAACCGATCACCTTCTACATCAACACCCCCGGCGGCTCCATCACCGCTGGCATGGCCGTTTATGATACGATGAAGTTGATCACCTCCCCGATCACCGTGGTTGTCACAGGCATGGCTGCCTCGATGGGCTCGATCCTACTCTCCGGCGTCCCCAAGGGCCGTAGGCTCCTCTACCCGCACGCCCGCGTATTGATTCACCAACCGCTTATCTCCGGCCGCATGGTCGGCCCCGCGACCGATATCAACATCCAGGCCAAGGAAATG
This sequence comes from Opitutia bacterium, assembly GCA_947458705.1. Classification (GTDB taxonomy): domain Bacteria; phylum Verrucomicrobiota; class Verrucomicrobiia; order Opitutales; family Opitutaceae; genus Tous-C4FEB. The sequence goes on along the minus strand of CANHAH010000012.1, from coordinate 17,776 downwards.
GAAAAAATCCGCGCCGAGTTGAACGAAATTCTCGCCCAAGCCTCCGGCCAACCTATTGAGGTTATTAACCGCGACACCGACCGCGATTTCTATCTCAACGCCAAAGAAGCCATCGCCTACGGCCTCGCTGATCGCATCGTTGATAAACTTTGAGTGTTGCGACGCGTGTCGTCACTCAAGGTTCGACACGCGTTCCCTTCCGAAAAAATCTGGGCCAATCCGTATCAGGGGTTGCCGTGTAGGGAATTTTGGCCTGACTTTCGGCCTCTTCTCTCCCCATGAAGTTATTACCCCTCCGTCTGCTCGCGTGTGCGCTGCTCGTTCACGTCACGCACGCCCAGTCGCTTCTAACACTCACCGCTCCCGGCGCCCTCAAAACCCTTGGCGCCAATTGGCAATCCGTCAGCGCACTCGGGGGAGATCCGCGCCACGATAAGATCTTAACCGGCCTACCCGGCTCGGGCGTACTTATTAACAATCCCACTAAGCAGGACCGAGCTAATCTAGTCACCGCCTGGGATCACGCCGACGTAGAACTCGAACTCGATTTCCTCCTAAGCACCGGCTCCAACTCCGGCGTGTACCTTATGGGCCGCTACGAAGTGCAACTCTTGGACAGCTGGGGCCAGACCGCCGCGCCCAAACCTTCTGATTGCGGCGGCATCTACGATCGTTGGGACGCCGCTCGGGGCAAAGGCAACGAAAGCTATGGTGGCACGGCTCCCCGAGCTCACGCGGCTCGAGCCCCCGGCCTCTGGCAACGACTCCGCATCGAATTCCGCGCCCCGCGTTTCGACGATGCCGGCAAAAAAACCTCAAACGCCAAATTTCTACGCGTATTTCTCAACGGATATCTCATCCACGAGAACGTAGAGGTCAGCGGCCCCACCCGTAGCGCCTTGTTTGAAAAAGATCCTGAAGCTCCACGCGGACCACTCATGATTCAAGGCGACCACGGCACGCTCGCCATCCGCGCCCTCTCCGCGCAGCTGCTCGACAGTCCCGCCCTCAGGACGAGCGGCCTGACCTATGAACTTTACGTTGGCCCGCAAAAAGGTATCGCCGATTACGTCGCCACCCCGACCGACTCCGGCCCACTGCCTAACTTGTCCGTCGCCCCGATACAAAAATCCGGCAAAGGCGCCCTCGTGATCAAAGGCACTCTTCACGTCGGCCGCACCGACACGTACACTTTTAACGCCGAGACGCGCAACCCCGCCCGACTCCTCATTGACGAACAACTCGCTATTTCACCCATCGAGCTCGGCGCCGACGGACGTACCCTCAAACTCACGGCCGGCGACCATCCATTCCGGCTCGATTACCAACACGTTCGCGCCGCCCGCGCCGCCCTCGCCATCGGCGTCCGCGGCATAGGTCTACCGGCGCAGTCGTTCACGTATGCAGACCCTACCGCCAAACCAAAGATCGAGCCTTCTATACCGCTCGCCCCTGGCGACCGCTCCAGGCTCCAGCGAGGCTTCGTCCCTTTCGAACCTAAAAAACGCCTCTACGCAATAAGCGTCGGCTCACCCACAGGCGCACACTTCGCCTACGATTTTGAAACCGGTTCTCTGCTGCGTGTCTGGCGCGGCGGCTTCGTCGACGTGGCCGAAATGTGGGAAAGCCGCGGCGAAGCCCAACTCGCCCAACCCGCCGGCCCCGCCCTCACCCTTAATAGTAAACCCACCGTCGCCCTCCTCGAGAGTTTCGCCCGGGATTGGCCCGACGGCCCTGAACCTCTCTGGTCTTCCCAAGGGTACACACTCGCACCCGACGGAACCCCCACGTTCCTCGGTAAACTCGCCCAACTCGAAGTCCGCGACACCTTAATCCCCGGCACCGACGCTCGCAGCCTTACGCGCACCCTCGTCTTCAACGGCCGCAACACGTCTTGGGAGACCTATGTACTGCTCGCCGAAGCCGAGTTCATCACCGCTCAACCCAACGGCGACGGCTGGATCATCGGTGATCGCGCTTACTACATCGATCTACCCAAAGGTGGTCCGCTCAACCCCACCGTGCGCACCCGCAACGGCCGCCAACAACTTGTTGTCCCGCTCTCAGGCGGCAAAGTCGATCGTACCCTCACTTACACGCTTGTCTGGTAACCCCCTCCCATGAAGCGCCTATCTCGTTTCCTCGCCGCCATCTACGCCTTTACTCTCGCATCCCGCGCGCAGACCAACAACCCCTCCGCCCTCGAGCGTTTCGCGAAACCCTCCGACGCGCTTGTCGCCGCCGAAAATCGTATCTGGCAACGCACACCGTTGCGCGTGCCTGAGGGCATCGTGCTCGAAGTCAGCGGCATTTTACCCGTCGCAGGCCAACGTCTCCTCGTGACCACACGCCGGGGTGAAGTTTGGTGGATCGACGGCGCCTACGACGCTGAGCCGAATCCCCGCTACACGCTATTCGCACAAGGCCTCCACGAACCCCTCGGCATCATCGAAGCTCAAGGAGGCGGTTACTACGTTGCGCAACGCCAAGAACTCACGCGTCTCGCCGACACCGACGGTGACGGCCGCGCCGATGTTTTTGAAACCGTGGCCAAGTTGCCCATCTCCGGCAGCTACCACGAGTACGCCTTCGGCCCCGTCCTCGCTCCAAACGGCAACCTCCGCGTCACACTCAACGTCGCCTTTGGCGGCTCCACGCAAGCTCCCGTGCCTTGGCGGGGCTGGATGGTCGAGATCACACCCGACGGTCAACTCACGCCGATCGCGAGCGGCCTGCGCTCCCCCGCCGGTTTTACAGTGAGCTCCCAAGGCGCCTGGTTTTCTACCGACAATCAGGGCGAATGGGTCGGCTCGGGCAAAATCACGCACATAGAATCCGGCGATTTCCTCGGCCATCCCGCCGGCCTCGCGTGGAGCAAACTCCCTGGATCCACCGTAAAAGTTCGACCAGAAAACATCTCCGACTTCGAGCAACCCATGCACGTCGTCGCGCAAAATGTGCCCGGCCTCAAGCCGCCCGCGGTCTGGCTGCCCCACACGATTCTCGGTATTTCCAACTCCGGTATGATCGAAGATCTTACCGGCGGGAAATTCGGTCCGTTCGCGGGACAATTTTACGTCGGAGACCAAGGACAGAGCAAACTCATCCGTGTCTCGCTCGAGAAAGTCGCGGGCGTCTGGCAAGGCGCCGCGTACTCGTTTCGCGAGGGCTTCGATAGCGGCATTCTCCGCATGGCGATTGGCGAAAACGCCACAATGTTCGTCGGTGAGAGCGCGCGAGGCTGGGGTTCCGTCGGACCGAGACAATACGGCATCGAACGCGTCACTTGGACTGGTCAGACCCCGTTTGAAATCAAAGAGATTAAAGCGCAGCCAGACGGTTTTCTTCTCACGTTTACACAGCCCGTAGACCGCGCCACCGCCGAAAATATCGCCAGCTATTCCCTAGCAGGTTTCACCTACAATTACCACACCGCCTACGGCGCTGCGCCGGTCAACCGCATGGTCTGCCCGATTCAAAAAATTGTCGTCGCGCCCGATGGCCTAAGTGTGCGACTCGCCGCACAATGCCTGCGCGAAGGCTTTATCCATGAAGTCAAAGCTAGCGGAGTACGCGCAGCGAAAAGTGGATCCGCGGTTCTCCACCCCGTCGCATATTACACCCTCAATCGACTGCCCGCTGGCGACCGCATCATCCCCCTTGCACCCAACGCAGCCGAACTGTGCGTCGCCACCATTTCTACCACTGCCAGCGCGCACTCTGCGAAACACCCCATCAAGCAACCCACCGATTGGCCCAACAACGAGGGCGATCAGGCATTTCTCATCGGCACGCAGCCTGGCCTGAAATTTGACCAAACGCTACTCACCACCAAAGCTGGCACTCGCATTCGTCTCATCTTTCGCAACACCGATGACATGCTGCACAATTTTGTACTCTGCGCCCCCGGTAAAGGCCAGGACGTCGGCAACGCTGCACTCGCGCTCGGCGTCGAAGGCACCGCGAAAAACTATGTGCCGGACAGCCCTGACGTGCTCTTCCACACCGCCCTCACGCAACCGGAGACCAGCGACACGATCTACTTCATCGCCCCGACCACGCCGGGCGACTATGATTACATCTGTAGCTTTCCCGGTCACTCGACGCTAATGAAGGGCATTTTGCGCGTCACTGCTAAGTAAGTTTAAAAATTACCATGGACGAAGCGCCTCTTGCCCCGCTACCCGCCGAACCACGCGCGGGACGTTACCGTCATTACAAAGGCAACGCTTACCAAGTCCACGGGCTCGCCCGCCATTCGGAGACACAGGAAGTTCTGGTTGTTTATAAAATGCTCTACGGCGACGGCGGGCTTTGGGTGCGGCCGCAGTCGATGTTCGTCTCCACCGTCACGCTAGCAGATGGAACGGTCACGCCGCGCTTCACCTACGTCGGCCCCGCCTAGATTTAGATCCGCCGAATTCGAGTCATTTTTTCATCATGCCTCAACCGCCCAGCACGATGCGCGACATCGCCCAGCGGGCGGGCGTGCACGCGTCGACCGTGTCGCGGGCATTACGTAACGACCCGCGCATCACCGAGACCCAACGTGCCATAATCCGGCGCGCCGCCCAAGAACTCGGTTACCGGTCCAATCCTCTCATCGCCGCTCTCATGACAGCCCGCCGATCCCGCAGTGGCCACACGTACAAAGCGACGATCGGCTTTCTAAAAAAACACGCCGCCGATCGCACCGCCTGGTTTGGTCAAAATTATGGCCAACTCATCGCCGGCGCCCGCACCCGTGCACTCGCGCAGGGCTACCAGCTCGAAGAGTTTAATCTCGAAGACCCTGAGCTCACACCGCGCCGCATCACCGAAATCCTCCAGCACCGCGGCGTCCAAGGCCTCCTCGTCGCGCCGCTCCACTCGATCCATGATTCCATCGATTTAGATTGGAGCCAATTTTGCACGGTTGCAGTCGGCTACTCACTCAACCAAGTCCCTCTGAGCCGCGTCGCGCACAACCATTTTTCGGGCCTGATCCTCGCCGTTAAAAAATGTCGTAACCTCGGCCATCGCCGACTTGGATTGGTGTTGCAGGAACGAGTAGCTGAAAAAGTCGGTAAGCGCTGGGTCGGCGCCGCGCTACTCGATCAATCGGCGCAACCCACCGCCGACCGCGTACCGCCGCTGCTACTCGAGCACTGGAATGAAGCCGAGTTCTCCGCATGGTTTCACACCTATGAACCCGAAGTGATTCTCGGCGTAAACCTGGCCGAAATCCCGCATTGGCTCACGCGACTGGGTAAACGTGTGCCCCAAGATGTGGGCATCGTCAGTCTCGACCGACGCTCCGGAGATCGTGGCATCGCCGGCATCAATCAAGATTACGCGCACGTCGGGGGCAACGCCGTGGATTTACTCATAGGCATGTTGCATCGCAACGAGCGCGGCCTACCGGCGAAACCTTCCGTCGTACTTTCGGACGGCGCGTGGATCAACGGTCGCAGTCTGCGCCCTAAAGCTAAGTACCCCACACGCGACCCTTAGCGCACCGCGGCCTTGGCCGCCGTTTCAGCTTCGACCTCGGCCCAAACGCGCGTTAGTACCGGTTTGATAATGCGGGTGAAGTCTACGTAGGCGGGCGGGTGAAAATGAAGTTTATCCGCTAGGTATAAATCGAGCCGCGGGTGACCATTGCGATCCACGAGCGCGGGGTTCACATCCACAAAGGTGTGGTGCGGTGTTGCGGCGCAATAAGCCCTTGCGAGCGCGTTGTAGTGATCGACCTGTTCCCAGCGCTCGACGCGATCCGGCGAACGCGTGCTAGATACGAAGATAATCCGCGTCGCTGGCTGCGCCGCACTCACGCGCTGGGAAAATTCGCGAAAACGACTAAAAATCGCCGCAGGATTTTCGACCACGGTGCCGGCCTTGAGGTCATTGCTACCGCAATAATACACGATGACTTTCGGCGCGTAGGGCGTGACGACTTGCTCGAAACGCGCGAGTTGGTCCGGAGTGCGCGAGCCACCAAACGCACGGTTCAAGACCGGCAAGGGCGCCATCTGCTCAGCGACAGTGGTCCACTTGCGAAAAATACTGCTGCCGACGAAAAGGATTTTTCCCTTCACCGGCGGCGTTGCGCGATCAGCTTCCGCGAACGCCACAATTTCCGGCTCATATTTTTTCCAACGTGCCGCCGCATCTTCATCGGGTGATTTTTTTTCCGCCGCTATGACAACACTGGACGCCGACCAAGCGAAGAGCGCGGGGATCACCACAAAACGAGCAACGAAAGTTTTCATTTAAAAAAGGGGTACGAACATGAAGGAACCGCGCTGAAACGGGGCGGCAAATATATTGCTATCGATCAGATAAAAAAGCGGATGAAGAACTGGCAGAAAAGGGCGCCCACCAAGACCATGGCAAACCCCCAAAGCAACATTTGCCGGAAAAGCTTTTTAGCATCTCCACCCAGCGGTAGACCAGCGATACAGAGCGCACCAATTGTAGAAAGCGGCGACACATCCACAATGGCCGCGCCGACGTTAATGCTCAACGCGACCTCCAGCGAATTACCGCCGATTTTCGCCACCAAGCCCGGCACCATTGGTAAAAACGCCGGGTACACGACACCCGAGGTCGAGCTGTAGGTTGAGATAAGTCCAGTCACAAAAGCCATGGCCCCATTGACAGTACCCGCGGTCGCGATCCGCGCCAGCAGCGACGAAAATAAATCCATCCCGCCCGTCTTTTCTAGGACCCCGACCAGTAGGCTTACTCCAGAGACCATCAAGAGCACCGCCCACGGCACTGCGGCTAAGGCTTTTTGATCATCCGCGGCTTGCGCCATGATCAAGAAGGCTGAAGCGGCAAAAGCTAATAGCCCAGGATTCATTTTAAACCCCACGACGCCCACGATCCAAACCGACACGACCGCCAAGGTAAACCACTGCCTACCCGTCAAAGGCGATACCGCCACCGCCGCCGTCGCGACTTTAGGCGCCCGCAGCAATTTAATACCACCAAAAAGTAAATAAGCTCCCAATGCGACCACGGCATGGGCCACAAAGTTCGCCGCAAAAACGCTCCCGTCACTTTGCGGCAGACCGGCCTTCTGCATTTGCACCTGCACAATCACACCCACCGGACTGAAAGGAGAAAGATTTCCCGCGTTGGCGCCATTAGCGACCATGAGCGCCATCAAAAATGGTGATACTCCCGCGGTAATTCCTGCCGACATCGCCAAGGGCGCCACCAACGCACTCGCCGCGATCGCTCCTGGTCCAATCATCGAGAGACCGCACGAAAGCACGAAAAACAACGGCGGCAACCACGCGGGCGTGCCGCCGCAGGCCCGCACGCCGCGCCGCGCTAACGCCTCCAACGTACCGTTGAGCTGCGCTATCCCAAATAATAACGTCACCCCAGCCAGCGTGAGAAATAACGCCGAGGGAAACAGACCCAGCAACGCTTCCGCTTTAAAACCCGCCGCATACACACCGACCGGAAAGGCCAAAGCCACCGCGAGGATGCCGACATTAATGCGTGAGGTCAGACTTAATATGATAACCGCGAGCAACGCGATGAGTGATAGGGTAGCTGGGCTCATGAGGTAGGGATAAAAGATTTTAACAGGTGTTTTTGCACCTTACCCAAAGCGGTGCGCGGGATCGCCGCCACCCGCACATAAGAGCGTGGTTGTTTAAACGACGCGAGTTGCGAACGCAGAAGCACCACGGTTGCAGCTTCGTCAAATTTCGCCGCATCCACGACAATATAAGCCACGGGCACTTCGCCGCGTACGGAATCAGGCAGGCCGACCACCGTCACCTCGCGCACGCCGGGTTGCTCTAAAATCAGTTCCTCGATCTCGCGCGGATAAATATTAAAACCGCCAGAAATAATCAGATCACTGCGTCGACCTTGCAGCGTGATATAGCCATCGGCCGCGCGCACGCCGATGTCGCCGGTGCGGAACCAACCGTCCGTCCAAGCCGCGGCCGTCGCCTCGGGTCGACGCCAATATCCGGAACAGACGTTCGGACCTTTGACCCAGACCTCGCCCGTCGTGCCGTCGGGCACAGGCAGGTTGGCTTCGTCGCAAATTTTCACCGCGACGTGCGCGAGCGGCAGACCAACGGTACCCGGGCGGCGTTCGCCGGCGTAAGGGTTGCCGACGTTCATCAACGTCTCGGTCATGCCGTAACGCTCGAGAATGACGGAGCCGTAGAGTTGGCGGAATTTTTCGTGCACCTCCGCCGGCAATGGTGCGGAACCCGAAACAGCTAGGCGTAACCGCGCGCCGATCTTGCGCGCGAGGTCGGCAGGGAGTTCGAGTAAGCGAATGAACATCGCGGGCACACCGAAAAAGAGCGTGGGCTTGTAATCTTCAAACCACTGCGCGGCCTTGCCGTGTTCGAAGCGCTCGAGCAAACGCAGGTGGCAACCGCTGAACAGCCAGCAATGCAGGCCATTCGCCAAGCCGTGCACGTGAAACAGCGGCAACGTCGCCAAATAACGATCGGCGTTGGTGATATCCCAAGCGGTGACGAGTGTGAGGGCGTTGGTCGCGAAATTACCCTGCGTAAGGACCGCACCTTTAGAGGCACCGGTCGTACCCGAGGTGTAGATGAGCGACATCGGCGTGTCAGCATCGGTAGGCACGGCGAGGCGTGTCGCGGGTTGCGCGTCGGCTTCAGCGGTGAGCGCAGCGACGTCCCAGACTGTAACTTCGCGCGGAATTAACGCGGCAAGATCCGCCGAAGTCACAACAGCGGTCGGCGCGGCGTCGTGCACGATATGCGTGAGTTCACGTTCCCGGTAGAGGACATTGATCGGCACAATTATCAGGCCTAGCTTCGCGCCCGCGAGCCAGAGATCGATGACCTCGATGCGATTTTGGAGAAAAAACGCGAGGCGGTCGCCGGTTTTTAGTCCGCGCGCGCGCAATAGTTGCGCGAGGCGATTACTGCGGGTTTCCAGGTCGCCAAACGTGTAAGCCGTGACGATGCCCGTGGCACTCTCACACTCAAGTGCGGGCCGGGTGGCGCGCATAAGCAAGGAAACGTCAAACAGGGGCAGAAGCGACATGAAGATAATTTATTCCAAAAAGGCCCAAGCTGAGGCAATGGCAGATTCGACCATTACATCCCCTGAAAAAATCTGCGACTACCGTCAGATCAATTTAAAATTTGGTGCTGATGGAGAACGAATACGTGCGCGGTGCGCCACGAGCTTGGAAGCCTTCCCAGTATTCGAGGTTAGTGAGATTGGCTTCTCGAACATTGAAGGTAACCTTCCGCTTAAACAGCGTCGTGCGGTAGGAGAGACTGGCGTCTTGGCGCGTGTAGCCTTGCACAGTGGGCCGGCGGCTGTCTCGGAAGATGATGCTATGCGTTACGGTCAGGCCTTTGAACCAGCGGCCTGGGACTTCGAGTTTTTGCAAAACACTCCAAGACTCGCGACCTGGACCTTGCGATACGGGACCACCGACGGAGGAGGGGTTGGATTTGTTAGCGGTGACGAAGGCATGTAGATTGGTGTAGGTTACGGCGACTTGGTAACCGTCGAGGACTTTGACCATGAAATCGGTCTCCCAGCCGCGGGATCGGGCCGAGACGTCCTGTACGCTGCGAGCGCCGGTGACGACAAGTGGGTCGAGGCCGGCGGCAATGATTTCGTTGGTGGAGACTTGGCGGGTGCCGTTGATCTGGTCGACCTGGAAGGCGGCAACGTTGATGTTAAACCGGTTCTTAAAAAGCGAGGCCTTGATGCCCGCGTCGTAGCCTTCTCCACCGACTTGTTGGTCTAGGGGTTTGCCGTACATGTCGATCGCACTCACGGGCACGCCCGCGAATGAGCGACTCGAAGAAGTGAAGAGCGAGACGGCGTCGTTGACCCGATAAACGGCGCCGACGGTGGGTGAGTTGGCATCTTCGTAAACTTTCTGGTATTTGCCGAGAGCGTCGGTGGCGATTGGGTTACGATTAATGATCGTGCCTTCATCGTGGCGGACTCCAGCCATCAGGTGCAGGCGGTCATTGAACATGCCGAAGACGTTGGTGAACGAAACGCCGCGACGGCGGGCATGAGCGTGGAGACGACTGTTGGGTTGTGTGTAGCGCGAGAGATCGAGCATTTGCTCCCAAGCGGGTTGCGTATCGGCGCCGAAAACGTAAGAGGTAAGTGCGGGAGTATTGTCGCGAATACGCATGTCATCGGTGTCGATGTACTCCGCGCCCAGGATCGCCTGGTGCGAGATGCCGAAATATTTGAATTTACCGACGAGATCGCCTTGGACGGTGTAGGTATTGACGGTCTGGCGATCGTAGGTGGATGAGAGTGCATTGGTGCTAGGGACCGTGAGGCCGCTAACGACCTTAGTGCTAATTTGGGTACCGCTAAGACGGAGATCGTCGCGGTGTATACGACCATAGTTACCACTGATGCGGAGCGAGAGCATATCGTTAAAACGGTGCTCGATCTGCTGGCCGGCACGCACGATACGAGAAAGACGACGGTTGTTGGGCCCGAGGGGATTGAAGCCCCAGGGAATGTAGACACCGTTAAGAGTCTTGCCGTTAATATCGCCGTTGCCGTGCCAGGTGAAGGCGTTAAGGGGCGAGGACGAAGCGACGGTGCTACGCGGCGCCGGTGGATTGGCATCGTAGTTAAAATATTCGAGATTGCCGTTGAGGCGGGTGTTTTCGGTTAGCTTATAGGAGAGTGCACCGTAATAAACGGAGCGGTTGGAAAAGGCGTATTGCTGCCACGTGTCGCCGGCCTGACGCACCCAGACGAGGCGTAGGCCGAGGCGCTTATTTAGCGGAATAGAGGTATCAACCTCCGCGCGGCGCATACCCCACTTGTCACCCAGAACTTTAACCGTGGTTTCCTTGCGCGTGCGCGGGGTTTTGGAAATGGAGTTGATCATACCGCCAGGCTCAACAACGCCCGCCAAGAGCGAGCTTGGGCCTTTAAGTATCTCGACGCGATCCACCGTAGCGGCATCGTAGAGCATGCCCGCGAAAGGTTCACGCTGGCCGTTTCGGTAGACTTTATTTTGGCGAAAGCCACGCACTTGGTAGGTGTTGGCGTCGTTGGTTTGGTCTTGGTTGCCGACGTTGGTAACGCCGCTGATGTAATCGGTAGCATCGGTAAGCGTGAGCGCTCCAATATCGTTCAAAAATTCGCTCGTGACGATCTGCATGGAACGCGGCAAATCGCGGAGATTCATGTTGGTACGAGTACCAGAAAGCGTGTTCGACGCGCTCCAACCTTCGTCGGTGCCAGCTACGTTAAACTCGGGCAAAACGATCGCTTCTTTCTCCTCCGGCAAGCGCACCGACGTTTGCGCTATAACAGTCGCGGTTAAGAACAAAGCCGCGCATAACGCTACGGAGTGGTTAAAATAATAAAGAATACGGCAAGGAGCGGACTTAATCATGGTCATAGGTGGTTCAGTGGCGGCAAGGCTTACGCATCAGCACGCCTCTAGGGTTTAGAAAGACCAAATACTAAGCCTCTCACCCCACAAATGCTGTTTCATGCATACCGTTGCACGGATTTACCGCTAGTTCCGCTGAAATGAGCTTTCGCCCGGCCCCTAAAAAGCCCCACTCTGCCCGCGCATGCGCGCCCTGCTCGCCTTCGATAAATTCAAAGATGCCCTCGCCGCACCTGAAGCGTGTGCGATCACCGCGGACACATTGCGCAGCCTACATCCCGACTGGCAGCTAGACCTTTGCCCGCTCGCCGACGGTGGCGAGGGCTTTTGTTCCATTCTCACCAAGGCAGCGCATGGCACGCTGGGAAGCTTCACGGTCACCGGCCCGCTCGGCACCCCTGTGGTCGCGCCCATCGGCTTCATCGCACAGGAAAAAATCCCCGCTGCCGCCCGCCAACTCCTCGGCCTCGAAGCCAAGAACCCCGGCACCATCGCGGTGATCGAGATGGCCGCCGCCTCAGGCCTCGCGCTCGTACCGCTCGACCAACGTGATCCTTGGCAAGCCAGCTCCTTAGGCACGGGCGAACTCATCCGCCATGCAGCCGCCCGCGGCGTCACAATGATCCTACTCGGTGTGGGCGGCAGTGCCACCCACGACCTCGGCTACGGCGCCTTGTCCGCCCTCGGCTTCGAGGCACTCACCAGCACAGGCGCCACAGTCGTACCCCCGATTCCTGCGCGCTGGCCCGAAATCGTAAAACTCCGCGGCACCCTCCCTGATTCTTTTCCCGCCCTCCGCATCGCCTGCGACGTCGCCAATCCCTTGCTAGGTACCCAGGGCGCCGCTGCGATTTACGCTCCGCAAAAAGGCTTACGCCTAGGCGATTTCGCCCGCCTCGATCACTATTCCACCCGCCTCGCTCAACTACTCTGCCTCCACTGTGACCAGCCTGATACCCTGATGGTGACCCCTGGTGCCGGAGCCGCCGGCGGGATCGCCTTCGGGCTCATGACCGCCGCGCGCGCCCAACTTATTCCCGGTTATACTCTCGTCTCCGATTGGCTCGACCTCGAGGCCCGACTGGCCGCCGCCGATTTAATTATCACCGGCGAAGGCCGCTTTGATGCCAGCTCTTTTAGCGGCAAAGGCCCCGGTGCCCTCGCCGCCAGAGCACGGGCCCTCGGAAAACCGACTTATATTTTTTCCGGTACCGTCACCGCTAAATCCTTCCCTGGCCTAAACCTTCACGCCATCACCCCGCCTGACCTCCCTCTGCCCACCGCGTTACTAGAAACCCCGATTCGACTCGCCGCTGCCATCGCCCAGGCCTTTCCTGCCGACATCGCCACACCTTACGACTCGACGGACTCGACTCAAGGACCACGATAAAGATCACAATTATGGTCGAGACCATGCGCGCTTCATCGCTAAGTATAATCATCACGTTACTGGCCGTTGTCGTCAGCCTAGTTGGTTGCAGCACAACCAAGCCCGCCGAGAAAAAATCCACGCCTGCCACCGCCGTCGCGCCAAGCGCCAAATCTTTCTCCCCAGCTCCTCGCGCTGAAACCACCGGCCGCGTCCTACTCGGGATCGACGTCCTCGAAGCCAACGGTTTTGCCGCCGTTAAAGGTAAACGTATCGGGCTTCTCACCCATCCCGCCGGCGTCAACCGCCAGGGCGTCAGCACGGTCGAAGTCCTCCGCCGCGCCCCAGGAGTCAATCTCGTCGCCCTTTACGCGGGCGAACACGGCGTCTACGGCGATCTCCCCGCCGAGAAAAAATATCCAGACCAGATCGACCCACGCACCGGCCTAATGGTTTACTCGCTTTACAGCGGCGTCGCCTACAAAGGCAAAAGCTTCAAAGCCTCACCGGCCCAACTCAAGGGCATCGACGCCCTTGTCGTCGATCTGCAGGACATTGGCACGCGCAGCTACACGTTTACGAGCGCGATGAAACTGGCCGTCGAAGCCTGCTTCGAAAACGGCAAGGAAGTGATCATCCTCGACCGCCCCAATCCCCTGGGCGGCCTTAAAGTCGACGGCCCGCCGCTCGATGCCGCTTGGATGAGCTACGTCGGCGCCTTCCGCGTCCCCTACGTTCACGGCCTGACCATGGGCGAACTTGCTCGTTTGGTCCGCGATGCCCGCGCCCCCGACGGCATCGATGTCACCGACGCCCAACGAGCAGCCGGCAAACTCACCATCATACCGATGCGTGGTTGGAACCGTGCGATGCGCTGGAGCGAGACTGGCCTAAATTGGGTTCCCACTTCCGCGGGCATTCAGGACTTCGCCGCCGTGCAAGGCTACCCGATGACAGGACTCGGCACCTACCTTGGCGGCTTCCGCAGCGGCGTCGGCAATCAACACATTTTCCGCGGCGTCTCGCACAAGATCGCAACCCGCGATGTCCTAGAAAAAGAACTACGCATGCTGAATCTCTCCGGCGTCCAGTTCCGCGTTATCAGCGTACCCAACGCCAAAACCGGCCAACCCGCCGTCGGCCTCTACGCCGAGATCACCGACTACGACGCTTGGCGCCCAACCGAACTCGGCTTCCAACTCATGCGTCTCGCCTGTAAACTGGAGCCGAAAAACCCATTTTCCACCGCCAAGCCCGGTGAGCAAAATGGTTTCATCCGCCACATGGGTAGCGAAGCTTTTATGCGCGCCCTCCAACGCGACGGCAACCGGATTGACCTCGATTTCTGGTTCAAACAATGGCGCGAACAAGCCCGCCTGTATCAAGAAAAGAGCAAGCGCTACTGGCTATATCCGTGAGTCCCGAGCCTCGGCGCACATCAACGTGCCTAAGCCACCGCAACGGAATCCAGGGTTGCGACCGCGCAGCGGGTGTTAAAACCTATCCCATGCCCCGCCCCCGGAAGGTCCTATGACGCCTTACGACTACGCCGTATTGGTTTTCTATTTTATATTCATGCTGACGATCAGCTGGGTCTTCCGGCGCTTCGTCACTAACGTCTCGGAGTATTTTCGCGGCGGCGGCAAAGCCCTCTGGTGGATGGTCGGCGGCTCAGCTTTCATGGTAGCGTTCAGTGCGTGGACGTTTACCGGCGCGGCGAGCCAAGCTTACAGCTATGGCTGGCCGATCATCATGATTTATGTCGGCAACGTGCTAGGGTTTCTTCTCAACGCCTTACATTTTGGTCCGCGTTTCCGGCAACTGCGCGTTGTCACTAGCATCCAAGCTATCCGCACGCGCTTCGGTCCTGTGAGCGAACAGGTTTTCACGTGGCTCCAGTTGCCCTTCGGCCTCCTACAGGCCGGCATCTGGCTCAACGCTCTCGGTGTCTTCTTCGCTGCAGTTTTCGGCCTGGATCTTAGCCTAACCATGGTAGCTACCGGCTTGGTCGTCTTAGTGATCGCGTTGATCGGTGGCAGTTGGGCTGTTCTGGCGAGCGATTTCATCCAAGTGCTGATCCTCATGCCCGTGTGTCTCGCGGTCACGGTATTGTCGCTGCTGAAGGTCGGCGGCATCAGCGGTTTCATTGCGCAAGCGCCCATCGGCCACCTAGATCTCGACCAAATTTTTTCCAAAGAATTCCTAGGGCTGTGGTGCCTAGCAATGATTCTGAAACAGGTTTTCTCCACTAATAACCTCAACGACGCCAACCGCTACCTTTGCGTCAAAGACGGCCGCCACGCGCGTTGGGCGGCATTACTTGGCGCAGGGTTGTTTATGATCGGTATCGTGATTTGGTTCCTGCCACCGATGGTGGCACGCATCGTCCATCCCGATTTAGCCGCACTTTTTCCCACTCTCAAAAATCCCGAGGAGGCTGCCTTTATCGCCATCGCGCGCGACGTCATGCCGGTCGGTATGATGGGCCTGCTGGTTAGCGGCATCTTTGCGGCCACGATGTCGTCGATGGATTCTGGCCTAAATAAAAACGCCGGTTACTTCATCAAGAATTTTTACCAGCCCATGCTACGCCCACAGGCCTCGGACGCCCACCTGCTGCGCGCCGGCAAATGCACGACAGCAGTGCTGGGAATCGCCGTAATTTTAGTCGGACTGGAACTGAGCGAGTTAAAGGGCGTCAGCCTTTTCCTCATGACACAAAGATTGGGTATTCTGATAGGCACGCCGATACTGGTTCCGCTCGTGCTCGGCTTGATAGTGCGGCGGACGCCGCCTTGGTCCGCGTGGAGCACGGTGCTCGTGGGATTTTTTTGTTCACTGGTGATCAGTCGCTTTCTCACGCCGGAATGGGCTGCGTCACTCTTCGACTATACCGCACCACTCGATGACCACACCAAGGAATACTGGCGCCAATCCATTGAGCTTTTCGGCAATATCACGATCGGCTCCGCATGGTTTCTGGGCAGTACGTTTTTTTGGCGCCGCACCACACCGGAGCATCAAGCAAACGTCGCCGAATTCTTCACCCGCTTCAACCGGCCTGTTGACTTTACAAAAGAGGAAGGTGCCGGCAACGATGCCCACCAATCCTCCGCCGTCGGCTGGCTGTGTCTGGCCTACGGTGGCTTTGTGCTGTTGCTGGCGCTGATTCCCAACCCTCTGAGTGGGCGCCTTGCGTTCATCGGCTGCGGCGGAATCGTGCTGCTCATCGGTGCAATTTTGCTGCACTCGAGCCGCACCACGACCAGAGACGGCGCTTAAATTACAAACTTACGCCCGCACGTGTCCCCGTCTTCTATGAGTTTCTATGCGCCGGCCGAATCCCGCCGGCTTGCGGTGCTGCTCGTGGCCGCCGTGGGCGCGGTTTACTCCAACAGCTTTGGCGGGCCGTTCGTCTTCGATGATGCGTTATCCATCGTCGAAAATCCCTCAATTCGCCAGCTCTGGCCTTTGACCCAAGTCTTGTCCCCGCCCTCAGGCCAAGGAATCACGGTCGAGGGCCGACCACTTGTAAATTTGTCATTTGCATTAAACTACGCGATCAGCGGCACCGCGCCGTGGAGCTATCACGCTGCCAATCTCGCGATCCACGCCTTCGCCGCGCTGACGCTGTTTGGTCTCGTGCGCCGCACACTTGAATCACTCAAGATATCGTCGGCGTCACTTGTCGCCTTCAGCACCGCGCTGCTATGGGCCGTGCATCCGCTCCAAACAGAATCCGTCACTTACCTAGCACAACGCACCGAGTCGCTCATGGGGCTTTTGTTGCTCGCGACGCTGTATTTTTTTCAGCGCCAAAATTTTTTTTGTTCGTTCCTTACCTGCGCTCTCGGTATGGCCACCAAGGAGGTTATGGTGGTCGCGCCGCTTCTCGTGGTGCTCTACGACCGCACTTTTGTGGCTGGCTCATTCCGCGAGGGCTGGGAACGTCATGGTAAATTCTACGTCGCCCTCGCGAGTACCTGGCTATTACTCGCGATTCTAGTCCTCGGGGCCGGCAACCGCGGTGGCACCATCGGCTCCGCCGCGGGCATCACGCCGTGGGACTACGCGCTCTGCCAATCCCGCGCCGTACTCCACTATGCTCGGCTCGCGCTTTGGCCGAGTCCGCTCATTTTTGACTATGGCCAAGATTTCATCCCGCTCGCCACCGCCGCACCATACCTCGCGGTCGATCTACTGCTCCTCGCCGCCACAGGCTACGCGCTTTGGCGCCGACCCGCCCTCGGGTTTCTCGGCGTGTGGTATTTTCTTATTCTCGCGCCTACATCTAGCATCGTCGGCGGGACCCGCCAGATGCTCGCAGAGCACCGCATCTACCTCTCGCTAGCCGCGCTCACTGTGCTCGCGGCCCTCGCCGCGCAACGAACGCTTGGCCGGCTCTGGTGGCTAGCCCCGCTCTGCGCCGCGACCGCCCTCGGCGCGGTCACGATCCACCGCAACACCGTTTACGCCAGCGCCATCACCCTCTACCGCGACACCGCCGCCCAACGCCCGGACAACGGTTTCGCCCGCTATAATCTAGGCCAAGCCTACGCCGAAGCAGGCCGCCACGTCGAAGCCATCTCGGAATTCGAAGCTGCCGCCCGCCTCCTACCCACCGCTGCTGCCGTGCCGTATAATCTTGGCAACTCCTACGTTGCAATCGCCCAAACAACCAAAGCCCAGGCCGCTTTCATCACCGCGCTACGCCTCAATCCTCGCTACGCCAAAGCCCACATTAACCTCGGCAACCTCTTGCTCGAGAGTCGCGATCTAGCTGGCGCCCTGGAACACTTCCGAGTCGTTGTTGCTCTAGATCCTTCCGAGGTCACGGCTCGCAACAATCTTGGAGGCGTCCTACTCGAGCTCGGTCAACCCGGCGCCGCCGTAGAGCATCTCGTGTTTGCCGCCCGCGCCCAGCCCGATGCTTTCGAAGCTCACTTCGGGCTCGGCAACGCTTACTTGCTGCTTGAGCGCCACGACGATGCCGCCCGCGAATTCGAAGCCGT
>CANHAH010000011.1 GCA_947458705.1 Opitutia bacterium | reverse complement strand
CATGTGAGAGCCTCCCGGCGCCACGGCGTGTACGCCAATAATCCGCCCGCCAGCAACAAGCCCAACGAGCCCGAGACGAGCCAAGGAAACAGTTCGCGCGCGCGCTTGGTTTTAGATTCGAAACGAAGTTTTTTCGCGCCGTCGATGGCCTTGAAGGCGGCAGCGATGGTGTCGGTGTTATCGGCGCGGAAGTAGGCGCCACCGGTGGTCTTAGCGATGTCGCGCAGCGCGTCTTCGTCGAGATCGGCGAGAATGCGGCGATAACCGGTGATCTTGCCCGCTTCGTCGAAGATCGGATACGGCGCGGAGCCAGCTTTGCCCGCACCGATTGTGTAAACGGTGATACCGCGTGTCTTCGCGATCTCAGCGGCTTGCGCGGGCTTGAGAACGCCGCGGTTGTTAGACCCGTCAGTGAGCAACACGATGAACGCGCTCGGGCGCTTGGAGGTTTTATCGTTCTTGGATTGTTCGAGTCGCGTGAGTGCGACGCCGAGACCGTCACCGATGGCGGTGCCATCTTCCATGAGACCGATCTTGAGCCGCTCCGTCTGGCGGGCGAGCCACGCGTGATCGGAGGTGAGCGGTGCGAGCGTGTAAGCGCGTCCCGCAAAGACGACGAGGCCGATGCGGTCGTTGGGGCGCGTGTTGATGAAAGCTTGGATGACGGGCTTGATGGCTTGGAGGCGATTGAGCCGCACGCCGCCTTGTTCAAAATCTTCCGCGAGCATCGAGCCCGAGAGGTCGATCGCGAGCATAAGATCGTAGCCTTCCTGCCGCACCTCGGTGCTGATCTCCATTTTCTGTGGCCGCGCGAGTGCGACCACGAGCAGCACCAAGCCGCCACCGATCATGATCGCCGGCAAACGCGTCGCGGGCACGAGCACCGGACGCCACCATGCCGCCGCGAATGGCACGATCAACGCCGGTAACCCGCGTCGCCAACGCAGCCAGCTCACGAGCGGCAAAATCAGTAGCGCAAGCAACCACCAGGGATATTGGAGGGCGACGTCGTTCATGTTCAGCGGCGCAGGCGCATGTGGCCGTGGAAAAATTTCACGAGCGCATCGACCATGGATTCGTCCGGTGTGACGACGAGACGGCTCTGACGATCAGGAAACAGTTTCGCAAACGCCGCGTCGCGCTCCGCGCACCACATGGCGTGCGCTGCACGATGCGCGCGGGATTCCGGATCGAGCACGACGAGTCGGTTGCTCGTAGGATCGAAGGCCGTGACGGTCTCGCCCGCGGGCAGTTCGCGTTCCCACGCATCTTCGACGCGGAAACCAATCGGTTGATAACGCCGCCGAATCACGGGCCAACCGGGCGGCATGCCGCGCGGCGGAAAATCGCCGAGCCAGAGCAACATGCTGTGATTGGAAGCGGCGTGCGCAATGAACTTCCACGGTGTCTCGACCGGTTGCGCATCGGCCATGGCCGGCGTGGGACGACCGATCAAATCGGCGATGGCGTTTAAAATCGGACCGCGGCCGCGCACGGGTTCGGTGAGACGATGGCCGCCGGGATAAGCGTGGACGATGCCGACGCGATCGCGGTTGGCGGCAGAAAGCATCATCGCGAGCGAGGCGAGCTCGAGGAGCGCGGCGCGCTTGGTGCGGGCGCCGGAGCCGAATTGCAGCGAGAGTGTGTCCTCAAAGACGATGAGGACGGTGAGCTCGCGTTCCTCGATGAATTTTTTGCGAAAAGGTTCTCCAAGGCGCGCAGTGACGTTCCAGTCGATGTCGCGGATATCGTCGCCGAAATTATATTTTACGACTTGGTCAAACTCCATGCCGCGACCGCGAAATACCGAACGGTATTCGCCGGTGAGCGGATTCTCGACGGCTTGTTTCATGCGCCACTCGAGTTGGCGCAGCAACGCGATCGAGGTCGTCGGAAGCGGGGGCCGAGGGGCGAGAACGGGATGGGAGTTCGATGAACTCAAGGGAAGCGGGGCAAGACGCGAAAGCGAAGAGGTAAACGACGGAGCGAGGAACCACCGCGCCGCGCGAAGGTTGATTAAGCGGCCTTGGAGCCAGCAGTGGGGACGACGACTTCGGCGATGATACGGCGTAGGATTTTTTCGGCGTTGAGCTCAGCGGCTTCGGCTTCGTACGTGAGATTTACGCGATGCCGGAGTGCATCGGGAAACACGTCTTGGACGAGATCGGGCGAGACGTGATCCTGTCCGCGCAACCAAGCGAGGGCGCGACTGGCTTGATAAAGCGCGAGACAGGCGCGGGGCGACCCGCCGAAATTAAGCGTACGGGAACCATCGGCCAACGGCACCGCGAGGGCACGCGTGGCGCGGACGAGATTGAGAATGTAGCCCTTGATCTCGGGCGACACGTAGATGCGGTCGACGGCCTTGCGCAGCTCGAGTAATTCTTCACCACTGGATACGGCGATGAGCTCGGGTTGGGTGGTAACTTGGCCCCAACGCTCCATCAGGATCGTCTCTTCTTCGGCTGAGGGATAATCGACGAGGAGTTTAAAGATGAATCGGTCCATCTGCGCTTCGGGGAGCGCATAAGTGCCTTCTTGTTCTACAGGATTTTGGGTCGCCATCACGAAAAACGGTTTAGGCAACGCGTGGGTTTTGCCACCGATGGTGACTTGTTTCTCCTGCATGGCTTCGAGGAGTGCGCTCTGGACTTTGGCGGGGGCGCGGTTGATTTCGTCGGCCAGGACGAGATTGGCGAAGATTGGGCCACGGTGTGGGGTGAATTGCCCCGTGTTGGGCTGGAAGATCATCGTGCCGACGACGTCGCTTGGAAGTAGATCCGGGGTGAATTGGATGCGGTCACAATGCACGCCGAGGGCGGAGCCTAGAGATTTAATGAGCAAGGTCTTCGCCAGACCTGGCATGCCCTCGAGCAGAATGTGGCCATTGGCGAGCAGCGCGACGAGCAGGCGCTCAATGACGTGCTCATTGCCTAATACAGCTTTGGCAATTTCGACGCGGAGTTTTTGCGACCAGATGGGACCGGTGATCATGGGTTAAAATAGAAAAAGCGGGAATGCAGACGAAGACGCGAGCGAACACAAAACGTCACGCCATCGCCCCTGAATCAAGCTTAGCAAAGCGGATACCAAACGAGGCTTAGGTTTACATTTGATGCAAAGCCGTCCTCCCGCAGCGGCATACGTCCTGCTAAAGGCATCTGTGTTGTCTTCGCACGCGACACTCCCAAGTTTTACCGATTATTAGCACCCAATGTAATCACGTACCTGCAACGTTTCCGGATTGTGTGCGTTGGTATTTTCTAGAGTTAATTCCTCACCCCACCCCCTGGCTTAACCCTCCAATCTCTTATGAATAATACCCGACTGACGTTTCGTCACTTCGGTCTCAAACAACTGGGACTGATTCTGATCACGGCCACCGCGCTCATCGCAGCGCCCGCACCCACCAAAATCACGCCGGCGAAGGACCTCATCGGGTTCTCCATCGGCGAGGATTACAAGATGGCCAACTACACGCAGATTTCCGCGCTTTTGAAAAAGTGGGAGACTGAGAGTGATCGCCTGAAAGTCGTCAGTATCGGTAATACCGCCGAGGGTCGCCCCCAATATATGGCGATCATCACCTCGCCCGAGAATCACAAGAAGCTAGAATACTACCGCAACATCTCCGTGCGCCTTTCCCGCGCCGAGGGCCTTAGCGACGACGAAGCGAAAAAACTCGCCGAAGAGGGCAAAGCCATCGTCTGGATCGACGGCGGCCTCCACGCCACAGAGACGGTAAATTCCCAAACGCTCGCCGAAATGGTTTACCAAATGTCCAGCCGCACCGATGCGGAGACCATGCGTTTCCTCAATGACGTGATCTTACTCATGGCCGTCCCGAATCCCGACGGTGTCGAGCTCGTCGCTAACTGGTACATGCGTGAAGAAGACGTCACCAAGCGCACCTTCCAGACCCTGCCCCGCCTCTATCACAAGTACATCGGTCACGATAATAACCGCGACTCCATCACGATGAACATGCCTGAGACGACGAATCAAAACCGCGTCCTCTTCATCGAGTGGAATCCGCAGATCATGCATAACGTCCACCAGACAGGGCCCGCCGGTCAGGTCATCTTCATCCCACCCTTCCGCGACCCGTTCAACTACGTGTTCGATCCCATGATTCCCATCGGCATTGAGCAAGTCGGCGCCGCGATGCACGCACGCCTGATTTCCAAAGGCATGGGAGGCTCCGCTATGCGCTCTGCTGCCCCCTACTCCACCTGGTGGAACGGCGGCATGCGCACCGCTACGTATTTCCACAATCAGATCGGTCTACTCACCGAAATCATCGGTAACCCCACGCCCATGGCTGTTCCGCTCATCGCCGAGAAACAACTACCCACGGGCGATTGGCCGCTCCCCATCAAGCCCCAAGTCTGGCACTACCGCCAATCCATCGACTACATGATTGAAGTCGAGCGCGCCGTCATGGACTACGCCTCCCGTAACCGCGAGACCCTGCTCTTTAATATCTACGGCATGGGCAAACGCTCCATCGAGCGCGGCAGTAAAGATTCCTGGACTATTACCCCGAAGCGTATCAACGCCCTCACCGAGGCCGCCAAAGCCGCCGCACCGGACGATGCCCCAGCCGCCGGTCGAGGCCGTCGCGCTGCCGCCAGCGACAACCCCTTCAACGTTCCCTCCCTTCCAAGCGAGCTCTACGAGAAAGTTCTCAACGATCCAGCTTACCGCGATCCGCGCGGCTACGTCATTTCAGCCAACCAAGATGATTTCGCTACGGCGGTTAAATTCATCAACGTGCTCCTCAAACACGGCGTCGATGTTCACAAAGCCACTGCTGCCTTCACCGTCGCAGGAAAAAATTATCCCGTCGGCTCCTACATCGTGAAAACCGCGCAGGCCTTCCGACCCGCCGTGCTCGACATGTTTGAAGCGCAAGATCACCCGATGGACTTCGCCTATCCGGGCGGCCCCCCCAAGCGCCCCTATGACATCACCGGCTGGACGCTCGCAACGCAGATGGGGGTGAACTTCGACCGAGTGATGGAAGGATTCGACGGCCCGTTCACTAAGCTGGCGTTTAAAACGGAGAAACCGCTGCCCGCCGCCGTAACCAGCGTCACCAACGCTGCCGGTTACCTCGTGAGCCACAAGATGAACGACGCCATCATAATCACTAACCGTCTTCTCAAGGCCAACGCCGAGGTTTACTGGCTAGCCGCTGAGCAAACCGTCGCCGGTCAAAAACTCGGCACGGGCACACTTTGGATTCCCGCCGCGCCTGCGGTACTCCCGATCCTCGAAAAAGCTGCTAAGGAACTCGGGGTGCCGGCCTACGCTGTCGCCGCTAAACCCACCGGCGAAGCCTACAAACTCAAACCCATCCGCATCGGCCTCGTCGATACCTATGGCGGCTCTATGCCCTCGGGCTGGACGCGTTGGATGTTTGAGCAATACGAATTCAACTTCGAAGTCGTATTTCCGCAGGTGCTTGACGCGGGCAACCTCAAGTCGAGTTTCGACGTGATTGTGTTCCCTAGCGGAACCTACGCCGAAGGCCGCGGTGGTCGTGGTTACGCTCGCGCCGCAGGTCCCTCGCCTGAGAGCATCCCAGAAGAATTCCGCTCGATGCTCGGCAGCGTCACCAGTGCCAAGAGCGTGCCCGCTCTAAAAACCTTCGTCGAAGCCGGTGGCACCGTGCTCGCGCTCGGAGCCTCTGCCAGCATCGGAGAAGCGATGGGCCTACCCGTAAAAAACCACCTCGTAGAAAAAGGTGCCGACGGTAAAGACGTCCCCTTACCCCCTGAAAAGTTCTACATCCCAGGCTCCGTGTTGAATGTAAACTTCAACAACCAAGATCCGCTCGCCTTCGGTATGCCAGAGAAAGGCTACGTGTTCTTCGACACCAGCCCAGTCTTCAATCGTCCCGCTGGATCCATCGTGAAAGCCAGCAAGGTTGCTTGGTTTGAAAGCAAACAACCACTCTACAGCGGTTGGGCGGTAGGCCAAGATTTACTCTACGGCGGCGAACTCGCCACCCAGGCCTCCGTTGGCCAAGGCAAGCTCGTGATGATTGGCTTTGAAGCCACGTTCCGCGCCACGCCGCACAGCACTTTCAAATTGTTCTTCAACGGTCTTTACCTAGGCGCCGCTGCACCGACGAAGCTGTAATCCCTCAAAGGTAACTGCCCTTAAAATCGAAGCCGCCGGATCTTCCGGCGGCTTTTTTTACCTAATTCTGACGAGCTCGCGCGAGACAAGCAGCGCCGTATTTGGGCTAGCTTACCATTCCAACAAACCGCCGGCAAACGTCAGCCCAGCGCCGACGCTACAAAAAATAATTCGGTCGCCCTCGGCGAAAATCCCTTCCTCGGCCGCCCAGCCCAAAGCCATTGAGACGCTCGCCGCACTCGTGTTACCATACTTGGAAATCGTCATGACGAATTTGTCGTACGGAATTCCCACGCGCTTGCTCACGGCTTTTAGGATGCGCTCATTGGCCTGATGCGGCACGACCCAGGCGATGTCTTCGGGCTTCAGATTTTCTCGCGCGAGCGTCTGCTCGATCTGCTCGGCGAAACCTACCACCGCGTGCTTAAACACGGAAGTGCCGTTCATTTGGAGGTAAAAATGTTCCGCGTGGCCATCCGCTGCCACGGGCCACGGCATGCGCGCGCCGCCGCCCTTACGCTGGATCGCGTCAAATTGCTCAGCGTCACCGCCCAAGCCCATGCGATGGAGGCGATGTCCGCCCGCACCCGCCGTCAAAATCGCCGCACCGGCGCCGTCGCCGAAAAGAAAGGCCGTTTCGTGATCCTGCGGATTGGTGATGCGCGACAATAACTCCGCAGTCACCACGATCACGTTTTTGGCTGTGCCTGAAATGATAAATGAACGCCCGACTTCGAGCGCATACAACCAACCCGAGCAAGCGGCGTTCAAATCAAACGCCAACACGCGTGGAATCCCCAACCTCCGCGCGAGATCACTCGCCATCGCGGGCACCGGTTGATCAGGAATGAGCGTGGCCATGATGATGCCATCGATTTGTTCGGCCTTGATGCCGGCTTGCGTGAGTGCATTTTGTACCGCAATTACAGCGAGATCGGTCGCACTCTCATCATCGGCGGCGTAGCGGCGCTCGCGAATGCCCGTGAGCCGTACAATCTCTTCCTCGGTGCGATCGGGGAAGGCTTTAAGGATTTCGCTATTGGCGCGGATTTTGGCGGGGGCCGCGTGTCCAACGCCAGCGATGCAGACCGTTGCTTGAGAGTTCAATCGAGGAAAGTTTTTAAGCTAAAAATCAGGCCTGACGCCGCGCCAACAAACGGGCGACATCGTCACCAGAGACGCGACCACCAGGGCCAGTGGCCTCGATATCTGTAAGCGTCGCCGGATCGAGTCCGGCTTCTTGGGCAAGTTTGGTGGCGCGCGGCGTCCAAATGAGCGCAGCTGCAGATTTAGCCGCCATCGGGGTAGCAACCACAGCACCGGCCTTGGACTCGAGGTGACGAAGGCTGGCATCCTCGGTTTCTAATTTGAGAAACAGCGCGCCCGATTGCAGTACTTCGCCCGGTTTTACCGGCAGCGCGAGCACAGTGCCGTCAGCCGGCGCCTCGTATTCGAAGATGGATTTATCGCTCTCCAACTCAGCGATCTTCTGGCCTTTAGCCACGCGCTCGCCGGGTTTAGTTTTGAGGGATACGACGATAAGTTCGCTCACGGTCGCGCCCATGGAGGGCACGGGAACGTCGATGATAAAGGTAGCCATCAGGGATTTGATTGTCGCCGAGTGTGGCGCCACCTAGGACTTGGTCAAGGGAGCGCGCGCGGGCGCATGGTCACGATTTTAGGCCCGCACGGTCTGCCAAACGGCCAGACATTGTGCGAGCAGCTTTGGCAAATCGACTAAGGCGATCATGTTAGGACCGTCACTGATCGCGTTGGCTGGATCGGGATGCGTCTCGATGAACAGTCCATCCGCGCCCGCGGCAAGTGCGGCCTTAGCAAGAGGCGCAACGAATTCGCGTTGGCCGCTGCTCTTGCCACCGCCAGCGCCGGGAAGTTGCACCGCGTGCGTGGCATCAAAGACGGTCGGATAACCGTTTTGCTTCATAATAGAAAATGAGCGCATATCCACGACGAGATTTTGATAACCAAAGGTAGTACCGCGCTCGGTCTGCCAGATTTCTTTGGCGTTACCTTCGCGAAGTTTGCCGGTGACGTGCACCATTTCCTGCGGCGATAGAAACTGACCTTTCTTAACGTTGACCGTCCGACCCGTCGCGGCTGCAGCGAGCAACAAATCCGTCTGCCGGCACAAAAACGCAGGGATCTGCACGACGTCGCACACTGCGGCAACGGCTGCGACCTGTGCACTTTCGTGGATATCGGTCAAAACCGGAAACCCATAGTCGCGCTTGATCAACGCGAGGAGTTTCAAACCCTCGTCGATGCCAGTGCCACGCGCGCCGCCGAGCGAAGTGCGGTTGGCTTTGTCGAAGGAGCCTTTGAAAATAATTTTGAGCGCGGGCAACTCGCGGTTGATACGCACAAGCGACTCGGCGACAGCGCGACACACGCCCTCGTTCTCAAGCGAACATGGCCCTGCAATGATCAACAACTTCGAGGGATCGTAGAGCACGGGATTATTTTTTCTTCGCCGGTTTACCCGACTTGGCGGACTTAACGGACTTCACCTTTTTACCAATTTTCACATTGGCGCCGCCTTTTTTATTTTTGAGCGTGGCCGCGATGAAAGCCGCGAAGAGCGGATGGGCTTTATTGGGCTTGGATTGGAATTCCGGGTGCGCCTGCGTACCGAGGAACCACGGATGTCCCTTAAGCTCGACGATCTCGACTAGATTGCGACGAGGATTGATACCGCTGACCATGAGACCTGCGCGCTGGAGCTGACCGACATAAGCATTGTTGACCTCGTAGCGGTGGCGATGGCGTTCACGCACGCTGTCGGCCCCGTAAGCCTTGTGCGCAAGCGAACCGGGCGTGAGCGCACACTCGTAGCTGCCGAGGCGCATGCTAGCGCCCTTATCAATGATTTTTTTCTGCTCCTCCATGATGGCGATCACGGGGTGCGCGGCCTTGGGATCGAACTCGGTGCTGTTGGCGCCGGTGAGCTTGAGGACATTGCGCGCGAATTCGATGACGGCGATTTGCAGGCCTAGACAGAGTCCGTAGTAAGGGATTTTATTTTCGCGGGCGTAGCGCGCCGCGGCGATTTTTCCTTCGGTGCCACGGTCGCCGAAACCACCGGGAACCAAGATGCCGTCGAGACCCTTGAGCGCGTCGAGGCCGTTTTTCTTTTCTAGATCTTCGGCGTCGATGCGGCGGATGTTAACCTTGCAGTTATTGGCGATGCCGGCGTGCGTGATCGACTCGTAGACAGATTTATAAGCGTCTTGGAGCTCAATGTATTTACCGACAACGCCGATAGTTACTTCATATTTGGGCGAGAGAATGCGGCTAACAATTTGCTCCCAAATATTTTTAACGGCTGGAGGATTTTTAAGTCCGAGCAAATCAATCACGAGTTGATCCATGCCTTCTTTCTGCAGGGCCAAGGGAAGCTGGTAGATCGAGCTGTCGACATCCATGCACTCAATGACGGCCTTCACGGGCACGTTGCAGAACATTGAAATTTTGTCGCGCAGATCGTGATCAAGTGGGTGATCGGTGCGGCACACGAGTACGTCGGGTTGGATGCCGATCTCGCGGAGCTTGGCGACGGATTGTTGCGTGGGCTTGGTCTTAAGCTCGCCTGCGGCCTTGAGGAACGGTACGAGCGTGACATGGATGAACACGCAATCCGTCGGCCCGACCTCGAGGGCAAATTGTCGCATCGCTTCGAGGAACGGCAGGCCTTCGATGTCGCCCGTCGTGCCACCGATTTCAGTGATGAGGATGTCGACGTCTTTACCGCCGGAGTAGATGCGCTCTTTGATCTCGTTGGTCACGTGCGGGATCACCTGCACGGTTTTGCCGAGGTAATCGCCGCGACGTTCCTTTTGAATGACAGCTTCGTATATTTGGCCGGAGCTGAGGCTGTTGAGGCGAGATAGTTTTCCGCTGGTAAAACGTTCGTAATGGCCGAGGTCGAGGTCGGTCTCAGCGCCGTCTTCGAGGACATAGACTTCGCCGTGTTGGAACGGGCTCATGGTGCCAGGATCGACGTTTAGATAGGGGTCGAACTTCTGGATGCGCACCGTCAGGCCGCGCAGTTCTAGGAGCGCGCCTAAGGACGCCGCAGTGAGGCCTTTGCCCAGCGACGAAACCACTCCGCCGGTCACGAAGATGTATTTCATCGGCGAGGGTTAAACGCCCGCATCCACTGCGCGCAAGCAAAAGCTCTCCCGACGGGCATTATCCTAGCCATAACTTTATCGCCATTGCCGCGCCCGCCACCAAAACCACGATCAACAGCACCCAAAGCGCCCATTTCAGCGCCTTGACCAAAAACCAGATCAAAACCGCCGCCACGATCGTCGCGCACGCCACCACCAACCACGGCGGATAATCCGCCAGCGACTCCACCACAGTTGGCGAGACTTTTTGCAGCGCAAACACCATGACTGGTAATCGCCGAGCCCGCCCGCCGCCGCCAGCAAAATGATTTGCCCCGTTCCGCCCCCGCCGCCCAACTCCGGCCCATGCAATCCAAGCCTCAGCTGCTATGTTGGCTCACCTGCGACGGCGTCCACCTCGACCCCGGCTCCGGCAAACACACTATTTTAGGCGTCTTCTCCAACATCAAGGCCCACCACTTTCCCGTTACCCACCCGTTCATGGTGTGGTTCATGACGCTCACCGATTGCTCCCCCGGCCAGCACAAGATGCGCATTTCTATGGGCCTAGACTCCACCCAAGTCCAACCCCTCATTGAGCGCCCCTTCGAGGCCAACAGTCCCCTCGACCGCATCAATCTGATCAACGAGATCCGCAACCTCACTTTCCCCCAACCCGGCGATTACTCATTGATCATCGAAATCGACGACGAGCCCATTTTGGTCACCAACCTCATCGTCTCCGCCTAATGGCGATCACCTTTTTTATACTTTTTTAAACTCAACGCTTAAGCTTCTACTTAATAAACATGCACTCCTACGAACTCATCGGCGCCGGTAACCCCATCATGGATTTGCTCGCCCGCGTCTCCGACGACTTTCTCGCTCAACATGTTCGCGGTGAAAAAGGCGGCATGGTTCTCGTAGACGCCGACGAGATGCAACGCCTCGTTACCCAACTTCACGCCAGCCCCGTCCGCGCCCCGGGCGGCTCCGCGGCCAACACTACCGTTGCCGCAGCCCGCTTAGGTCTGCGCACCCGCTACCTGGGCAAGATCGGCTCTGACGAGACCGCAGACGCCTACCACCAAAACATGCTCGACCACGGGGTCGAAGGTTCACGGTTCAAACGCGCCCCGCTCCCCAACGCACGCTGCCTCTCCCTTATCACCCCCGATAGCCAGCGCACCATGCGCACCTGCCTCGGCGCCGCGATGACTCTTGCGCCCGAAGAAATCAGCCCCGCCGATTTCGTCGATAGCCGCCACGCCCACATTGAGGGCTACCTGATGTTTAACCCCGCCCTCGCGACCGCCGTCGTTGACTCCGCCCGCGCCGCCGGTTGTACGATCAGCATCGACCTCGCCTCCTTCGAAGTCGTCAACGTCGCCCGCGACTGGATCAAACGCCAGATCGACGCCGGCGTCCACGTCGTGTTCGCCAACGAAGACGAGATCCACGCCCTCTACGAAACCAAGACCCCCGCTTACGACGAACTCGCCCGCCGCCTCGCCAGCCATGGTGGTATCGCAGCGGTGAAAATGGGTAAAGACGGCGCGTGGATTGCGCGCGGCTCCGAACTCCACCGAATCGAGCCTGTCCGCGTCGCCCAAGCCGTAGACACGACCGGCGCCGGCGATTCCTGGGCTGCTGGCTTTCTTTATGGTTACCTGCGCGGCTGGAACCTCGCCGACGCGGGCGCCCTCGGCTCTGTGCTAGGCGCTGAATGCGTGCAACACATTGGCCCCGCTATCCCCGAATCCCACTGGCCGGCCGTCCGCGCCCGCGCCAACGCGCTTGCGACTAAATAATATATCAACGCTTTAATCCACGCCGCGTTTTCCCTATTCGGAAACGCGGCGTTTTCATTAACACTCTAGTTTAAAGGATCAGCGAAGATAGATTTTGCTGCTCTACTCGAGCGGTACTGGGACGACATAAACAAAAACTCGTTTTTCGTTACTCATTTTCACCCCACGTCATGAAAAAACCTGCCGCTCTTTTTACCCTAACTCTGCTCATTTCGGCTCTCACTGCCCGCGCCGATTTCGACCTCCTCATTAAAAACGGCCGAGTCTTCAGCGGTGCTTCCGCCGACACTCCGCTTGTCTCCGCCGATATTGGCATAACCGGCGACCGCGTTGTCGCCCTAGCCCCTCACCTCACCGGCCCCGCCAAGCGCACCATCGACGCCGCCGGCCTCGTCGTCAGTCCTGGCTTCATCGACCTTCACGCCCATATCGAGCCCCTCCCCGAAGATCGCGCTGCCCAGAGCGCCCTTCGCCAAGGCGTCACTCTCGTCCTCGGCAATCCTGACGGCGGTGGCCCCGTCGACCTCAAAGCTCTCAGCGCCAAACTCGAAACCCAAGGGTTCGGCCCCAACGCTGCGTACCTCATCGGCCACAACTCCGTGCGCGCGCAAATCATGGGCATGGAAAATCGCGCTCCTACCGCCGACGAACTCGCCGCCATGCAAGCTCTTGTCGCCACCGGCATGACCGACGGTGCCTTCGGCCTTTCCACCGGTCTGCTTTATCTTCCAGGCACCTTTTCTAACTTCGAGGAAATCATCGCCTTGGCCCAAGTCGCCGCCCGCCACGGCGGCATCTACACGTCCCACCTCCGCGCCGAAGGCCTCGGCCTCATCGACGGCGTCAACGAGGCGATTAAAATCGGTGAGACCGCCCGCATCCCCGTCATCCTTACACATCATAAAGCGGTCGGTAAACAAATGTGGGGCTCCAGTGAAAAAAGTCTCGCCCTCGTCGACGCCGCCCGCGCCAGAGGCCTCGATGTCATGATCGACCAATACCCCTATACCGCCACTTCCACGAGCCTGCGCGTTCTCATCCCATCATGGGCCGTCGCCGGTGATGCCGCTGGCCTATCAGGCCATTTTGCCCAACGCCTCAAAGACCCCGCTCAACGAGCGCAGATCGAAAAAGAAATCGCCTTCAACCTGCTCAACGACCGCGGCGGGGGCGATCTTAGCCGTATCCAGTTTAGCCGATTCTCGTGGAAACCAGCTCTCGACGGCAAAACCATGCACGACTGGGCCCTCGCTGAGGATCGAACGCCCAATGTGGCAACCGGTGTCGACCTCGTCATCCAAGGCGAACTTCACGGCGGCGCCTCCTGCATCTATCACGTCCTCGCCGAGGAAGACGTCGAACGCATCATGCGCCACCCTCAGACGATGATCGCATCCGACGGTCGCCTCAGCCAACCCGGAAAAGACCATCCGCACCCGCGAGCCTATGGCACGTTCCCACGCGTCCTAGGTGAATATGTGCGTGAACGCAAAACCCTCACCCTCACCCAAGCCCTTTATAAGATGACGGGCCAACCCGCGCGTCGCCTCGGCCTCACCGATCGCGGCCGCATCGAGGTCGGTTGCTACGCCGATCTCGCGTTGTTTGATCCGGCGACGGTCGCCGCGCAAAGCACGTTTGAGCGCCCGCACCAATATCCGATCGGTATCCCCTACGTGATCGTAAACGGGCGCGTAATTTTTGACGAAACCGGCTACCACGACCTGCGCGCCGGCCGCATCCTTCGTAGCCCCGCCTACACGCCCGTCACACCAGCGCCCAAGGTGAGTCCGAAAGTAGATTAAAAAATCTACGACTTCAATCTGAGCTGGAGTACGCCCAAAGCTTAAAACGAGTCGACTAAGCTTGGTCAGTTTTTGCGGTCAGTTTTTACGTGTCTTCCGCGGGCGAGATGGACAAGGTATTTTTAAAAATGTCCGCTGATCTTACGAGCCTTGTCACCGCCCTCGCCCAACGCGCCCGCGCCGCTTCGCTCGTGCTAGCGACTACGACCGCAGCCGCGAAAAACGACGCCCTCGCCCAACTCGCCGTACTCATCGACGCCGCCCACCCTGCGCTCCTCGCTGCCAACGTCCAAGACCTCGCCTCCCCAGAAGCCGCCAGTCTTTCCGCCGCCGCGCGAGACCGCCTCACACTCACCCCCGCCCGCCTCACGCAACTCGCCGCGTCCGTACGCGAAGTCATCGCACTCCCTGATCCAGTCGGCGACCTTTTAGAGGAAACGACGCGACCCAACGCTTTGCGCATCCGCAAAGTCCGCGTGCCCATCGGTGTCATTGGCATCATCTATGAATCGCGCCCGAACGTCACGATCGACTGCGCCGTCCTCTGCCTAAAATCTGGCAACGCCGCCATCCTCCGCGGCGGCAAAGAGTGTTTCCACACCAACACCGCCCTCGCGGCGCTCATCACCGCTGCACTCACCGCCGCACGCCTCCCCGCCGACTCTGTTCAGCTCATCCCTACAACCGACCGAGCTGCACTGAACGTTCTACTCAAGCTCGACAAGCTGGTGCATTGCCTGATTCCCCGCGGCGGGGAGAGCCTCATCCGCTTCGTCGCAGAAAACTCCACGATTCCTGTCATAAAACATTTTCAAGGCGTGTGCTTCATCTACGTTGATGCCGCCGCTGATCTCGCCATGGCCGAGGCAATCACCGTCAACGCCAAAGCCTCTCGTCCCAGCGCCTGCAATGCGGCCGAACAACTACTCGTGCACGCCAGCGTCGCGGAAAAATTTCTCCCCAGTATCGCCCGCGCACTTCTCGCGCAAAAGGTCCAACTCCGCTGCGACGCTACCAGTACCAAGATTCTCGCCAACGCGAAGATCGCCACGACGCCTGCGACGTCCGCCGATTACACGGCTGAGTTTCTTGATTACATCATCGCTATTCGCGTGGTGGATTCCCTAGAAACCGCGATCGCAACGATCAACCGCGACAGCTCGCAACACAGCGACGCGATCATCACGGCCGACGAAACCACGGCGCGCCATTTCCTCGCCGCCGTGGACAGCGCGACTGTTTATTGGAACGCGAGCACGCGCTTCACCGATGGTTTTGAATTTGGCTACGGCGCCGAGATCGGCATCAGCACCGACCGCCTCCACGCCCGCGGCCCGATGGGCCTGCGCGAACTCTGCACGTACAAATTTCTCGTCGAAGGCACGGGGCAAATTCGGGGTTAATAATCCACAACGATAGCGATTTCGCCGCCGCTTAAATGGGAACCATGACGCCGAGATCTCCCCAGTTTTTGACCCTCTTTATTTCCGCCGTCGCCGTGTCCGGATATGCCCTCTGGGGCTACGGGAGTGGCATGCAGCGCGCAGCCGTGCACCCCGATATGATTAGGGTTTTTAACGCTCAGCGTACGCTCATCACACTCCATGCCACTTGCTCGGTGATCGCGCTCGTTCTCGGCCCGTTTCAATTCTTGCCGGTTCTTCGCGCCCGGAGGCCTAGCCTACATCGCTGGCTCGGTTATCTTTACTTAACAGTGGGCGTGGGTATCGGCGGAGTTAGCGGATTGCTCCTCGCCTTCACCGCCTACGGCGGTTTGGTCTCGGCCGCAGGTTTTTCACTACTCGCGGCCCTTTGGCTGTTCACGGGGGTGCACGCCCTATTGGCGGCAAAGCAGAAAGATTTCGAGCTTCACCGCATCTGGATGATCCGCAATTACGCACTGACATTTGCCGGGGTTACCATCCGCATCTATCTAGGATTGTTTTTCGCCAGCGGGCTTAAATTCGAAGAATTTTATCCGTCACTCGCCTGGCTCTGCTGGGTGCCCAATTTAATTTTGGTGGAGTGGTGGTTGCTCCCAGGTCGAAACCGTCAAAGTCTGTAGCTGAGCTAATCGAGTGAGCGAATTTCGCCTTTCTTCGCCTAATCGAGATCTGCACCGATCTTAATAACCTTACCATCTAGGACTAAGACTCGGCAAGGCTTGCGCTCCGATGGCAGTAGGTAAATACCCACCCTGAGAATGCCGTACAGGCACTTGATCTCCCGACGCTTTCGTACCACTTTAAGTTTGTTCAGTATCGTCGGAACCGTCGCCTTTTTCCCTTTTCCATTTACGCCATGAAACGTCGACCCGCTCTCACCCGCCAACTCCTCGTCGTCCTCAGTTTGGCCACCCTGCCCGTCTTCGCCTCAGCGCAGACCAATTCTACACCTGCCCAAAGCGCTGTTCCGTCGCCTCTTACCACCTCGTCCATCGCGCCCACTCAGCCCATTCGTAAACGCGATCGTGCCATTTCCTCCGACGTCGCCGCCTCCCTTTCCGCCGCGATGCCCAAATACAATCCCCCGAAGCCTGCGCCGCCGCCGAAGCCCGTCGAGGAACAGCCCGATTTGCGCGAGATTGATAAACCGAAAAACGGAATTATCCGTCTGCCCGATTACGTCGTGCGCGAGGCTAAGCCCCCCGTTTTCCGCGAGCGTGACATTAACACGCAGGCGGGAATGGCTGCCATCGCTATGAAGAAATACGGCACCGAAGCCAGCCGCGCGCTCAATCGTTTCACGATTCCACTTTTCGGCCAGACTCAAGAACAACGCGCCCTTGCCCAATACGCCGAGGACGAAAGACTCAAAACCATCGGTGAACTCAACGACGCCGCCGGTATGGTCAGTGCCCGGGACAAAGCGGAAGGCGCGTACATTAAGCGCGACGTTCAAGCCACGACGATGCGCACCGATGATTACGGCTGGCAAAAAAAACGTTAAACCGGTTCGCCTCTTTAACTAAGCCCGATCGCGCCGCTCATACCGTCACCAGCGCCCGCGCGATCTGTTCCCATTCGGCCGATAGCGTGACGCCGTCGGCCGGCATCCGTCGCCCCGCGAGAGAGTACCAGTAGCCCGCATTGGCCGCGTCGCCTTCCTTGCGGTGAAGGTATGCGTGCACCCACGAGCCGGCTTTGCTTTTATCGGCCTGAGCCGCGTCGTGCGCTTGGTCCCAATTCCCACGCGCATCATGCCACAACGCCACCGCCGCCCCGCTTAACCCCATCGGCGGTACCGTGGCTTGGCCTGCAATCGACTGATTAAATTCCGCAAAAGTCATGCGAGCCACCTTGCGCCCCGCCCGCCTCCTTTTCAATCTTCTCTCTTAACACCACACCGACGCCTCATGCCGACCCCCGAACACACCGTCATTCGTGCCTTGCTCGCGCATCCGACGGGTTGGGTCTCCGGCGGCGACCTCGCCAAAAAACTCGGCGTCAGCCGCGTCGCCGTCTGGCAATATTTCGAGAAACTGCGCGCTGCCGGATTCGACCTCGAATCGCAACGCTCCCAAGGCTACCGTCTGCTAGCGCCGCCGCCACAGCCACACGCCGCACTAATCGAGACTCAATTAAAAATCCGCCCGCGCGGATTTTCCCTCATTGTTCTGGAAGAAACCGACAGCACCAACGACGAAGCCGCGCGCCAACTCGCCGCCGGCCGGCCCGCGCCATTTGCCATCATCGCCCATCGCCAGACCAAAGCCCGCGGCCGCCTCGGTCGCCAGTGGCACAGCCCCGCCAACGGCAATCTCTATATCTCTTTTGCTTTTCGCCCGCAGATCGAACCGGCCCGCATGACGCCGTTTACCCTATGGATGGGACTCAACCTCTGTGAACTCATAGCAAACGCTACACCCCTAAAACCCGGCCTGAAATGGCCCAACGATCTACTCTTTGACGGCCGCAAGGCCGGCGGTCTCCTTACCGAAGCCCGCATCGATGCCGACCAGATCCGCGACCTCGTCTTCGGTCTCGGCCTAAACCTCAACAGCCCCGCCTCCACGTGGCCGGGTGACCTCGGCCAGCGCGCCGTGTCTCTGGCCGAACTCATCGGCGCGCCCGTCGATTTCAACCGCTTCTCCGCCGCTGTCATCGGGCGCGTCTTACTCGCTTACCAACGCTTTCTCGACGGCGATCATATTAAAACTTTCGCCGATTTATGGCACCGCTTTGACGTCCTACGTGGGCAGCATGTCACGGTTCTGGAAGGTAGCGTACACCACCCCGGCACCGTGCTCGGCGTCGACGACGACGGCGCACTACTCCTCAAAAATTCCCGCGGTCGCACGCAACGTTTCCGAGCCGGCGAGGTCTCGTTGGAGAAACCTAAGTCCATCTAACCGCTCGCTCTCCCGCCCGCAAACCGCTCAGCTCTCAATCTTTCCGCCTCAACGCTCGCCTATCGCCCTCATGTCCGCGCCGCCCACACCCGCCATCGAAGTCGACCACCTCGTAAAAACTTACGCGGGCATGACTGCGGTCGCCGATCTGAGCTTTAGCGTCGCCCGCGGGGAGATCATCGGCTTTCTCGGACCCAACGGCGCTGGCAAGTCCACCACGATGCGCATTCTGACCGGCTACTTGCCGGCCAACTCGGGCACGGTCCGCATCTGCGGCCATTCCGTGGCCACTGAGCCCGACGCCGTTAAACGCCTTATCGGTTATATGCCCGAAAATAATCCGCTACCCGAGGACATGCGGGTCAGCGAATATCTTTATTTCCGCGGTAGGCTGAAAGAAATCACCCGACGCAAACTCAGCCCACGCATCGACGAGGTCCTTGAACTCTGCGATCTGAAACGCGTCCGCCACAAAATTATCGGTCAACTTTCCAAGGGTTACCGCCAACGCGTAGGTATCGCCGAAGCCATCCTCGCTGAACCGCCCGTCATCATCATGGACGAGCCCACAATCGGCCTTGATCCGCACCAAATTTTGATCGTACGCGACCTCATCGCCGGCCTCCGCGGTCGCATGACGGTGATCAT
The DNA here is from genome assembly GCA_947458705.1 of Opitutia bacterium. GTDB lineage: Bacteria > Verrucomicrobiota > Verrucomicrobiia > Opitutales > Opitutaceae > Tous-C4FEB. The sequence continues at coordinate 20,840 of CANHAH010000011.1, read as the reverse complement.
CTCCTCGCACATTTTGCCCGAAATCGAGATGACCTGTGACCGCGTGCTCATCATCAACCGCGGGCGCGTCGTCGCCCAAGGCTCTCCTGCCGACCTACGCCGGGAAGTCCTCGGCCGCACTACCTACCAACTCATCACCACCGGCTCCATTGACGCGCTACCTGCGCTTCTCACTGCCATCGAGCCGAGCTTAAAAATTACCGCCACTAGCGAACCTGATGCCAGCGGCTTTGTTACCCTCGGCCTATCCACCGAGCGTACTGAAGAAATCGGCGAACCTTTACTACAAAGTTTGATCACGCATGGTTTCCGTGTCCGAGCGCTCAGCCGCGCTCAGCCCACGCTTGAAGATGTTTTTCTCGCAGCTACGCGGCGCAGCTGGGACGCCAAGCTCGCCCCCCTCACCAATAACGTCGGAGCGGTCACCTGATCCGATCACCCATGAAACATTTTCTCACGCTTCTGAGCCACGAATTGCGCATGTTGCTCGTCAGCCCGAGCACCTACATTGCCGGTACGGCGTTTCTGTTTTTCATGGGCTTTATTTTTACGGGTATTTTGGAAAATTACACCAAAGCCGCGCAGGACGTCTCGCCCGCGCACGTGTTTTTCCAACTGTTTTGGCTCCCGGTTTTCTTTATGGTGCCGCTGCTCACGATGAAGTGCCTCGCCGAGGAACGCCGCCTAGGTACGATCGAGACGCTCCTCACAACGCCGGTCACTACAACTGAAGTAGTCTTGGGCAAGTACACCGCTGCCTACGCGCTGTATCTTTCACTCTGGGGTGCAACCGGCGGATTCTTCTATATTTTGAAACGCTTTTCCAGCGACCCGCGGCTGATTGATAGTGGACCTTTGATTGGTGGCTACGTATTCATCGCTGTGTCCGGCCTGCTCTTCGTCGCCATTGGGGTCTTCGCGAGCTCGCTCTCGCGCAACCAAGCCGTCGCCGGCATCCTCTGCTTTGTTATGTTGGCCGGGCTGATCGTTGGCGTACGTTGGCTCGGTGAGGCGAGTTTTCTCAACCGCGATATGCTAGCGCCTGCGAAAGCAGCCGTGGAATATGCCCAGATTTTCGCCCACTACGAAGACTTCACCCGTGGCGTGATCGATGCGCGTCACCTGCTCTTTTATTTTAGCGGCACCGCCCTCGCGCTGATTTTCAGCATCCTCAGCGTCGAAGCAAAACAGATCCACGCCTGAGCCGATGCCCTCCCCGCTCCAAAGTTTCCGCGCCGTCCGTTGGCTCCGCACGCTCAATCTCATACTGCAGGCCTTCCTCGTACTGACGCTGTTCGGTGGCCTCAATTACCTCGCGCGCAACCATCCCGAATGGCGCAAAGATCTCACCAACGACCGTCGTTTCTCCCTCTCGCCCGAGACACTCTCCTATCTTAAAAATCTCCCGCGCCCAGTCCGCATCGTTGTCACCCTCAACGCTGACACACCTAACCCCGAGCTCCGCGGCTTACTTCAAGAGTACCGTCTTGCTACTGAGGCCAATCCTAACGGCGCCATTAAAATTGACTACCTCGACGTCTATCAAAATCGCCGTGAAGCCGAGCCACTCGGCTTAGACCAGCCCGATGTAATACTGCTGCTCGCCGGCGACCAACGCACCGCCCTTGCCGTCGATGACCTCTACCGCATCACACGCGACAAAGACGGTAAACCCGTCCGCACTGCCTTCCTCGGCGAAAAAGAACTCACCGCCCGCCTACTCGACGTCTCCAGCCCCGAGCGCAAAAAAATATACTTCCTTGCCGGCCACGGCGAACTCCGCCCCGAAGACACCGACGCCAACCGCGGCCTCTCTCTGGTTCGTGAACAACTCCGCATCCGCAACTTTGACGTCGAGTCACTCGACCTCACCGTGGCCCGCCAAGTCCCCGAAAAAACCGCTCTTCTTATCGCCGTCGCCCCCCAAGCCCCATTCAGCCCCAAGGAACAAGAACTTCTCCGCCACTACCTCTCCAATTCCGCCGGCCGACTACTACTCTTTCTCGCCCCTGGCAGCAAACACGGCCTGGATGATCTCCTCCTCGACTGGGGCACGTTGGTGGATGACGATGTCATCTACGATACCGGCGCCGAAAATATAACTGAGGACGGCGAACTTATCATTGGGGCCTTTCAACCTCACCCGATCACCCAGACGCTCCTCAATTTTGGAGTCGCTCTTCGGCTAGGCGCCACTCGCAGCGTCCGCCCCGATCCCGGTCGCTCCCTAGGCGGCGGCCTCACCACCCTCACCCTAGCCGCCAGCTCTAAAACAGCTTGGGGTGAACGCAGCTACCGCGACCGCGTCATTCCCCGCTACGACCCGGGCGTCGACATCCGCCCTCTCCCCGGCATGGAACCCAAAGATCGCCTCGGCGTCATCACTGCCGCCGAACGCGTTGCCGTGCGCGAAGGCCTCAACTTCAGCGTCCGCGGCGGTCGTCTCGTCGTCTTCGGCAGCGGCGATCTCATTGCCAACGCCCGCATCGCCAACGTCGGCAACCAAAGCGTTTTTCTCAACGCGGTGAACTGGACCGTCGACCGCGACACCCAACTCAATATTCCTGCCCGCCCCATCGAGCGCTTCCAACTCTCTCTCAGTGCCGGCGACCTCGCCAAACTCCGCTACGCCCTATTATTCGCCTTACCCGGCTTCGCCGCCCTCCTCGGCCTAGCCGTTTATTGGACCCGTCGCCACTGATCCGCCTCTTCCTCGCTCGCCTTCTTCCTTTTTCCGATGCGCACCAAAGTCACGCTCGTCCTGCTTTTTCTGAACGTCGCCCTGTTTTTTTTCATTTTCAAATTCGAGCGCAACTGGCGCACCGAGCGCGCCTCACTCGAAGCGCGTCGGCGCGTCCTCGGACCTGAGGCCGCCGATATCCGCTCCCTCACCGTGCGCAACGCGGCCGGCGTCCTCTACACCCTTAACCGCGCCGGCGAAACCTGGCAACTGGTCCAACCCCTCGACTGGCCGGCCAACCCCGCCGCCATCTCTCGCATCATCAATGAGCTCCAATTCCTCGAACACGAAACCTCCTTCGCTGTCGCCGACCTTAAAACCAACGGCCAATCCCTCGCCGACTATGGCATCGATCTTGAAAAGCCTAAAGTCACCGTGGCCTTCGGTAACACCCCCGGCGCCACCACCACCCAGCTGATTTTAGGCGATACCACCAAAATAGGAAACCGCCTATACCTCCTGTCGCCTGACGCCAAACGCATCCATGTTGTGCGCCGCGCCCTCGCCGACAGCCTCGCCCTACCCATCGACCAACTCCGCGCCGATTCGCTCATCACTATTCCCGTGTTCGAAGCGCGCACGCTCCGCATCCAGAGCACCACACGTGTCGCACTTCACCGCGAACCCGCCTCACCGCGCTGGACCTTCGATACGCCCATCGTCGCCCGCGCCAGCAAAGACGACACCGAACGCGCCCTCAACGAACTCGGCGCCCTCCGGGCCAAGAGCTTCGTCACCGACACACCGCCAGCTACGCTACCTTCCGCCGCTCCCAGCTACAGGATCACCATCGAGGGCAACAACCGCCGCGAAACGCTTCTCCTGGGTACACCCGTCCCCGCATCCGCGACCACAATTGCCTCCACACCTGCCACTAAAACCGTCGCCGCCACGACCGATTACTATGCTCAGATTGAAGGCCGCACGGCGCTCTTCACCGTCGCTCTGCCCACTGGTCCGCAATCGCTCAAGGACACCCTCGACCAAGCCCAAGAACGCCTCCGCGAAAAACGCGTTCTCGATTTCGATCCGGCTGCCGTCACCGCCATCACCCTCCGCGCCCCCAATACCCCTGGCCAACCCAGCCTAACCCTACAACGGCTGGAAGCCCCCGCCAATTCCGCCGAAGCCGCTCCTTGGCAAATCATCCGCCGCGACGCCGGCGACACCGCCCCTCAGACCCTCCCCGCCGATCGCGCCGCCGTCCAGCGACTCCTCGAACAGCTTAACCTACTTGCCGCGCAAAATTTCACCAGCGACGCCCCCACCGCCGCAGACCTAGAAAACTGGGGCTTCGCCCGACCAGAACGCGAAGTCACCCTCACACTAAGCAAGCTGTCCAGCCCGTCGGCCGCCGGCACCAACACCTCCAACGCTCTCACCCTTCAACTTGGCCTCGCTAGCCAACGAGATAACTTCGCCTATGCCCGTCTTCTTGGCGCCGCCTTCATTTACGCCGTCAACCCCGACATTCTTCGCATCGAGACCCCCACGACCGCCGCTGCCTGGCGCGAACGCCTCTTGCGTGAACTCCCCTCCGGCGCCCGTCTCACCACGCTCCGCCTCACCGATCTGACCACCAACCAATCCCTATTCGAGGTCACCCTCGACGAGGCCGGCCGCCCTCCTGCGACTGCCCCGCAGGCACCTGCGCTCACCACCCTCGCCTCCACATTACGCACCCTGCGGGCGAAACATTTTCCGCAAGACGGTTTCACCGAAAAAGTCCTCCTGCTCGGCGAGGATCGCCCTTGGCGCTACCGGCTCGACGCCACACTCGCCCTCCCTGGCGCCGCCGTCGGTGCCCCCGCGCCTATCACCACCTTACTCCTTTCCGAACGTTTCGGCGGCACCCAACAACTCGCCGGCTCCCAAGAATTCAACGCCGTGTTCGAACTTGAACAACCCGTCGTCGACGCGCTTTGGTCGCTCACCTATCGCGCTGATCCTGGCCCCGCGCCTGCTCCTGCGGTCCTTAAAAAATAAGCTGACCAACTGAGTCGCACACGCTCGCCGTCCATTCCGTTCTCGATGCACCGTTTCTTCCAGCCTTGCATGCAAGCTACGCGCCTATGCGCACAGGCCTTGCTCACGCTAGGTTGCTGGTCGCTCTGGCTACTGCTTCTGGTCACTCTCTGCTTTCAAATCCACATCCTCACCAGCAGCGAACTTGAGCTCCCTCGGCCACTCCTGCACGCCATCGAGACGCGCCTCGCCGCCTCAGGTGTAAGCACCAGCTTCGGCCGCACGACCTTTGATCCTTCCGGTCGGCTTCTCGTCGAAAACGTCGTCTGCCACCTCCCTGCCTACACCGATCCGATCTTCACCGCCCGCGCTATCTATGTGCGACTCGATCCCTGGGCTCTGCTCATCGGCCGCGCCGAAGAACTCGAGCTTCACGCCACCGGACTCACCCTACTACTCCCCGCAATGCTCTCACCTTCGGGCCGCTCCGAGGAACTAGTGCGCAATCTCGACACCACGCTTTTTCCTACAGCAAAAGCCCTCGTTATCCCGCACCTCACCTTCGAACTCGGTGCCCTGCGGGTCAGCGCTCAAGGCACGCTCCCCCTCCCACCCCAAGCCCATGATAATGACGCCCCGCTCCCAATTCCCGCCTACTTAGCCAAGAATTTTTCCGCTATCACCCGTGGACTCGGCGCAATCGCCGCGCAACTCAGTCAACTCGATCACCCCACGCTCGCAGTCGTCTTCACCCCAAGCGTCTCTGGTCCGGCGCACGCTGATTTCACCCTCCATGCCCAGAGCCTGAGTCTCACGTCGCCTGCAATCACCATCGGCCCCATTACCGCCACCACGCGCTTGCCCCTAAGCGCCGCGCAACCGATCACCGCTCTTCTCCACCTGACTGCTGAGGATCTGACTGCCCCCGCCAACCAGACCAACGCCTCGCGCTTGCAAGCCCTCATCCGCGCTCGGTTGAAACTGGACACCTTCACCGCCAGCCCCATCGATCTCGAACTTTCCGCCGCTGAAATCACCTCCGCTGGCGTCACCTTGCATGCGCCTTCCCTGCGCCTAGTCCCGCAACCTCTCCCGCGCATCTTCGCCGAGCTCAACGCCCGCGTGGCCGGCCTCCCCCTCGCCGCCCGCGCCGAGGTTGATCTTAATGTCCAGTCCGCTGAGGTTGATTTCAACGCCCGCATTGACGACCGCCTACTCAATCTCATCAGCGAGCGCATCGGACAACGAGTCACAACATGGATCGATTTCCCCAAACCGGTCACCATCAGTGATGCCCGTGCCCGATTTGGCCCCGGCTGGAAATGGGAAAAGCTCAACGCCCGCCTCGCGATCCCAATTATCAACGCCTACCACGTAACCATCAGCGACGCGCACACGGTGCTCGAGCTGACACCCACCCGCTGGTACGCCCCTGAAGCCTTCGGTCGAATTGGCGAAAATTACGCGCGCGGCTCCTACGAACACGATCCCTCAAACCACCGCTACCGCTTCCTGCTTGCCGGACAACTCCGCCCGATCGACATCTCCGGCTGGTTTAGTTCATGGTGGCCTGACTTTTTTAAAACCTTCGAATTCCCCTCTGCGCCACCACCCGCCAGCGTCGAAGTCGCTGGCCGTTGGGGCCGCAATACCGGCGGCGAATCGAGTGTCTTCGTCGCCGCCCAAGCCGACTCCACGGTGCTACGAGGCGCCCACTTTGACTACGCCCGAGCCCGTCTCTTCATTCGGCCGCACTTTATCGAAGCCCTCGAACTCAATGCCACCGAAGGCCCCGGATCCCTTCGAGGCACATTCACCCGCGCCCTCGATCCCCGTACTTTAAATTGGCACCGATTTGATTTTGCCTTCACTACCCAGGCCATCGATCTAAGCCTAACCGAAAAAATTTTCGGCGCCACCGCGAGCGACATTCTCGCGCCCTTCACCTTTACCTCACCACCCACTCTCCGAATTTCTGGCCGCATCGACAGCGCCACCTCTAGCGTCGGCGCTCACCAATCAATCGACCTCAACCTCGAAACGAACACCGAGTTTCGCTTCCATGATTTTCCTGTGGAACGCCTCGCTTTCAACGGCACCTTGCGCGACGACACGCTCACCCTCGACCGCCTCGACCTCGACTTTGCGGGCGGAACCGCCACCGGTCGCGCCAAAGTCTCCGGCATCGGCGCCCAACGCCGCGTAGGTTTCGATTATGCGCTCAAGGACGCCAGCCTTGGCCGCGCCATCAGTGTTCTCGAAACTTACGCCGCTCGCCGCAAAAATACGCTACCACCTGCGCCCAATCGTTTTCTCGCCGAAAAATCCAACGTCCGCATCTCTGTTGCAGCCTCGGCCGAGGGCGCCTACGATGATCCCAATGGTTACCACGGCGAGGGCAGCGCCACCCTGGACGGCGCCTCGCTTGGCGAAGTCAAATTGCTCGGCCTACTCTCCGAGCTGTTTAGCTTCACCTCGCTCCGCTTCAACGCCGCCCGCGCCAACTTCAAAATTAATGGCCCGTTACTCGAATTTTCTGACGTCGGCCTCACCGGCTCCAACTCAGCCATCGTCGGCAGCGGCAGTTACGCGCTCGACGCCCGGACTCTTGATTTCAAAGCCAAGATCTATCCGTTTCAAGAAAGCAGTCTATTTCTGAAAAGTATCGTCGGCGCGGTCCTCACGCCTTTATCAAACGTCTTCGAAGTTAAACTCAACGGCAGCTTGGAAAATCCAGCGTGGAGCTTCGTCATGGGCCCAACCAATTTTTTGCGTAACCTCGCTGCGCCGTCCACCGCGCCCTCGCCCGTTCCCGTTGGGCCCATGCGAAAATAATAGCGCGCCGCGCCGCGCACCCGCCCTTCAACGAAGCTACGTGATTGCCCCTTGCGCTTGGCGGGCCGAAGCCTCTTACGCTTGCCGCTCCTATTGATTCACGCCGTGCCCACCCTCCCGCAGCTTCTCAAGTCCACATTCGGTTACTCCACATTCCGTCCGCTGCAGCGTGAAATTATCGAGGCCAACCTCGTCGGCGAAGATGTTTTTGCGCTTCTGCCCACCGGCGGCGGAAAATCCCTCTGTTTTCAATTGCCCGCGCTTGCGCGTCCAGGTCTGACCGTCGTCGTCTCGCCGCTCATAGCGTTGATGAAGGACCAAGTCGACGCCCTCCAAGCCAGCGGCGTCGCCGCCACATTTCTTAATTCTACGCTCGGTGCCGAGGAAGCGCGCGCGCGTCTTCGCGGACTGCACCGCGGCGAATACAAGCTGCTCTACGTCGCCCCGGAGCGGCTCATGCTCGAGGGCTGGGTCGAAAATCTCAAAGCATGGAACGTCACCGCGATTGCCATCGACGAAGCTCACTGCGTCTCGGAGTGGGGCCACGACTTCCGCCCCGAATACCGCCAACTTGCGAAACTACGTACAAGGTTACCGGACGTGCCCATGATGGCACTCACCGCCACTGCTACAGGTCGCGTACGCGAAGACATCATCACGCACCTGAAGCTACGGGACCCGCAGACGTTTGTCGCGAGCTTCAACCGCCCGAATCTTACTTACCGCGTAGTGCCCAAAGACGAACCCGCGAAACAGATCATCGATTTCGTCCGCAAGCGCGAACATGAGAGTGGCATCATCTACTGCGCGAGCCGCGCCACAGCAGAGCGCGTTGCCGATTCACTCGCAGGCCGAGGCTTCCTCGCGCGCCCATATCACGCCGGCCTCGGCGCCGAGGAACGCGCCCGCAATCAGGAAATGTTTCTTCGCGACGACACGCGAATAATCTGTGCCACAATCGCTTTCGGCATGGGCATTAATAAACCCAACGTCCGCTGGGTCATCCACCATGACCTGCCCAAAAACATCGAGGGCTATTACCAAGAAACCGGCCGCGCTGGTCGCGACGGTCTGCCGGGAGACTGCTTGCTGCTTTTCAGTGCCGGGGACATCGCCAAGCAAACCCACTTTCTCGACGAGATAACCGGCGAACAGGAACGCGCCATTGCCCGGACTCAACTCCGCCAAATCGTCCACTATGCCGAGAGCGCGGGCTGCCGCCGGGTCGAATTACTCCAATATTTTGGAGAAACCTTCCCAATCGATAATTGCGGTGCCTGCGACAACTGTTCCGAACCACGCGAGAGCTTCGACGGTACTATCGTTGCCCAGAAATTCCTCTCTTGCGTCTACCGCATCCAACAAAACTCCCGCTTCGGCACCGGCATGAACCACATCATCGAGGTCCTCACCGGAGCGAAGACAGAAAAAATTACACGCTGGGGCCACGATCGACTCACGACCTACGGTATCGGCCATGAGCTTACTCGCTCCCAGTGGGGCAGCATCGGCCGTGAACTCCTGCGTCTTGGCTACCTCGGCATTGGCTCAGGCGAATACGCCACGATTGAGCTCACCGAATCCGGACGCGACATTCTCCGCGTCCGCACACCCATTACGCTCACCAAACCTATCGACACGCCCAAATCCCGCCGTGTCACCACCCGCCGCGAGGGCGACATCGCTTGTGACGAAATTCTGTTCGAACGTCTCCGTTCGCTCCGCAAAAAACTTGCCGACGAGCGCAAGGTCCCAGCCTACATTGTTTTTGGTGACAATACGCTTCGTGCCCTCGCCCGCGAATACCCGCAAACTCTCGCCGCGCTCGAAGGCATTCCAGGTATCGGCGAAAAGAAACGCGAAGAATTCGGCGAGGTGTTCACAGCTGCCATCGCCGAGTTCCTGCGCACCAACTCCCGCCAAAGCTTCGACTGAGCCGCGCTTTTTTTACACGCCTTGGCCACGCGCACACTTGCCCGCGACGCCCGACCTGTCTTTGTTCATCCCGCCGCCATGAATTCTTCTGCCTCAGTTTCGTCCGCCGACACCACCGCTCTTTATGACGAGTATGTGATGAAAAACTACGGCCGTCCCTCCGTGAACTTAGTTCGCGGCGAGGGCGCCTACGTCTGGGACGATGCCGGTCGCCGCTACTTGGATTTCACAACTGGTATCGCTGTTAACGCGCTCGGTCATTGCCACCCGCGCTGGGTCGCCGCTGTGCAAGCGCAAGCCAGCACCCTTATCCACGTCAGCAATTTGTTTCGTCATCCTAATCAGGGCCAACTCGCGCAACGCCTCGTGGGCTACGCCGGCCCTGGCCGCGTTTTTTTCTGTAACAGCGGTGCAGAGTCCAACGAAGCCCTGATTAAACTCGCGCGGCTCCACGGTATCGCCAAAAGCGGCGAAGAGGGCAAATGCCCAAAAATCATCTGCGCTAAAAGCGCCTTCCACGGCCGCACCTACGGTGGCATGAGCGCCACTCCGCAGGAAAAAATTCAAAAAGGATTTCGTCCACTGGTCCCCGGTTTTGTGTTCGGCGAACTCAACAATCTCGAATCCTTTGCCGCTCTCATCGATGACCAAACCGCCGCTATTTTTGTCGAAACGATTCAAGGCGAGGGCGGTATTAATGTCTGCACACCCGAATTCCTCCGCGGCCTGCGTGTGCTCTGCGACCAGCACAATCTCCTACTTCTTCTCGACGAGGTGCAAAGCGGCATTGGCCGCACCGGACATTTCTTCGCCTTTGAGCATGCGGGCGTCACACCCGATGCTATTGGCATGGCCAAGGGCCTTGGCGGCGGTTTCCCCATCGGAGCGATTTGGGTCCGCGATCGCCACGCAGAGCTGTTTAAACCTGGTAACCACGGTACTACCTTCGGCGGCACGCCTCTGGCCTGCGCCGCCGCGCTCGCCGTACTTGATGTCATCGAGTCTGAGGAGCTCCTCACCACGGTGCGCACGCGGAGCGAACCGTGGCACGCAGCGCTCCGCCAACTCGTCGCTGATTTCCCGACACGTCTCACCGCCTTCCGCGGCCAAGGCTATCTCGTCGGACTCCAACTGACCTCAGATCCCGCGCCCACCGTCGCCGCACTCCGCGAACACGGCCTACTCGCACCCATGGCGGGCGGTAACGTCATTCGTCTGCTCCCGCCACTCACCGCCACCGCGGAGGAGCTCGCGGTTGCCGTGAAAATCTTGCGCGAGGTCTTCACCGTGTCCGTCTAAGTTGCGGGCGAGGATTGCAAGTTTCGTCGGCCTCGTTTCGCTAGCGCTGTGAATCGCTGGCTCGCTCTCACTCTATTCATCGTCGTTGCCTTCGCCGCTTCCGCCATCGGTGCGCTGACAACGGCGGCCAGTGTCACCACGTGGTACCCGACGATTGCAAAACCGTCGTGGAATCCACCGAACTGGGTCTTCGCACCCGTGTGGTCGATGCTCTATTTATTTATGGCGATCGCCGTGTGGCGCGTCTGGTTGCGACGTACTGAGTCGGGCGCGAGTTCCACCATCGTGCTCTGGTTCGCTCAACTTTTTCTAAACGCAGTCTGGTCGCTACTGTTCTTTGGTGCGCACAACCCCGGCGCCGCACTCGTAGAAATCGTCATATTTTGGGTCCTGCTCTTCGCCCTGCAATTACGTCTAATTCGCCTAGACCGCGTGGCTGCGCTGCTCTGGGCGCCGTACCTAGTCTGGGTTACTTTCGCCACGTGGCTCAATTTCGCGATCTGGCGCCTCAACTGATTCCACCCCGCAACGCGTTTTTTATTTCATGAAATTCGAACACTTTGCCCTTAACGTCACCGATCCTCGGGCCATGGCCGCTTGGTACGTCAGCCACGCAGGCTTTCAAATCGCGCGCCGTCGCGAAGACGCGCCGTTTACGCACTTTCTGGCTGACGACACAGGCCGAGTGACCGTTGAAATTTACCACAACCCCAGCGCCTCGATTCCCGATTACGCCGCCGCACATCCGCTGTGTTTTCATTTCGCGCTCTACACGACCGACGCGCGCGCTGACCGCGCTCGTCTCGAAGCCGCTGGCGCGAAGCTCTTTATCGAAGAACCGCAGCCCGATGGCTCCATGCTCATCATGTTGCGCGACCCGTGGGGCATCCCGCTTCAGCTCTGCCAACGGGCGAAACCGTTTCCCGGTTTCTGATCGGAGTACAGCGAGCAAGGCGCGCGCCTCGCTAAAAAAACGACTTAAACTTTGCCGGCTTCTTCGTTGCTCACAGCCTTGAAACTCGGGCGACCGTAACGCTGGGTAGGAGGCACACCAACAGGATTATGGCGAAATTCGTCTACACCGCGACAGAGATAAGTTTTGAAATTCGGGTTCACTGCGAGGTCGTTTTTGACGTTGGTACCCGAGTAGCGGACGGTAAGTCCCGCGCGGCGGCGGTCGCTCGGATTAGCGGGTGAGCCGTGAATGGCACGGTCGTCGTGCAGCGAACATTCACCAGCCTTGAGGCGGAACTGGATGGCATTGTCGGCACTGAAATCGGAACCGTCAGCGAGTTCGAGCGTGAGCACGGAAGAAGTTGTGAGTGATTTCTTGTGCTTGATGATACCCCCCCGATGTGAGCCCGGGAGCAGCTTCATACCTCCGTTGACTTCATCGACATCGTCGAACGCGAGCCAGACGGTGACAGAGTTGTGGGGCGTCATCGGCCAATAATACGCGTCCTGATGCCAACCCACGGTAGAATTCGTGTGGGGCTCCTTAATGAAAAAACTGCTCGCCCACATATAGAAATTTTTTCCAAGGATTCCTTCGACGAGGTCGAGGATCCGCGGATGCATGGCGATTTCGTATAGGTAGGTGCTGGCCTCGTGCCATTCGCGGATGTCTTTCGACGTCTCACCTGGCTCGAGTAGAGCGAGGATGTTGGGCAACTCGGCGTTGATACGATCCATCTCTGCGCGCGAGAAAATGGGCGGTAAGCCAAGAAGGTAGCCGTTGTCGGCGTAAAATTTTTGCTGTTCAGGCGTGAGGCGGTAAGAGGGCGTGCTCATTGGTAAAAGGGGTTAGAGACAATCACGAGCTAGGGCACCAGGAGCACCGAGTGCACGCATTTTCCAGCTGAAAAATCAATGCCCGCCGCACCCTGAGGGCATTCGGCAGGCTAAAGGGAAACCGAAAAAACTCCGGCGCGTAGATTCAGGCGTAACTGCCAGCTTGACCGATACCAAGGGCGGAGCGGCGGCGCTTGCGTTCAACCGCAGCTGTGCGGGCGTAGCCCGTGCGACGGTGTTCCGCGAGTGGATCAACGGGGAGCTTGTTAGCCTTGCGCCAAGCGGCGAGTGCGGGCGATACGTCGGTGAAGAAAGCTTTTTTCAAAACGAGCTCGGCGTCGACGACGTTGTTGGAGGCTTGGGCGCGGCGGAGAGCGAGGTGATCAACGAGAGCAGCCTTGGCGTAGAGTTCTTGCGCCATGACCACGGTTTGGATCGTCGCTTCGATTTTGGGTTTTTCGTTATGCGACTGGTCGATCATGTAGGCAATCTTGGGCTGGCGACCGCGTTCGGCGGCGAAGGTGTGAATTTCATGGAATATGCGGAATACCTGATATGGGTCGATAGAACCGAGTGTAAGATCGTCGTCGGCATAGCGACGGTCATTAAAATGGAAACCACCGAGCATGTCTTCATCCAGGAGCCAGGCTACGATTTGCTCAATGTTCTGTGCGACATAATGGTGGCCGGTGTCGACGAGCACCTTGGCGCGCGGGCCGGCTTTTTTAGCAAGAATGTAGGCCATCCCCCAGTCCGCGATGTCGGTTGCGTAGAAGGCGGGCTCAAAAGGTTTATATTCAACGAGCATCGTCTGCTTCGGGCCTATACTCTTATGAAGCTCTTTAAGACTCTGCTCAAAGAACGCCTTACGGGCGCGAATATTATCTTGGCCGGGATAACTCGTGCCTTCAGCAAACCAGAGGGAGAGGTACTCGCTGCCGACAGCCTGCATGATCTTTGCCGAGTCGACGCAATGCGCTACGGCCCGCGCTCGGATGGCAGCGTCGTTATTGGCAAATGCGCCCCATTTGTAGCACTGATCTTGGAAAAGGTTCGGGTTAATGGATCCGATCTTTACGCCGTGTTTACGTGCGAGCTTGACCACAGCCTTCGGATCTTCGCCGGCCTTGAAATCCCAGAGCACATGAGCGGCCACCGTCGGGCAGCAACCCGTGAGCGCGTGCACATGACCAGCATCGGCGAGCTTGTCGTTCATGTCGATCGCGGCGGCGTCCTGGAAAAATTTTCCAAAGCGCGTACCCGTATCGGCGAAGCCCCAGGAGGGCGTCTCAATCTTGAACGTGGAAAGCGCCTCAACGGCGCGACGAAGAAGTTGGGGAGACATTGGGGGAAATCTCAGAGCCTGCCGCGACGTTGTCAGGCGAAAAGCCGGTGATCATTCCCGATCCTAAAACGGACCGTCAGCGGCGCGCGGCGGCCGTTTCGCGGGCAATAGCCAGATTTTCACGCAAGCCGCGATCTCCAGGATTAAGTCGTAAGGCCGCTTCGTAGGCGGCAATGGCTTCACCGGTGCGACCGGAGACGAGAAGTGCATTGCCGAGATTAGCGCGGGCTGCGACGTGAGCAGGGTCCAGTGTAATGGTGCGCGTGTAAGCGGCGACGGCCTCAGGGAATTTACTTTCGCGCGCGAAGGCGTTACCGAGCGCAAAATACTCGGCGGCCTCGCCCCCTTCACGAGCAGGCAACGACGCGAAGATCACAGCAGCCTCATCGGCGCGACCAAGCGCGAGCAACGCGAGGGCCCGGTTACGTCGGGCGGTGTGATCGACCGGGTTTAAGCCAAGCGCGCGATCCAACGGAGCGAGCGCTGCGGCGGGTTGGTTGGCCGCAACGAGAGCGGCACCAAGATGAGTCCACGCGCGCGCCTGAGACGGAGCGTGTGTAGTGGTCGCGCTCCAGATCGAGATAGCATCGCGATAATCGAATACGCGCGCAATCGTTACACCGGAAAATATCGGTATAATCGCAGCCAAAAACCAGAGGATCCGCGGGCCAAACCGATGACCAAGTTCGATCCCTACCCCAGCGACAACCGCCGCGAGTGGGAGGTACATACGGTGCTCAGCGACCGTTTGCGTGACCAGCGGGATAAAGCTCGAGCTGGGAGCGAGGATAAGAAAAAAACACGCACCGACGAAACCAAGCACCGGCCGGCGCACGAGTGCCCAGATCGTGCCTGCGAGCAATGCGAGCACCGCGGTGCCTTGCCAGGCAACTTCAGCGAGCGAGCTCGGCACCGCCGTACCGTAGTCGAGTATAAGCGGATGCGGCCAGACTGAGAGCTTTAGATAAAGCACGATGGCTTCGGCCTGTTTCAGCAGATAGCTCCAAGGTGTGACCCCCAGCCCGAAACCGGCGGCGACGCCGCGGGAACCGCTGTTTTTCAGAACAAGATAAACCAATAAAAACCAGGTGACCGCGAGTGTGAGATAGAAACTACGATGCCGGCACCAGGCAGCCGAAAAGCTACGCGCGAAAAACGTGCGATCGTAAAGTAAGACCACGAGAGGCGCGGTCACCATGACTTCTTTGGTCGCCATGCCGAAGAGGCAGGCCGCAACGGAAATCGCCAACCACAGACGCGAATCTTGATTTGGATCGGCGCAGGCGCGCGCAAACCCATAGAGCGTGAGTAAATAAAACAAACCGCATAATGCCTCAGTGCGCTGCGCGATGCAGATAACAGTTTCCGTCTGTAGCGGGTGCAAAGCCCAGACGAGCGTGATCAGCGCGGCTAACGAGGATAGAAATGTGGAGCCTGAAAAATCCATCGCTACGAGAGTGCGTCGCAACAGGCCGAGGAGCGCGAGAGCAGCAAGCGCGTGGATTGCGACGTTGAGTGCGTGATAACTCCAAACGGCTTCACCGCTTAGAGCGTAGTTGAGCGCGAAGGATAAATTCACCAAAGGGCGGCCTGTCGTAGTGCTACCGTCAGCAGGCGGATTTATGATAGCCCAATCATGAAGTCGGCGAATCGTAGGGTTGCGTTGCACAGCGTCGATGTCGTCGAAGAGAAATGGCGCGTGGAGGCTGCGGGAGTAAACAAAGGCGATCGCGAGCACGATGATAAGTGGCGCAAAGCGTGTTAACCATGCGACGAGCGAAGAAGTGCGAAGAGAGACCGGAACCATGAGGCAAAAATGATTGTGACGGATTCAGGCGCGGCCCGACAGGTCAAAAAAAGCTCCCTCAATTACGAGGGAGCTGAGGGGTAAACGAAAATTAGATCGCGATTAGAAATTGAACGTCGAGGTGAGAATGAATTGACGCGAGTCGATAATACGGAAGGCCCAGGGCGTGCCGTCGAAATTAACCTGGGTCGGCATAAGACGTCCGTTCTCGGTGGCGTTGTTTACATTGAGCTGAAGTTTCCAACCGATCTTGTTGTTGAAAACTTTTCGGGAGTAAGAAACCCAGAGATCGGTAAAGTAGTTGCCTGAGTCGTAAACGGGGCGATTCACATCGTTAAGGTTGA
This sequence comes from Opitutia bacterium, assembly GCA_947458705.1. Taxonomy (GTDB): domain Bacteria; phylum Verrucomicrobiota; class Verrucomicrobiia; order Opitutales; family Opitutaceae; genus Tous-C4FEB. The sequence continues at coordinate 4,779 of CANHAH010000011.1, read as the reverse complement.
TGACCGTAGGTGAGTTAATAGGGTCACCAACTTTACCGTAGAAGCCGATCGCGGCGCGGGATTCCCAGCGCTCGCTGCCACCGACGGCGAAACCTTTAAGCTTTCCTCCCGTGAAGTTGTAGTTGGTAAGGAACGAGCCGTGATACTGGCGCTCGAGGGGCGAACGCGCGCCTTCAAGCGCCTTGGCGAGGGCAACCTGCGATGCGACGACGTTATTGAAGTAAGCTTGGGCGCTGGTGTTACCGTCCGTGTTTTCAATCTGTGCTACGCTGGAGTAGCCGTAGCCGGTCCAGAAATTTTTAAGCGACCAGCGGCGACTGGTAGTGGGATCGATGAAGTCGGGAATATCGGAAGCCGCATTCGTCGTCCACTTGGGTAGACGCTCAGCGAGCCAGGCATCATATTGGGGAGCGATATTGGTGTAGGTACTCTGTTGTTTGCTGCCGGTGACTTTCATCGTCCAGTTCGGCAGGGGATTGTAGGTAAGTTGCAGTTCGATGCCCTTGGCTTTGCTTTCCTGCGTGGCGCCGGAACTAAGGCCGCTGTAATAGTTGAGCGGCAGTTTGATCAGATCATAGATTTTTTGTTGGTTAGCCGGATCGTTGACGGGATTGACGGTGTCAGAGTTCCAGTTGGAGACCGCGATGATGTCATTGATTGAGCGGCCGGCAGCGACGCCGTTGCGAATACGTTGCACAGCACTGGCCCAGGCGAGACCGGTGGTCGTATCCGAGTAAGCCAGACGAGTAAGTAGCGTACCGGCGGCGCCGGTGCGTTCGTTCTGGCTTTGGTTTTCGTACCAATTCAAACGGACAACGAGTTTATTGCGGAAGAGGTTAAAACCGATACCGCCGTCTTGGCCGGAGCCCGTGGGCTTCGGGAGGGGCTTGAAGAAATAGTCCGTCTGATAGGTGGCAGGCGGGTTGAAGTTGTCGGATTTATTATAATAGAAGGTCAGGCCTTGGAGAAACTCGGAGGCGAGCGTGTCTTCTCCGACCATACGACGGATAAAGCCCTGGTTTTTGAGCGGCCGGAATGCGGCGCCGACGGTTTTAGTGTCACCTTCGAGTGCGTCCCAGCGGCCCCAGCGGCTCATGACGAGATCATGATTGATGATACCAGACACACCGTTGTTGAAGAGTTGGGCGTTGGTGAGGGCGACTTCTGTGACCTTGCCTTTGACATCGGTCAGAGCGCCGGGCGAGGTGATGCGGGCTCGGTAATCGTCATGGCGGAAACCGAAGGTGGCGATCAGGCGGTCTTCCCAAAGGTAGCTTTGGGCGGCGAGCGTCCAGCTCTTAACCTCGCGGCGGGTGCGGAAACTGCCAGCGCTCGAGAAGGTGGATTGTTCGACGACCGTGTCGTTCTGGAATTGGCCAGTGTTATAGTTGTAAACTTGGATTTGAGAGGTCGCTGGAGCGTTCCAGCCCTGATTACCGTAGAAACCGGCTGAGTGCGTAGAGACACCCTGGGCGCCGCCGGGGCTGGCCATGTAGTATTTACGCATGAGCGTGGAAGCCAAAGCGTAGTCACGTCCGGGGATGGTGAGGTTGGGCACGTAGCGCAGGGTGCCGTCGGCATCGCCGCCGACAAAGCCGTTACGCCAACGCTCAACAGCACGATCGACGTTTTGCTGCGACCAAAGGCCGAGCAGACGATGGCGGCCCAGCCACTTGAGCAGGCCGTTACGCTTAGTCATGTCCAAGTCGTAGGCGAGCATGGCTCGGTAGTTGTCATCGGTCTGAGGCGTATAGAACGTGTCGATACCGCCACCCACGCCTTCAGAGACGAACGGGAGGCCGAAATAACGATTCGGGGTGCCGTCGACGAGTTTTTGATTCGTATCGACCTGGATCGTGGCACCGGTCAGCTGATTCATCGTGTAGTTTTCCACGCTCTCGACGTCTTGTCGCAGCCAGCCGGCGCTGAAGAAAAGATCGGGGAGAATTTGTTGCTCGAGCTCCAAGTTATAATTGGAGGCGCGGACTTTGGCGAAGTTGGTCTGGAGGTGATTGTATTTAGTCCAGTCGTAGATAGACTTGTTGGTGACGCCCGGGATTTGGTAGCTACCGTAGGTGTAGGTTTTGCCGTTAATGAGGGCGGTGGGGATAGGTAAATTGACCGAGGAGGACCACTGACGATCGAGCATCAAGTAGCGGGAGTCGCCCGTGACCCAGCCTAAGGAAGCAGGCGTGGGGGTCGCGGTCGCGGGATTGGTCTGAGCGGGCGCGTAGAGGACAGGGTTGCGCTGGAAGTAGGCGATGGACTGGCCACCGTCGATCAGGCGCAATGGGCGGGAGGTGTCATCGAACTGAATACCGGGGACAAATTGCGGCGAGGTGATGGTGCTCGGGGCGCCGGCACCGAGGATGGTGTTCACTGCAGCATTGTAACCGGGGGAGTTAATATTGGAGACGTAAGGGCCGACGACACGGTTTGTGTCGAGAACGGTGATCATACGGGTGGTCGGATCGTAAACCGGACGCCCGGCGGTAAACCACGGGGTGACAAAATCACGCGGTGTGAGTGAGTTGGGGCGGTTGGCGTTGTTCTGATAATTTTCGGCAAAGCCGCGGATAATAGTTTTACTGAAAGGTTTGTAGGTGAGCGCGCCGTATTGGCGACGGGTCAAATCGCGTGAGGGTTTACGCTGAAATTGTTGGTTGTTATAAAGAAACGCGCCGTAGACGGCGAGTTTGTCCTTGAGCAACGAGCGGTTCATCGTGAGCGACGTGCGGAAGGAGCCGTAGTGATCCGTGCGCATCACGACCTGGTTGGTGTTTCGATTCAGGACCGCTTGGGCGGAGGTCTGATTCACGATACCCGCAGGCGTACCGAGACCGAAAAGAAGGGAGTTCGGTCCGCGAGTGATTTCAACCGACTGGGTGTTGTAGGAGTCAAAAGGTATGCGATTATTCGTCGGGAAATTATTAATGGCCGCATCAGGAGCTGCCAGGCCGCGGACGCGATTAGCTTGGGCGTTGGTGGAGGAGTCGCCATTGTTGCCAAAGCTGTAACCAGCGATGGAGTCCTTGGCCGTACCGCGATCGGTGATCGAGGGTGTATAGGAGCTTGAGCCTTCAGTGCTGGCTTCGTATTTGAACACGTCGTTGATGTCCAAAGCTGCGGTGTCGTCCATCTGCTGCTTAGTCACAACTGTGATCGAAGCGGCGAGATCGGCCAAATTGGTATTGAGGCGCGAGCCGGCGAGGGTGTTTTCCGCGAAATAACCTGAATCCTTCGACGAATTGACCTGAAACGGCGTGAGCACCACAGCACCGTCTTTCGAAAGATCGGGGGTTTTTGCGGCAGCGGCTTTCGCGGCGGCATTGCGTGCGGCGATCTCAGAAGTTTCGGCAGTGGATTGGGCGTAAACGGTAACGACGAGACCAGCGAGTAGACACGCTAAGGCTGGAAGCGTGGTCACGTTAAGACGAGACACGGAGATGGAGTAACGTTGCATAGGGTATACAGGGACTAGCCATCCGCCGGGTTAAGTAACGGAGGCATATACAAGGGCAGAAATCCTAACCGGCGACGCAAAGCGCGGCCGAACGGACAGTCAATAAAATCAGCGCCTCAATCGCGCTGAAGCGTGATTTGAAAGCAAAAAATAAGCCGACGACGCCAACGCCAAACTCATCAACACAAACCAATCTCCGTGTTTGGTATAAAAACTTGTGCGCCCGATCCAGCGTGAGTCGCGTGCAATTGTAGTAACTTGGGCGCCCCGGAAATAAATATTACCGTTATCCTCACGCATCGTGAAACGCACGTTACCAAATTCATCAATCCAACCACTCCAACCCCCATTGCCACAACGCAGTACCGGGCGGCGATTTTCCACCGCGCGCAAAACCGAATGCGCCGCGTGTTGATAGGTGGCGCCGCCTTCGCCGAACCAGCCATTATTGGTAATAACCGTCAGTACATCGGCGCCGGAAAGTACGCTCGCCCGCGCCAGCGAGGGAAAGATATCCTCATAGCAAATCAACGCACCAAAGGCCACTGACTCACCGCGCATGGGCAACAGCAAAGAAGAGGCCTCCGTGCCGCGCGCAAAATCATCACCGATCGGCACAAATTTCTTGAGCCACCCCAAGACCGGACGAAATGGCACAAATTCACCGAACGGGACGAGTTTGCGTTTCGCGTAGTAGTTCGACTCTAGACCCGCATCAGGGGTCACCAGAAATGCACCATTGAGCCAACGCTCCTCGGGCCGGCCTAGATCCTCGATCGCGATGGAGCCCAGCAACAGAGAAGAACCAGCGCGCTTCACCAGAGACTCCGTGAAGTCGCGCACGTTGGAATCACCGCGCACGGCCCAGGGCGTCACTGCCTCGGGCCAGAGGATTAGATCGGGCTTGGTCGCCGCTGCAGCGAGGGTGGTTTTTTCGAGTGTCGCGATGATTCCCGGGGCCTTAGTCGGATCCCATTTCACATCTTGCGACACGTAAGGCTGCACGAAAGCCACTCGCCCTAGAGTCGTGTAATACGGCGCGCGATTAAAAGTTTCCTGCACGTGCACGCTCAACGCTACAAAGAGCAAAAATACCGCGAGAAAAAATTCCTGACTACGTTTATTAAGGCCCGAGACGCCCTCGCAAAACAACCGGTGCGTGTACGCCGCGAAACCGAGGTTCATGGCCACGAGTACGAATGCCACCCCGCCCTGCCCCGTGTAAGCCGCGAGCTGCAGGACGCTCACGCGTTCCCATTGGCTCGCGGCGAGCGGCAGCCACGGAAACCCACTGAGCACAAACGTACGCAGCCACT
>CANHAH010000010.1 GCA_947458705.1 Opitutia bacterium | reverse complement strand
TGGGGTAGCGATTGACGATGAGAACGTCGCCCTCGGTGACAGTGAACTGCTGGCCTTGGGTCTTGATAGTGGCTTTCATAAATAAAACCGCTGAAAAAGCGGTTTTTGAAGCGTGAAAGCAAGGCTTTATTTGGTGAAATTATGGGAAGTGATCGGAGTAGGTTCGGGAAATTCGGCAATTCCAGGGTGCGCCGCGTTGGCGACGGCGTACGGCAGAGCGAATTTTACGGCTGTGGAAAGGTCGTATCCTCGGTTGCACCAGGCGTGTAGCACACATGCAAGAAAGACATCCCCTGAGCCGGTGGCGGAAATTTCTTCGATCTGAGGCGGAGTAATTTCTAGAAGAGGTCCGGACTGATCGCGGAGCTGGATGGGGCGGGGGCCGTCGGTGACGATCCAGCGTTGCGCGGCGGCGTGAGCGGGTAGATGGGCGAGATCGGGGGCGTGGGCGCGAAGTTCGTCAGCGTTAATTTTAACGAGCGCTACAGGACGCGCTATAAGCCACGCGAGCGGCGGGCCATAAGTATCGGCTACGAGGGTTCCACGCGCGATCCAGCGGGTTAGGGTGGCGCGGAGCACATCGAAGTCGGGGAGAGTCCAGCCCGGGAAACTACCGCAAAGGGCTAGGGTGAGGCCGGCGGGTTGAGCATCGAGAAAATCCGCGCAGGCGCGGAGCGCGGCGGCGTCGGGAGCGGCGTCGGGGCCGAGAAAGGTCGTCTCGGGTTGGCCGGAGGCGCGGATGACGGTGCCCGTGCGGGTGGGTGTGGTCGAAGGAAAGGTGTGGAATGCGAGGCCGGAGCGACGGAGCCACGCGAGGCATTCGTCGCCGGTGGCGCCGCCGGCGAAGCCGAGGGCGGTGTTGGGCGCGCCGAGGCGCGTGAGCATTTTGGCGACGTTGATGCCCTTGCCTCCGACTTGGAAGGTTTCGGCGGTGGCGCGTTGAGTGCGGCCGGCGCTCCAAGTGGGTAACGTGAGGGTTCGCTCGGCGAGGAGGTTGCCCGTGAGGGTATATAGCGGCAGGGGCGAGTCGGTCATGCGGGCGGCGGGCGTGATAGCAGCCTTGGCGCTGCGCGCGTGAGGGAAACAAAAAACGCAACGGTAAGTTGCGGTTTTGGTGGCAGAGCAACGGTAGTTCGCTGGCGGATTTTTATTTTTTACCTGTCCCTTTAACAGTCTTAGGCGCGCGCCAGCCGTTCTTCCGCTACCTCGGATAGAGTTTGATGTTGGGGTTCGGGCTCCTTGTTCATTGCAGCGATTAGCTTGGGACTGCGCTGTAGAAAAGCTACTAGCGGCGTTTGTTGGGTGCGCGGTAAAAGACGTAGTTGATCAAAAAATCCAAGCCGAGGACGCCACCAAGGGTGCGGATGTTGCGCATTGCGCCGAAGACCATCGTGAGCGACCCCGCCGCAGGCTCGTGAACGCGCAGCAATATACCCGCGGCGACGAGAGAGAGGAGCGGTTGGAGTAAAAAACAAACGTGGTAAACCGCGAGGTCGTCGCTCCATCGCGCGAGGGCCCATTGTAAGACGCCACCACCAATGATCGGCGCGACGGCAGCCACGAGCGAGGTGATCGCGAGATTGAAACCGATCGCGAGGTTCTTCGCTTCTACGGGAAGTAAGCGCAAAAGGAGCGTAAATTGCCCTAAAATGAAACACGCGCTAGTGAGCCCACCGAAGACCCACATGCCGTAAAGTAATTCACGATTGGCGGGCGTGATGAAACACCACAGGAAGTTTTGGAGCTGCCAGGTGATGAGGGCAAACGTCATGACGGGCTTGTTGCCGAAACGATCAAGCAGGCGCCCCCACGCGGGAAGCGCGAGTGCTCCGCCGAGTGCCGTAAACGTGGATAAAATGCCGACGTCGAACGCTGAAAAGTTGAGCTGCTCAAACATAAACACGTGATAAAACGGACCGAAACAATTCGCCGCGAACGACCACACGGAACCGAATATGACGAAGAGCAAAAACGAACGGCTGCTTTGGAGTACCTGAAATTGTTCGCGCAAGGATAGTACGGGCGCGATCGCTTTTGGTAGACTACGCGTAGGCGCGATCCATTGCCAATAAATCGAGTAGATGCGTACGAAGCATGAAACTCCGATTACCAACTGAAAAGCGGCGATCGCATAGTCCCAATGCGCGAGCGTCCAGCCCGCGAAAAACAAAAAGGCCAGCGTTGAAAACTGGAGGTAAGCGTTGCGGCGCGAGAAGTATTTTCCGCGCAGCCGGGCGGGGACCCATTCTTGAACCCAGGAATTCCATGACACGCCTGCGACGGCAGCGAAGCAACTGGAGATGAAAAACCAGAGGATGAGCCAACGCGCGGCGACGGCAGCGTCGGTACGCGGTATCCAAGGCAAAGCAACCCCTAGTACAATCCATAGGGCGAGATGAATCCAGGCGGCGGTAACGGTGACGGTCTTGGGCGGGCGCCAACGAGCGATAAATGGTGCCGCAAAAATCTGGAAAAAATTAGCGATGAACGGCATCGCCGTGAGCAGTCCGATCGCGGGTTTAGGTAGGACGAAGGCTTTGGTGACCAGCGCGGTTATGAAGACATTTACTGGCAGCGACATCGTAACGATTGGCATGGCGACTATGCCGTCGGCCGTGCACAGGCGGAAGCTGCGGGCTAGATCGTCCTTTTTTTGAGTAGCGGAGGCGGGCGCGGTGGTGGCGTTCAACGTGGAAAGGCGCGCACTCAAAGGCCGCGCCGCAGATAATCAAAGAATAAACCGCGCTCTCACTAGTTAAGTGTTTTTGGCTGCCCCCACTTGACGCTGCTTGGGCTACACGTTCGTCAGTAGGGAGCTGATCGCGGTTTGAGCGGTCGCCAAGGAGATGCTCGCTACGCTCGAACTGGACTTTAGTGGTTGAACGTGGGGTGCAGGCGGCGCCCAGATCGTAGGATCGCTGGGGCCAAAAAAAAGCAGACTCGGTATCGAGCAGGCGGCGGCGAGATGGCTAATTCCGGAGTCGTGACCAAGGAAGAGACGGCAGGTAGACAATTCGCGGATAAGAATTTCGAGCGGGAGTTGGTGCGCTGCGGTGCCGAGTGGGGCGAAGGCTAGGCATGTAGCAGAGCTTTCAGCCTCGCCAGTGATGATAAGTAGCTCGGCATGGTGGGCGGAGCGCAGCCAGGTGGCCAGTTCGAGCCAGCGTTCCAGCGGCCAATTTTTTTTGGGTGAGCCGCTACCGGGATGGATCGCTACGCGCCGAGTTATAAGTGAGGCGCTTCGTCCGGCTAGACAGTAAAAAAAGGTGGTAGTGGCGATGCCTAGACCTCGGAGCAGTGCGCAGTAGTGGGCGGCGGCGGGCGCGCAGGTGGGTTGGGCGGGGGCGGTAAAAAATGTCTGCGCAGAATGCAGCGGGAAGTGGTGGGCGAGGTCGGCGTCGAGGTCGGGCCAGAAATTTAGAATGACATCGAAGCTCGCGAGCCAGGTGGCGAAATCAACAGGCAGAGGGGCGCTTTCGTAAAGCGAGGACCAGCGGGCTTCGTGTTGGGAATGTACGGCGTTGATGAGGCCTCGGGTGAGCGCGAGCGCTGCGGCGGAAGCATTGCCGGCGAGCTCAATGTGGGCGGCGGGCGCTTGGTGGCGGAGCGCTGCGAGTGCGGGGAGGGTGACGATGAAGTCACCGAGCGCACCGCCTCTAAGGACGAGGATCCGCTGCATCGGAGTTCGGGGTGTAAGGCGCTTGGTAGGAAATGAGCGTGGCGACACCTGAGCCGAATTTGAATTCGACTTCAAATTGGACCGGCAGGCGCTGCGGGTCGTTTTGCGCGATCCACACGCGAACGGCGGTGCCCCGTTTGAACATGCCTTTAGGCGGAGTTTTTTCCATGCGCGGCTCCAGTACTAGGGTTTTGAAGGTGCCTAGAGGTGTTTTGAGTGTCTCATAGCGCACGGCGTGGATCGTGAGCTCATAGGCTTCCTCTTGAAAGAGGACCAGGGCGTCGCGGTTTTCACCGAGTTTGAGGTCCCAACTGCGAGTATTTATAAGGCTCAGGATGAGGTCGAGGGGTTCGCCTGTGGACAGAGGGAAATCGAGATTTTTGGACGGGTTGAATTCATCGCGATAGAATGCGGTGCGAGTGGCGTAGTCAAAAGTGGTGCGGTTGCGGTTTTTTTTATTCGAAGTGGTGGTCGTTTCGATGTGCGACTGGAGTTGGCCAGTGCGGGCGTTGATCCAGGCTTCGGCTCTAGCATCAAAGGCGAACAGAGCGCGCGCGAGCCCGCGCGTGGCGGTCGTGGTGACGGTGAGTAGTTGCTCGGGCGCAGTCTCTGGTGGAGGACTCTCGCTAAAGATTTTAATTTCACCAGCGTTACTAAAAAATCCCCAGCCTACGCGATAGGTGAGAGCTTCTCCTGGGCCGAGGGCGGGTTGAGCCGCGAGCGTGGTGAACGCGAATGCTTGGGAACAAATAAGAGTGAGCCAAAAGCGAGTCATGTGAACTTCGAGCAATGCGGCGGAGATAAACCGTGTTTATGCGAGTGGGAGTTCGGTTTGGAAATCGGTGCCGATGGGCTGAGCGGCGATGCCGAGGGCTCGAAGAGTGGCGGCAAAGGGTTTAGCGAAACCATGAAGGGTGTAGACTCGTTTGGGTTGGACAAGTTCTACGTAGCGTAGGAGCGAGGGATAATCGGCGTGGTCGGAGAGCGGAAAGGCGGCGGCGTGTTGCTGCCCATGGAACGGCCGAGAGTCTAGAGCCCAACCGGTAATCGAGGCGGTGCGGGGAGCGGCAATACGTTTAAGCAGACCGGGCGCGTGCGGTGGGCAAATTATGACGTGGCCGGCGTGAGTGGCTGCATCGAATTCGCTATACGGCGGGAAATCGAGCCCAAGTTGTGCGCAGATGCGAGTGAGCCGGTGGGTCTCGGATTGAAGCATGATCGGTAGTCCAGAGTCGGTGAGGGCGCGCAAGACTTCTTGGCTTTTACCAAGACTATAACACAGCAGCACGGGTGTGGCGCCGGCGGCTAGGGTTTCGCGGCAAAACGCGACGAGATTGGCGACGACTTCATTCGTTGGTGGAAAAACATAGCGAGGCAGTCCGAAGGTGGTCTCCATGATGAGCGTATCGGCGCGCGGAGTGGCGCAGGCTTCGGCGGCGTGGCTCGGTAGGAGTTTGAAATCACCGGTGTAAAGCAGTGATCCGTGCGTAGAGTGATCTAGGAAAATTTGTGCGGAGCCGAAAATATGACCGGCGGGATGGAGCGTGACGGTGCACTCGGGGGTGAGTTGCTCGGTGTGGCCAAAAGGCAAAATGTGTTCTTGGCGTTTTTTGCTCGGCAGTCGGGCGCGCATTAGCCGAGCGGTTGCACGGGTGCAAATCACCTCGGCATGGCGGGCCATATGATCGGAGTGTGCGTGGGAAATGATGGCACGCTCAGCTCGACGGGTCGCGTCTAGGGACCAGCCGATTTGTGGTAGGTGAATGCCGTGTTGAAACTGAATCTCCCAAGCCATGTCCCACGCAAAGGGTCAGACCGGTGAAACGAAAGAAGAAAGGCGTCGCTGAGCTAATGAATCTGGCGGATAATCAACGCAGGCCTAGCGCTGAAAGCAGAATGAATAACAACACTGCCACCAATGTGACGATCCAATACCAGGCCATCCGCTTCGAACTCCCACGCTTGGCAGGCGATAGATCGCTGTCAGCTTCGGGTAAGTCGAGACCGTCGTAGATCGAGGTTTCGCGCCAGCCAGTGCGCTCGTCAGCGCCGCACTCAGGGCACGCTAGCGCTCGAGGTGGAATCTCGGTACCACACTGGGCACATTCCGGAAGAGGCGTTGGAATGCGAGCCACAGGTAAATCAGGCGGCAAAATATTTATGTTTAACCAGCCGCCACGCGGTGACGAAAAACGCGGTAAGCGGAATCGCAAGCAACATGCCCAGTACGCCATCGAAGGCCGTACCCCAAAAGAAAATTGCGACAATGATCGTGACTGGATGCAGGCCGGTGCGGGCTCCCATGATTTTGGGTGTGAGCAACCATCCCTCAAACAGCTGCACGATCATCTTTACGGCGAGCACGAATCCGACGAGTTTCCAGCCGCCATCGGTTTGGAGGAATGCGAGCGGTAAGGTGATAGCTAGGCCGATGATACTGCCGAGGTAAGGCACGATGTTGAGCACACCGACGCAGAGCCCGATGAATAGGCCAAACTTTAATCCGATGAGGCTAAATCCCAGCGCTAGTAGTGCCCCCATGATCAGACCGATGAGGATTTGTCCTCGAAAAAAAGAAGCGATGATTCCGATGAATTCGCGCACGAGAAAAATCATGTCATCGCGCACGCCGGGTTTTAAAAACGAGAGATGCTCGGGTAAGTTTTTTGTCGGATCACCACCGACCGAGAGTAGAAAGAAAAAGAGATAAACGGGAATGATCGCGACGTGGGTCGCGAGCGCACCGAGGCCGAGCAGGCTGCCCGCAGCGGCACGCAAGGAGGGAAGCGTTTGCTTGATCAAATTCTGCGCTTCGACGCCGAGACCATCACTGAGTTGGCGGACGACAGGGTTGGCGAGCTGACGTTGAGCAAAGGTGACCCAGTCGGGATAATGCGACTCGATGTAGAGACTGGCTTGTTCGCCCAACGTGGGAACGTAGCCGATGAAATCGAGCACTTGATCAACTAATGGCGGCAGGAGCAGTAACAACGCGCCGCTGCAGATCAACAACGCGGTCCCATAAATCATCACAACGGCCGTGATGCGCCGTAAATGCAGACGCGCGGCAAGTAAATCCACGATGGGGCGCAACATCAGAGCGAGCACACCCGCGACGGCTAAAGGCCAGAGCACGCTAGCGAAAAAACTAATCATGCGTCCTAATGCGATGCCGCCAGCAATCAGGAGCGCGAGGGCACCGCAAACGGCTGCGAGGGTGAGTGCGAAACCAACCACGCGACGTTGGCTAGCGGTGAGAAACGAAGTGCTAGACGAAGATTCTGGGACGCCGGACATGGCGCTCAGCATTGGCCTAAGCGGTGGGTTTTGACTAGCGCGAAAACGGTTTGATCCAAACTTATGGAGGTGAGGTCGTTACTTGGCCACCGTGGTTGCGCCAAAACCAGCGGGCCATCGCGGGCAATAAAATGATCGCGCCAAGCATGTTTACCAAAAACATGAACGTCAGCAAAATGCCCATGTCGGCTTGGAATTTAAGATCGGAAAAAATCCACAGGCTGACACCAATCGCGAGGGTTAGTCCGGTAAATACGATCGCCGCGCCGGTATCTTTGTAGGCGGTGATCATAGCCTCTTCGAAATTGGCGCCGCATTTTAAAGCGGTTTCGAGTCGCGCGAAAAGGTAGATGCCATAATCCACACCGATGCCGACCCCGAGGGCGACGACGGGCAATGTGGAGGTTTTTAGCCCAATCTCGAGGTAAACCATGACCACATAAGCCAGAAAACTCACTATTCCAAGCGGCACGACGATGCACAAGGTCGCGGCAAACGAGCGAAACGTGATCATGCACAACGCGATCACGGCGCCAAATACCCAAAGCAAGATAGGAGTTTGGGCGGCAGCGACGACTTCGTTGGTCGCGGCCATTACGCCGGCGTTGCCACTAGCGAGAAGGAATTTAGCCTTGGGCGAAGGATGGGCGGTGGCGAAGGCCTCGGTGGCGGCGGTGACCGCGCGGAGTGTCTCGGCCTTGTGGTCGGCAAGAAAAATCAAAATCGGCATCACGCTGGCGTCGGCGTTGAGCAGTCCGGTCGCTGTTTCAATCGGGGAAACGGATTGCGCGAGCGCCTGCGGTTGGCGCGAGAGCACGCGCCATTTGAGGGAACCTTCATTAAAGCCGGCGTTGATGGTCTTGGCCGCACTGGTGAGGCTGACCACGGATTGGACACCAGGGATGGCGCGGATGTGGCCCTCGAATTGATCCATGAGCGTGACGACTTCGTGATCGACGCAGCCATTGGGTATCGTCTCGACGATCACTGAGAGTACGTCGACACCGATGCTAAATTTTTCAGTGATAAGACGGCTGTCAGAGTTGTAACGAGAATCTTGACGAAGCTCTGGGACCCCAGCGTTGGTGTCGCCGATACGGACGTGTTCAGCCTTGAAATACGCCCACACCCCGAGGCCGAGAGAGACAAACACGATCGCGAGCGAAGGGCCTGGTTTGAGGGCACGGCCGAGGCTGGCCCAGCGGGCATCGGTGCGTTGGCGGCGTGCCTTGACCCACTGCGCGTAACTGTCGGGTAGGTGCAGGTAGGACAGGAGAATCGGCAGGAGGAAGAAATTGGTGATGATGATGACGCCCACGCCGAGGCTGGCGGTGATGGCGAGCTCATGGATGGTGGTTATTTTAATGACCATCATCGTGATGAAGCCGATAATATCGCAGATGAGAGCGACCATGCCCGGAGCGATGAGCTGGATGAAGGCGTTGCGCGCCGCCGTTTTGCCGTCGTGGCCGGCGAAAATCTCGTTGCGGAACGTGCAGATTTTTTGGACGCCGTGGCTCACCCCGATGGCGAAGACCAGAAACGGGACGAGGATCGAAAACGGGTCGACGCCGTAACCTAGAGCGGTGAGAGCACCGAGTTGCCAGATGACGGCAACCAGTGAGCACAAGACGGGAGCGAACGCGAGTTTCCAGCGGCCGGCGTAGTCCCAAACGAGTAGGCCGGTGACGATGATGGAAATACCAAAGAGCAAAATCACGCCGCGCGCGCCATCGGAGATGTCGCCAATCACTTTGGCGAAGCCGATGATGTGAACGTTGACGCTGCCTTTGGATTCGGCGGTGACGCGGGTGCGAATCGATTCGAGCGCGGCGGCGACTTTGGCGTAGTCGAGCTTTTTGCCGGTGCTCGGATCGATCTCAAGCAGTTGGGCGCTCACGATGGCGCCTGTGAAATCGTTGGCGACGAGTTGGCCGAGTTTACCGGATTTGATGATATTATCGCGTACTTTGGCGAAGCCGGTCGGGGTGGGCGCAAAGTCGGCGGGGATGACGTTGCCTCCGGCGAAGCCATCTTCGACGACTTCGATAAAGCGGACATTGGGCGTATAAAGCGACTGGACTTGAGCCCGGTCGACGCCGGGCAGGTAGTACGCTTCGTCGGTCACGCTTTTGAGCGTGGAAAAATATGTGGCGTTAAAAATGTCGCCCTGCGCAGGGACAAGCGCGATGAGCACACGGTTGGCTCCGCCAAAGTCGTTCTGGTATTTTGTGAACGTGCGGATGTACGGATGATCGAGCGGCAGTGATTTATTGAAGCTGGCGTCGACGCGCAGATGAGCGGCAGACCAAGCCATGTAGCAGGTCAGCAGCGTAAAGGCGATAATGAGCGGTGTGCGCCAGCGAAAGAGCCAGTGAGCGAAGCGTTCGATCATGGTTGAGCGGACGGGGTGGAAAGCGTGAAGACGCTGGCGCCGGCTTCGCCCAGCGAAAGCAGGCGGCCGTCGGCGAGCTCGATTAGGGCGGCGACGGCGCTGGTGAAGGGAATCGGTTGAGCGGCCATGGTACGGGCTTGGTCGTGGCTGGCGAAAAAAACGCGGGCCTGGCCGGCGAAGATAACGGTGTCGTTTTTAAGTTTGAGCGCGGTGGCGAGTAGGACGCGGTCGGTTACGGGGATGAGTTGCCAGGTGTGGCCGTCGTCTTCGGTGCGGTAGAGGCGACCGCGCAGGCCGTGGGCTACCAGGGTGTTTTTGGTAAGTGGGAGGATGCCGTAAAAAGAACCGTCGTAGGGAGATTCGATGGGTTGCCAAGTAGCGCCGGCATCCTTGGAGCGCAGTAAGGTGCCACGCTCGCCGGCGAGATAGAGGGTGCCAGCGGGACCGCGACTGAGACGGTTGAGGTGGAGGTCCTCGCTAAGAATTTTACGGCGCTGCCAGGTGGTGCCACCATCGGTGGTTTCGACGTAGAGGCCGTAGGCGCCGATGGCGATGATGTGGCGAGCATCGACGGCGAGGACGTCTAGAAAGGATTCGGTGAGATTATCGCTTTGCCAGGATTTTAGCCAGGTGCGTCCAGCGTCGGTGCTGGCTAAAATGATCGCGTCGTGGCCAACAACCCAAGCTTGGGTACCGTCCGGGCTGAAGCTTAGGCCGGTGAGGGTAGCAGTGAAACCAGTGGGGACTGACGCGGATTGCCAGGTGCGGGCGGAATCAGCTGAGCGCAGGATGGTAGCCCTTTCACCGACGGCGATAAGGTTGGTGGGATTGGGTTGGGCTCCCGCGAGCAGGAGCATCCTCGGCGTAATGTCGGCGGCGCGGGTGTTCACCACCAACGCAGCTAAAAAGACAGCCCGAAAAAAGCCCGATGGGTAGATCGGGCCCCACCTGGCGATTGAACGAGGTGGCATGAGGCGCAGGTCAAAAGCAGGTGGCACAAGTGGGCAGGCCGGAGGGTCCGGCCCGACCTTAGCGGATACCGTCGCGACGGAGGGCGTCGGCGGTGTAATCGGCGGGGGTACGCTTGATGCTAAAATCGTACATGGAGTTTTCGTTGTCGAGACCGACAACGAGGTAGCGGCCGGCGATCAGATCGGTGTGCGCTTCAAGAGTACTCCAGAAAACTTGGGCATCGTAGTAATTAACGCAGTGTGCTTCGGAGACGCGCCACATCTGGTCGCGGGAGTCGTATTGGTCGACGGCGAGGATTTGCCAGGAGTCTTCGTCGACGTAGAAGGTTCGGCGCTTGTAGATGTGAGAGGCACCGGGCTTGAGCGTGGCTTCGACAATCCAGACGCGGTGAAGTTCGTAGCGGGCGAGGTCTTGATTGAGGTGAAGGGGCTTGAGAATGTCGGCATATTTCACCGAGTCGCTGTGCAGTTTGTAGGAATTATAGGGTACGATCATTTCGCGTTTGCCGACGAGCTTCCAGTCGTAGCGGTCGGGTGCACCGTTATACATGTCGAATTGGTCGCTGGTGCGCATGCCGTCGGCGGCGGTACCGGGGTTGTCATAGGCGACGTCGGGGGCCCGGCGTACGCGGCGTTGGCCGGTGTTGTAGACCCAGGCGCTGCGTTTTTCTTTTACTTGGTCGAGGGTCTCGTGGGCGAGTAGGATGGTTCCGGCTTGGCGGGCAGGGGCGGTGACGGCTTGTTTGTAGTAGACTAGGATGTTTTCGAGCTGGGCGGCGGTGACGTCGGGGCGTGCGTAGTTAAAGAGAAATTCGTCTTCAAACTGAACCAGATTGTAGCTGCCGCTGCGCGTCGGGGCAGCCTGGGCGATGTGGCGGGATGCGGCGACCCCGCGGTAGCGCGCGAGGTGATTCCACATCACCTCGAGCCCACTGGCGGGCAGGGGGAAGGGAATGCCGGTGAGCGCGTTTTCGAACGAGTTGCCGTTATTAGCGAGCGTGCCGGTGGTGGCGTTGGCTTTGGTAGCGTCGTAAATGCGCTGTGGGGCGTTGGCACTGCGGCGGGTGGGGTAGACGATGAGTTTGTAATCAGCGTAAGCCTTGAGCAGTGAGAGCGAACCGGCGGTTAGTTTGGATTCGTACTGTCCCGCATTGGACGAAGTAACCGTGTAGAGGGGTTTATCCGCGGCAAACGGGTCTTGGTGGTGATCGCCTACTTTATAGCCCGCGGGAGGAGTGAGGATACCGCCATTCCAGGCCGGGATGGTGCCCTCGGCGTTACCGGCGGTCTCGGCACCGAGGGGAGTGAGGTCGGCGCCGAGACGTGCGGCTTCAGAGGGCTTAACCGCAGCCTGGACGGATAGGACGATGACGGCGAACAGGGACGCTAAGAGGAGGTTTTTTTTCATCGGAGTGGCAAGGGTTCGTCTTGGCTGCGGTTTTTCTTGTTTAGAAGGAGTATTTGATGGTGGTGGAGACGTAGTCGCGATCGGAGAGTAGGTTATAGCGACCTGCATCGAAGAAGTTCACGTAGCGGATTTCAAAAGCCCAAGCGTTTTGGTAGGTGAATTCGACGGCGATGTTCGTGCTCTTGCGTTCGGATAGGTAGTTGCCGAGGGGCAGCGGCGTATTGCCTTTGACGTCGTGGGTTAAGGCGAAGGAGGGCGATATGTTCACGTTCGCAAACACGTTGGTGTAATCAAGGCGGCCGGCGATTTGGTAGCCCCAAGAAAATTTATCGGCGAACGCTTCGCTTGGGGTGGCGGGGTAGGCACCGTTGCCGGTGTTTAGCATGCTGGCGTAATTGGCGCTGGTGAAGGTGGCGGGAGCGTCGTAGCGCAGCACGTCTTTGGAGGGCAGGTTAGCCCAGACGCCGCCGATTTCACCAAGGAGGGTGAATTGCTGGGAGCCGAGGACCGGGCCGAAGACCTTGGTGAGGGTGGTCTGGGCCGTGGTGACGGAATGACGACGGAAACCAGAAATTTCACGGCCGTATTGTCCAAGGTAATTACCGACTTGGTTGTTGGCGCCGAAGGCGGGGTTGAGCGTGGAGAGAGCGGCGAAAAGGATTTCGACGTCATCAACCTGGAGGGGTTGATCTTTCTTGTAAGAGACTTCGCCCTGCCAAGAGATTCCGGTTTTTCCGATTGAAGTGTTGAAGCTCAGACCGTACATGTCGACGCCTTCGGGATATTCGGTGAAGTACCGGCCCGTGGCTGCAGCAGTGAGTAAAGCGATGGATCTGGCGCCGTTGATCGCCGCCTGCGTGGTGGGAGCTTGCAGGGTAGCTATTTGGGTAGCGTTCAGGGCGGCGGGATTGGTCTGGGAGACGACGATGAGTTGGTAAATGCCAGCGGCTTGGGCGGCGGCGGTGGCCGCCGGAAGTCCGGCGCGGATAAAGACGGCCGTCAGCGGACCGGTAAGGTCGGTGTTGATGGCGCTGGTCGGAGTGCGCGCGCTGATCAACGGCGAGCGGTTATGGTACTTTGCGTAGTACAGACCGATGTCGGTATCGTTGAGCGCATGGGCTTGGTAGTGAGCCGCAACGCCATACTGGGTGAAGTTGTTGCCTTCGCGATCGTAGTCACGCGGAATAACCCCAAGGGTTCCGCTGTCAGAGAGTGAACCGAAGCCTAGGAAAACATTTTGACCGCCGCGGCTAGCGAAATCGTTGGTCGAGAAATACGTGCCTGCTGGTTCGAGTTCATTGCGACGGAATTCGAGCAGCCAAAACGGCTCGACGGTGAGATCTTTGGTAAGGCCGATGGAGGCCTTGAGCATGTTAACGGGCAGGAAGGCTTCTTTAAGCTCGGCGCCGGGGACGCGGAGTTTGGAGAGTTCTACCGGGTTAACAACGTTGATTCCGTTTGGCATGAAGGTGCTTTCGCCCAGACTAAGCACTTGTCGGCCGAAGCGCAGGTCGACGGGGATGTTATTGGCGGCATCGAATTTGGCTAGCACGTAGGCGTCGAGCAGTTCGGCGCCGCTGACGACGCGGTCTTTTGCTTGGTAACCGAGGTCAGTGCGCGCGGTATCCTCGGCCTTGAGATCGCGGAAATAATAGCCGCGGGCGAAGCCGGCAAAATTGCGATAGCGGAACTCAAGGTCATGCGAACCTTTGAGGAGTTCGGAGACCCAGCCTTTCCTGTAATTAAGGTTGCCGTCGTCGGTATTGACGGAGGTTTGCAGGCCGGGGATGTCACCGTAGGTGTTCGTCGTGGCGTAGTAAATGGCGCTGGGCTCCTGCAGACGGTACATGGCGCCGACCGAGACGGTGGAGTCGAAACTGCCCTTGAGTTCGCCGTAAGCGAATTGGAAGGCATGGCCCGTAGTGGCGGAGGCTATAATAGCGAGGGCTGCGACGGCCGTCACGCCGAGGTGGCGGGCGGATACGATACGGTTCAGGGATACGTGGTTCATAAAAAAGGGTTTTCTAGACGCTAGGGTTTATCAGACAGTTGACGACAAACGCATGGTCAAATTTGCGAGATGTCTGGCATAAAGGGAATTTACCCAAATTCATAAAATAAGGCCCTCTTTACCGCTTCAAGGCCGAATTTAGGGCTGATCAGGACGAAGAATTGCTTAGGGCATTGACCCGTGCTGCGAATGCTTAAGCTGCGCTTCACTTCATGCAGGCCGCCACCCACATCCACGTCAAAGGCGCCCGCGAGCATAACCTGAAGAACCTCGATCTTCGGCTGCCGCGCGGAAAACTCGTGGTCATCACCGGGCCTAGCGGATCGGGTAAATCCTCGTTGGCCTTTGATACGATTTACGCTGAAGGCTACCGCAAATACATGGAAAGCCTGTCGACGCAGGCGCGCCAAGTACTCGACCAACTCAAGCGACCGGACGTCGATTTCATTCACGGTCTTTCTCCTGTACTCGCCATCGAACAACGCACCGGCGGCGGTTCCCCGCGCAGTACCATCGCTACGGTCACTGAAATCGCCGACTACGCCCAGCTTCTCTGGGCGCTCGCCGGTGCCCAGACCTGTCCTAAAGACGGCGGCCGCGTTGTTCAGCGCTCTCTCGACGACAACGTCCAACGCGTCCTTGCAGAATGCCCTGGGGAACGGGTCGTATTGCTCGCGCCTTTCATGCGCGCGAAGCCCGCCGTTCTTCGCGATGAATTGCCGCGCGTGCGCCAACGTGGTTTTCAACGTGTCCGCCTCGACGGTGAAATTAAAAACCTAGACGATCCGAAGCTTATTCCCGCGGGCCTCGGTACTAAGGAGATGAACGTCGAACTGGTGATCGACCGCCTTGTAGCCGGCGCCGATCAACGCAGTCGCCTCGCCGATTCGCTTGAATTAGCATTTCGCGAGGGCAAAGACCGTGCCCTTGTTCTCGCTCAAAAAAATGCCGATGCTCCGTGGCGCGAAGTGGCGCTCAGTCAATCTCTCGCTTGTGAGCTCTGCGGCGATATTTTCGAGAAACTCACCCCGCGCCATTTTTCCTTCAACCACAGTGACGGCGCTTGCGGCACCTGCGGCGGACTCGGTCGGAAATTGCGCTTTGTGCCCGAACTAATCGTGGCCGATCCCGAAAAATCGGTGCGTGGCGGCGCACTCAAACCCTGGCGTATCGGCGGAAAAAATCTCATTATCAAACATAACGCGCTGCTCAAGCAACTCGCCGAGCAATTGCCCTTTGACGCCGATACTCCGTGGAAAGATCTGCCGACGAAAACTCGCGATGCGATTCTTCACGGTGCCGGCCCGCGCGAGTTTGCCTTCAAGCTCCGTCGCATGCGCGAGGCCAAGTCGATGCCGTTTGCCGGCGTAATCGCCGATCTTGAGGAAAGTTTTCGTCACACCGACAGCGAGGGCTTTCGCGCGCGGCTCACGACGTTCATGGTGAGCGGCGAGTGTCCCGAATGTCACGGTGCGCGGCTTAATGCCCGTAGCGGATCGGTGCGCGTGGCGGGCCGAACGTTTCCAGAGTTCATGCGACTCGATATCGGCGAGGCGCACACCTTCGCCCGTGAATTGCTGGCGGCGTATCGCGAAAATCCGGCGCTCGGTGATGTCGTCGTAGGCATTGAGCAGCGGTTGCATTTTCTTTTGGAAACGGGACTCGGCTACCTGACGCTCGAGCGTGATTACGCCACGCTCTCCGGCGGTGAATCGCAGCGCGTGCGTCTCGCCACCCAGCTCGGCATGGGTCTGATCGGTGTGATCTACGTGCTCGATGAACCCAGTATCGGCCTGCATGCGCATGATAATCAAAAGTTGATTGAAACGCTCGTGGCGTTGCGCGATCGCGGCAACACCGTGCTCGTCGTCGAACACGACGAAGACACGATGCGAGCGGCTGATGAAATTTTGGAACTTGGTCCTGAGGCTGGCGTTGAGGGTGGACGTATTCTGTTTCAAGGAACTCCGGCTTTGTGTGCCACGCAGCCTGCGAGCGTTTCGCGCACGGGTCCTTTTCTCTCGCGCAAACAAACGGTCACGAAAGAGGCGAAAAATAAGGCCCCCGACGGCGCTTGGCTAACCGTACGCGAGGCGCGCGAGCATAATTTGAAAGGCGTGGACGCGCAGTTTCCCGTCGGCTTACTCACATGCGTCACGGGCGTATCCGGCTCGGGCAAGAGTACGCTTGTTAACGACGTGCTTGCCGTTGCTGCTGCTAGAAAACTTAACGGCGCGCGCGGTTTGCCCGGAAAGCATCGGCATATCGAGAATCTAGATTTTTTTGAAAAACTCGTGCAGGTCGACCAAGAGCCCATCGGTCGGAGTCCCCGCTCAAATCCTGCGACTTACATTGATCTGCTCGGTTTGCTGCGCGATTTGTTCGCGATGGTGCCGCTCGCCAAAGTACGCGGTTACAAGGCCAGTCGGTTTTCCTTCAACGTGCGCGGCGGTCGTTGCGAGCGCTGTCAGGGCGATGGTGCAATAAAACTTGATATGCAATTCATGGCCGATGCCTACGCGCCGTGCCCGAGCTGCAGTGGTAAACGGTTTAACCGCGAGACTCTCGAAATTTTGTTTCACGGAAAATCTATCGCCGATGTACTCGCGATGACGGTGCGGGAAGCGATCACCTTATTTCGAAATGTCCCGCGCGTGATCGACAAGCTCGCGACGCTCGACGCCGTGGGACTAGGTTATCTCACGCTGGGGCAATCTTCCACGACGCTCTCAGGTGGTGAGGCGCAACGCATCAAGCTCTCACTTGAACTGAGTAAACGCCAGCAAGGTTCCACGCTTTACATACTCGATGAGCCGACGACGGGGCTTCACTGGGTCGATATCCAGAAGTTGATGGACCTGCTCTTCAAGCTCCGCGATGCGGGCAATACCATCATCGTGATCGAACATAATCTCGACGTGATCCATCTCGCCGACTGGCTCATTGATCTCGGACCAGGTGGCGGTCGCGAGGGCGGAGAACTCGTTTACGCCGGCCCGCGCGTAGACATCGAAAGTTGCTCGCGTTCCCTCACGGGTCAGGCGCTGAAGCGCTGGCGCGCCCAGAAATAAACGGGCCGCGCCAGTGCGAACGTGAGCGCTATTTGACGGCGGCCCAGACGCGTTGAACGTCGTCGTGATCGTCGAGCTCGTGGAGAAATTCGCCGACTTCGATGCGCGCGGCCTCGTCAAGTTGCGGATAATTTTTTGCGAGGTAACCGAGCTCCGCGGTGACGACAGTCCAACCGTTTTTACCGAGCCAAGTGGAGACGGCGTGCACGTCTTTGATGCCCGTGATGAACCGGGCGCCGGCATGCCCCTCCGGGATGTCGTCGTTGGTTTCGGAGGAGACGGCTTCGAAATCATTGGCGCCGGCCTCGATGGCGGCGGCTTCAAGGTCGGTCGACGCAATGGAGTGGTGCGCTTCGACCAAGCCGACGTGATCGAAAAGGAATTTATTGCTACCGGCGCCGCCGAGGATGCCTTTTTTAAACATCACGCGCATCTCGGGCGCGGTGCGTTGGTGGTTGTCGGTATAAACCTCCACGATCACGGGGACTTTGTGGGGCGCGTAGCCCTCGAAGACGACGTGTTCGAGAACCATTTTATCGTCGCCGATGCCGGCGCCTTTTTTGATGGCGCGCTCGATGACGTCGCGGGTGACGCTGGCTTTTTTGGCTTTTTCGACCGCCGCAAAAAGTCGGGCGTTGCCGGCAGGATCGGGTCCGCCGAGTTTGGCGGCGACGCTGATTTCTTTAGTCAGCTTGCCGGAAACTTTGCTTTTGCGCTCGTTAACGATGGCGCGTTTCGCGTGGAGCCATTGACGTCCCATAAGATGGATGAGGTTGCGGGGTGTTGTATGACGGGCAATCCCGGAAATGCACAGGTTTGCCCAAGGATATCAAAACTCGGCTGTACCGGGGGTGCGGGCAAATGGGATAACATCGCGGATGTTGGCGACCCCGGTGACGAACATTAGCATGCGCTCGAAGCCGAGGCCGAAACCGGCGTGCGGGACTGTGCCGTAGCGGCGCAGGTCAAGGTACCACCAATAAGATTTTTCGTCGAGGTGGTGCAGCGCCATGCCTTCGCGAAGGACCTCGAGTCGTTCCTCGCGTTGGCTGCCGCCGATGATCTCGCCAATCCCTGGGACCAAGAGGTCCATTGCGGCAACGGTTTGGCGCTCGGGCGCGTCACCATCGTTTTTGCGCATGTAGAAGGCTTTGATCGCGCGGGGATAGTTGTAGACCGTGACGGGGCACTTAAAGTGCTCCTCGCTGAGGAAACGTTCATGTTCAGATTGGAGGTTGTCACCCCAAGCTACGGGGTGCTCCCAAGAGCGCCCTGAAGCGATGAGAATCTCGATGGCTTCCGTGTAGCTACAGCGTTGGAACGGTCGCTCGAGTACGAAGTCGAGGCGGGCGAGCAGGTCTTTATCGACGAACTTGGAGAAGAACTCGAGGTCGGCGGCGCAGTGTTGTTTAGCGTCGCGAATGAGGTATTTTACGAATTCTTCAGCGAGGGCCATGTCTGCTTGCAGATCACAAAAGGCCATCTCGGGCTCAATCATCCAGAACTCCGAGGCGTGACGGGAGGTATGGGAGTTTTCGGCGCGGAACGTGGGACCAAAGGTGTAAACATTGGACAGTGCAGTGGCGAAGATCTCCGCTTCGAGTTGGCCGGAGACGGTGAGAAACGTTTTTTTGCCGAAGAAATCCTGGGTCGAGTCGATGGCTCCGTCCTCTGTTTTGGGCGGTTGAGCGAGATCAAGCGTAGTCACTCGGAACATGTCGCCGGCACCCTCGGCATCACTGGCGGTGATGATGGGCGTGTGGACGTAGCAGAACGATTTTTCCTGGAAGAATTGGTGGACGGCGTAAGCAAGTCGGCTGCGAACGCGAAAGACTGCGCCGAAAAGATTGGAGCGCGGCCGGAGGTGGGCGATTTCACGCAGAAATTCGAGCGTGTGGCCTTTTTTCTGGAGCGGATAGGTGGCATCGGCTTCACCAAGGACTTCGAACTTATCGGCGACGACTTCCCATTTTTGGCCCTGACCTTGCGAAGGCACGAGTTTGCCGTGGACTGCAATCGAGGCGCCGGTGCTGGCGCGGCTCACGGCAGCGTAGTCGGGCAGGGTGGCGTCTACGATGACTTGAATGCCCTTGAGGCAGGAACCATCGTTGAGCTCCACGAAGGAAAAGGCTTTGGCGTCGCGGCGGGTACGGACCCAGCCTTGGAGAAAAATGGCGTCGAGGGCTTGGGTGCTGACTAGGGCGTCTTTGACGAGCGTGCGATTCATGGGCATTTGAGTCCCTAAGGGTTTCTGGCTCGGCTCGGTCGAGGCGAGGTTAATTATGCTAAATTTGATCAAAGCGGCAGTTGCGCCGGCGACGAGATAGGTTCATTTTAGGGGATGCGTCTTCTCTCCAAATTATTTTCAGTCACGTGCTGGTTATGGGTCGGAGTGGCTGGAATCACCCCTGGATTTGCGGCCAAGGGCCCAATTGAGGAACAACAGGCGGACGTGCGTATTATGCGCGATCAGGTGTTGGCCGACCTTTATCGACGTGATGCGTCGCTACGGGAAAAAATCAATCGAGCGGAAGGCTACGCGGTGTTTTCCAACGTGGGCGTAAATTTGATTTTCGCGAGTGTCGCAGGCGGCAAAGGAATCGTCGTGGATCGCCGGGGCAAGGAGACGTTCATGAAGATGGCCTCGGGTGGTTTTGGCCTAGGGCTCGGGGTTAAGGATTTTCGGGCGGTTTTTGTATTTAAGACCAAGCAAAAGCTCGCGCAATTTATAGAGACTGGTTGGGACTTCGGTGCCCAGGCTGATGCGGCGGCCCAATCAGGGGAGAAGGGTGGGGCAGCCGCAGGTGCTGTGACCGTATTACCCGACGTCGATGTTTACCAAATCACTAAAAACGGCGTCGCTCTACAGGCCACGCTCCAAGGAACCAAATATTGGCGCGACGCAGATTTGAGTAATTAAAGTCAATCAATGGGGATGTTTTAAGGCTCATATGAATTGTTCTGGTACTGGCGTATAGAGCCGATACTAGGGGTTCTACTAGCGCTCAACGGCAGTGGCTTTAAACTGTTTTTTACTAACTTTATTGCTTGGTGTTTAGGGTCTTGGTAGCGAGAGCGCTAATTTATGGGCTGTTTTGAGAGCAAGCTTCAGACGTACACCCTAGTTTCAATCACTAGTATCGGGGATGTTTCGAATTGACCTCCTCCAGGCCCTAAAGAGCCGAGATTCCCCTCCGTAGCACGCCTGCGAAGCAGGCGGGAGTGCTGAGGGGCTGTTCCCGCTTCACCGGAGCCTGAAGCTCCTCGAAGGACAGTGGCGGCAAGTCCTGCCGCCAAGATATTCTGAGCAGCGATTACATCGGCATGGCCGGAGTGATCGTAATTAACACAGCTGAAAACAGCCCGGAGGAGCAATTTTCTAGGCTGACCTGCCCGCAGGACGGGCAGGTCTGGGCCGTATAGGCCGGGCTCACCTGCAGCACTTCCCCGCCGAGCCAACGAGCTTTGTATTCGAGTTGGGGGTTTCCCTACGACCCTTTACAAGTAGCGAGCGGTTGAGTCCGCGTTTTGCGGCGACGTTCTGCCAGGGGCATCGATCGTGCCTTTGGCCCTAAAGGATCGGGTTTTAGCGCCGTCCATTGAGATAAATTCGGCGTAGTTCACACGATTAGTTCCAAGGTCGTAACAAAAAAGCCATCAGTTCGTAACATTGGTAGGGCATTATTACAACGTCAGCTCAACACCGTACACACCACCAACTATGAAATTCAGTCTTCCGAAAAAATTCCTAGGCCTCACCGCCACCTTGTTCTTTTCCTCCGTCGCGTTGCTCTCTCAAGACAGCGGCCCGTTGATTGACCTATTGGTCAAAAAAGGCGTCGTCAGCGATCAAGAAGCCGAAGTGCTTCGCGTAGAACTTCAAAAAGATTTCGTCGTCAACTCTTCAGCCGGCAAGCTCAACCTCAGCTCTTCCTTGAGTGAATTCAAACTCTCCGGTGATCTGCGCATGCGTCATCAAATAGAGACTCAAGCTCCCTCGACTGCCACTGGCAGTTCCGTGGTCACCAATGAGCGTGTACGTGAGCGTTTCCGTTTCCGCTTCAACGGCGATGTTCTCCTCCAAAAAGGTTGGGGTGCTGGTTTCGCTTTGGAAACCGGTCAAGCAGCTGACTCTGGCAATCAAACCTTCGGCGGTGCCGCTGGCAGCGGATCGGGCAATGATGATTACAGCGTTTTCCTTGCCCGCGCTTACGTTTCTTATAACCCGAACATCAACTGGTCCTTCTCGGCCGGTAAGTTCAAGCAACCCCTTTACACCACTGACCTAGTTTGGGACTCCGATATCAATCCCCAAGGCTTGACCGAAAATTATAAGTATTACATCGGATCGAAAGACACGTTTGAAATCCGCGCCCTTCAGAATGTCATGGAAGATCGTAATGAAGCGACCGTGGGTGTTCTCGGTCGTGATGCTTGGCTTTTTGCGCAACAGGCGGTATACACGCACTATTTCGGCAAGGATCTATTGAACAGCGTGATCCTCGCCCCCGGCTTCTCGAAATACAATCAGGCTAATATCGGTTTCTCGGCTAACGAGAATACCTTCAACGGCCCCACGCGTGGTCTTAGCCTTGTGACTTTTGCAGGCGAAGTGAATCTGGCCAATGTGAACGGCGCGGGCACCGCTTTCAAACTCTACTGGGACTCTGTCATTAACAACGATGCCGCGGTGCGTGTTAACGAAGTTTATGGTCTTTCCAAGACCCGTTGGAAGAATGACAGCTCCGCTTGGCTCGCTGGTGTCGGTTACAGCTATGGTACGGGTAAGGTCCAAGGTGATTACAGCGCTAAACTCGATTACCGCAGCATCGGTCTCGGTTCACTTGATGTTAACACTTCAGACTCCGACTTCGCCTTCGGTTTCCTCAATCAAGCTGGCTACAAACTCGCTCTCAGCTACAACGTGACAGACTTTACTAACTTCAACGTAACTTACTTCCATACATCTGACATCCAAAAAAATCTGACTTACGCTCTCGCTGCTCGCGATCACACCCAGCTCTTACAGCTCGATCTCGTAGTGAAATTCTAAGCTCTGTCGCTAATTATAAAATTACATAACATGAAAACAATCTCCTTCCTCTTTGCTGCTCTCGCGCTCGTCTCGACGGCCCTCGCGCAGAAACTCGTAATTAAAGGGTCCGACACCCTTGGGGCGAAACTCGTCCCAACGCTCGCTGAAGAATACAAGGCCAAGCACCCTGGCGTATCTTTCGAGATTGCTGCTGAAGGCTCCACCACCGGTATCGCCGCCATCATCGATGGCACCGCCCAAATCGGCATGTCTTCTCGCCGCGCCAAGACCACTGAGGTATCGGCCGCTCAGGCCAAGGGGGTCACCATGAACCCTATCATTGTCGCATACGACGGTATCGCTATCATCGTGAACGCTAATAGCCCTGTTAAAAATCTGACCAAGCGCCAAGTGGAGCAAATCTTCGCCGGCGACATCACGGATTGGTCCGCGGTCGGCGGTCCAGCGGGTAAGATCTCTATCTACACTCGCAATACCTCCTCCGGTACCTACTCGGACTTCAAGGATCTCGCGATGAAGAAACGTGACTACGCCTCGTCTTCCCAGAAAATGGCCGGTAACGAGCAGATTACCTCCGAAGTCGGCAAGAATCCCAACGGTATTGGTTATGTGGGGTTAGCTTACATCCATGACGCAGGCATCAAGGTAGTCTCTATCGAAGGCCTCTTGCCCGACAAGGCGAGCGTGCTCTCCAAGAAATATCCCTACGCTCGTCCAACGTTCTATTATACCAACGGCGAGCCAACGGGCGAAGCCGCTAAATTCATTGATTTCGCCCTCAGTGACGACGGCCAAAAAATCGCGGAAAAAATCGGTTTCGTTTCTATTCGCTGATTAGGTTTGTGCTATTTAACCATCGGCCCGCTTGACGCTCAGTCGGCGGGCCTTTGTGTCTGTTTAGCTCTAAATTCAACGCTACAATCCTTGCTCTGAATGGAAACACCGCGCCCGACCTCCCACTCGGATTTCTTGGTTAACAAGAAGCGCATCCGTGTGCTCGGCCTCTCCCTTGATGACGCCATCAAGATATTCTTCGGCGGCAATGCGGTTCTCTCTGTCATCGTTTTGGCGCTAATTACTTATTTTCTATTTCAGGAAGGTTTTGGTTTTTTTGGTCAAAATCATCGAAATTTGCTAACCTATCGTCAGGCCGGCTTAGAGTACGTCGACTTCATCCGTACCCAAGAAAGTGGCCATATCGCGCTAACTCGTTACCTTTCTGACCTGCGCCTGCGCCAATATAACGAATATGTAGCCACGCAAAAAATGTTGCCATCGGCGGCCAATGACGCGCTTGCGAAATTCGACGAGTTCGCCGTGCAATACGGTGATGCCGTAGAATCAATTCGCGGCATGGTTTCTGATCTCACGGAACAAGCGACAGCTATCAAGACGAAGTTTCTTATCGCTGAAGACAAAAAAATCGAACGTCAGCAATTACTTGCGGCTGGAAAAATTGAGGCTGCAGCGGCCGTTAAAATTGAAACCGTCGATTTTGCCGCAGAACTTCATGTTCTCAAAGGAATTTTACCCCTCTACAAGGAAACCAACGCTGATTTTGCAAAGAAATTGGATGCCGCGCTGATGGCGGCACCGAAGTTTACCACGCCCGAGTTGTCGGCTCGCTTCGATCGATTCAAGGAACTCACGCGAGACTATCTTGCAACTTTTCCCTCGACTACGAGCAGCCTGGAGACGTGGGACTATACCCGACCGGTGCCGTGGTATCAGGCGATCAGCGCGTTTCTTTTTGGGCGTGAATGGCTCACGGCCAGCTTTTGGCAAGATTGGTATGGCATCGTCCCTTTGTTGATGGGCTCAATCATGGTTTCACTTGTGGCGCTAGTGATCGCGGTTCCTCTCGGTGTGGGAGCAGCGATTTATATCAACCAAATCGCCTCGGCCCGGGAACAACGAATCGTCAAACCTAGTATTGAATTTATATCCGCGTTTCCTTCGGTGGTGCTTGGTTTCTTTGGCATTGCGGTTTTAGGTCAAAGCCTGCGTTGGCTCTCGCAACAAGCTTGGCTCGCGTGGGTGCCGGGTTTTCCTTTTAGCGAGCGCCTAAATATACTTACGGCCGGATGTTTGCTCGCTTTGATCGCAGTTCCGACAATTTTCACGCTCGCGGAGGATGCTCTGCAGAACGTACCTAAGGCATTCAAAGAAGCTTCTTTTGCGCTCGGCGCCACCCGTCTACAAACGATCATCAAGATTGTCGTACCCGCGTCGCTATCAGGTATTATTTCCGCAGTCCTTCTTGGCCTTGGTCGTGTCATTGGTGAGACGATGGTTGTGCTACTGTGTGCGGGTAATCGTATCGCAATTCCTGACTTCACGGCGGGACTCGCGGTCGTGACTCAACCCGTGCACACCATGACGGGAATTATCGCACAGGAGATGGGTGAGGTTGTGCGAGGAAGTATCCATTATAGGGCCCTTTTTGTCGTGGGTATTGTGCTCTTTTTTCTTTCGTTAGGGATTAATTTTATCGCTCAGAAAATTGTGCGTAAATATCGCATTTCCATCGGTTGAACATGAGCCCATCAACCCGTCACGAATTTCAATCCCGTCCTAGCGCGGCTCGTCGTTGGGAGTCTGCGGTCCTCTGGCTTTTTCGTACAGCCACGTATGTTATCCTTATCTGCGGAGCATTAGTATTTGGGAATATCGTATTTAAGGGATCAAAGACGGTGTTCTCCACCACGGCTCCGTTCATCAACGTCGCATTTTTTACCGAGGCACCCGAATCACTCTACGTATTCGAGTATCAGGGGCAAAAAAAAGAGATGGGGGATCGTGAGTTTCGTGCTTTTAAGACCACCCATCCTGAAGCCAAAGACATCAAAGCTGAGAGCTATGTTTATTCTGCGGGCGGAATATTTCCCTGTATTGTCGGAACGGTTCTCTTGGTGATGGGTTCTATGATGATTGCTCTGACCCTCGGAGTGAGTGCCGCAGTTTATCTTAGCGAATATGCCAAGCAAGGTCGGGCCGTGACGCTGATCCGTTTGGCTATTCTCAATCTTGCTGGAGTCCCCTCCATTGTGTTTGGTTTATTCGGTTTGGGCTTATTCGTGATTTATCTTGATTGGAATGTCTCGCTCCTAGCCGGTTGGTTCACTCTCGCCCTCATGGTTCTCCCCGTGGTTATTACCGCCTCCGAAGAGTCACTCAAGGCCGTGCCTAAGGGCTTTCGAGAGGGTTCTCTCGCGCTGGGGGCGACCAAGTGGCAAACGATTCGGAAGAATGTACTGCCCTACGCTCTCCCTGGAATTCTGACTTCCTCGATTCTAGGTATCGCACGCGTCGCGGGTGAGACGGCTCCGATCATGTTTACGGCCGCCTACGTCGTGCGCGATAAATTGCCTTGGGAAGGACTCTCTTCTGTGAGCGATTTTTTCTTTCAAGGCGTAATGGCGCTGCCTTATCATATTTACGTCGTCAGCTCGAAGATTCCCCAAAATGAGTACACTGAGCGCGTCCAGTACGGAACGGCCTTTGTCTTTCTGGTGATCGTAGCTCTAATTGCGACGTGCTCAATCGTGCTGCGCAATAAATTGCGTAATCGTTATAAATGGTGAGCCCAATTTAGCCCAAGTCTCCGTCATGGATATCAAATCTCCTTTCTCCTCTCCAGCATCAGGCCGCTCAATTCCAGTTACGACATCGCCTGCAGGCGCGACCTTGATCGATATTGATCACGTCGATTTTTACTACGGCGCTTCGCAGGCGCTTCATGACATTAGTCTTAAAATTGAAGAAAAAAAAGTAACCGCATTCATCGGCCCCTCTGGTTGTGGTAAATCCACCCTTTTGCGCTGCTTGAACCGAATGAACGATTTGATCGACGGCACGCGTGTGGCTAAAGGTCAGATCAAGATTCGGGGCATTGATATCTACGACCCCAGTGTCGATGTCATCGAACTGCGTAAACGCGTTGGCATGGTTTTTCAGAAATCTAACCCGTTTCCGAAATCCATCTACGAAAATATTACCTACGGGCTCCGCCTCCAAGGTCGCTCAAACAAGTCCGATCTCGATGCCGTTGTGGAAAAATCGCTGCGTGGAGCTGCGCTTTGGGATGAGGTTAAAGACCGCCTCCATACCTCGGGCCTCGGACTTTCTGGCGGCCAGCAACAACGTCTCTGCATTGCCCGCGCCATTGCCGTAGAACCAGAAGTGATTCTGATGGATGAGCCCTGTTCCGCCCTTGATCCAATCGCTACGGTCAAGGTCGAAGAACTTATCCAAGAGCTCCGCACCAAGTTCACTATCGTGATTGTGACGCACAACATGCAGCAAGCTGCCCGTTGCTCGGATAAGACGGCTTTTTTCTACATGGGGAAACTCATCGAATTTGCGGATACTCGAGCAATCTTCATGAATCCTGCCAATGCCCAGACCGAAGCATACGTCTCCGGTCGCTTCGGTTAATCGCCCTCTTTACTGACATGACGCACTACTCCGAAGAAATGAATCGGCTCAAAGAGAGCCTCCTTGCGATGGCCAGCCACGCCGAATCAGCCGTCGCCCGCTCCATGCGTGCGCTCGTCGAACGTGATGATGCTCTCGCGCGCCAAGTACAGGAAGATGATAACATCCTCGACCAGCTTGAGGTTGAGATTGATGACATTGCCATTCACCTCCTCACCAAAGCGCCTCTGGCGACCGAGCTTCGACTCATCACCGTTGCGATGAAAATCTCTCAAAACCTTGAGCGTGTCGGCGACGAAGCGGTCACCATCTGCCGCCGTTGCATCGACCTAAACACCGAGCCGCAACTCAAACCCTACGTTGATCTCCCTCGGATGTCCACGATGGGCCTTGAAATGCTCCGTGAGGCTATCACGGCTTTCATCAATCGTGATCCCGAGAAAGCTCGTATGGTAGTTCCGCGCGATGGTGATGTAGATAATCTCAACCGCCAGCTGCATCGCGAACTTTCCAGCTACATGGTGGAACGTCCGTCTAATATTTCACGCTGCCTGAACCTGATGGTAATCTCCAAAAGCCTCGAACGCATCGCCGATCACGCCACCAATATCGCCGAAGAAGTTGTCTATCTATACGAGGCTAAGGATATTCGACACACGTCCGGTAAAGCCAATGAAACCTAAAATTCTGCTGGTCGACGACGAGCCCGATGCGCTTGAAGTTCTAGGTTTTAAGCTGCGTCAAGCCGGCTACAACGCTCTTTTGGCCAAAGACGGCGCCCGTGCTATTGCTCTGGCTCGTGATGAACGCCCTGCGCTTATCGTGCTCGACCTTATGCTGCCCGAGGTTGATGGCTTAGAGGTCTGCAAAATTCTTAGGCGCGACCCCAACACTGCCGCCATTCCCATCATCATGCTTACGGCGCGAGCAGCTGAGATGGATCGCGTGCTTGGGCTGGAGTTAGGTGCCGATGATTACGTTACCAAACCTTTCAGCCCTCGCGAATTGCTTTTGCGCATTAAGAAACTCCTCGTCCGCGCGCAAAGTAGCGAAGACACGAGCGCCGAGTTGCGTATGGGTGAACTGACACTCGACGTGGGGCGTCATGAAGTGACACTCGGTGGAGAACCTCTTGTACTGACTGCCACTGAATTTAAATTGCTTGAAATACTCATCCGGCGACGCGGCCGCGTGCAAACTCGTGATCGTCTACTCCAAGACGTTTGGGGCTATGATAATCCAATCGATAGTCGTACAGTTGATACTCACATGCGCCGTCTGCGCGAAAAATTAGGCGATATCGCGCGTTATCTCGAAACGGTACGAGGCGTTGGCTACCGTTGCCTCGCTGAGGAGTAAACCTCAACGTGACTGCTCGGCCAGCGCTCTGGCTTGTTGCTTATCATGATGTTTACCTCCGTTTTTTTTCTAGTGTTGGCGTCGATTTTTGCTGTCGCCTGGTGGTTGGAGCGCGGCCGCAACCAACGCTTGGAATCCGAACGCTTGGGGCAACTTGCCGAGCAGCGCATTCAACGTGAGAACGAGCTGCGCGAGCAAGCCCAGCGTACGGCCGCTCTGTTTGAGCGCATGATCGAAGGCCTCATTGTTGTTGATGCGACAGGCCGTATCCGTCTCGCCAATCGTGCGGCCGGTGAATTGTTTAACTTCACTCCGCCTGCCACCGGCCGGACTATTTTGGAGACGACTCGTCACCACGAAGTTGCCGCCTTGGTTACTCGTCTCGAAAACGAGCCCGAAATCCTTGGCCACGAACTGCGTCTAGAGACACTGGAGTCTCCCAAGTTTCTACAAGTCAATGCACTCGCTTTGCGCGACGGAGATGGCATGCGCGACGGTGCGATTTTGGTGATTCACGATCTCACAAGACTACGTCAACTGGAGGCTGTCCGTCAGGAATTCGTGGCTAACGTAAGTCATGAGCTGCGCACCCCTCTATCTTTAATCAAGAGCGCGGCTGAGACGTTGATTGACGGTGGAAAAGATGAACCAGAATCTTTAGTCCGATTTCTTCAAATCATCGATAAGCACGCCAATCGCCTGACGTTGCTCATTGATGATCTGTTAATGCTATCGACGCTTGATTCCGGCAATATCCGGCTCGCCCTCCAATCGGTTTCTTTGGGTTTGGCGGTTCAAGAAGTAGCAGACGATCTCCGCAGTCGCGCTCGTGTGCGCGGCGTGACGCTTAAAAACAAAGTTGAACCTGCCTTGATCGTACAGGCGGATCCTGACCGTTTGCGCCAGGTCATTTCCAATCTGATCGACAATGCGATTAAGTATGGGCGCATGGAGGGCGAGGTCGTCATCAACGCGCGCGGTTTGGATTCACGCCGTATCGAAATTTCAGTGCAGGATGACGGTCCAGGGATTCCGGCAGAAGCCTGTGCGCGAATTTTTGAGCGCTTTTTTCGTGGCGATAAAGCCCGCTCACGCGAACAAGGTGGCACGGGTCTCGGCCTCGCGATCGTTAAGCATGTCGTGCAAGCTCACGGCGGAGAGGTCCGTGTGGATAGTGCGCCAGGTGCGGGCGCGCGGTTTAGTTTTACCTTACCAGCCGCTTAAGGTGTGAAGCTGTTACGCCAAGCCAGCTGAGTCCATTCCGGTGACTCCTTATAGGGCTGCGGTGCGCCGGGGGTGCTGCGTCCACGCTCGATGTCGGCGAGCAGTAATCGGCCGAGACGTTGCACGATATCAGGGTGCGCGTTGGCGAGATTTTTAGTTTCAGCTTCGTCGGTCTCAAGATCGTAAAGTTGGAACGCGGGGAGGGTGGATAGATCGGTGCGTTGGACTTTCAGCCATTGGCTGGGCGAGGGCGTAGGTGAGCTCCAGCCACCGGAACCGGGCCAAACCAGCAGTTTCCATTTGCCTTCGCGGATTGCAAAACGGCCCTCGGCGGAATGGTTAATGAGCGAACTCCGAAGCGAGGAAGCTCCTTTCGGTTTCCTAAGTACAGCCAGGAAGCTCACGCTATCTTCGGCGACGGAAGCAGGAAAGGATTGACCGAGAATTTCGGCGCAGGTGGCGAAAAGATCGAGTTGTTCGATCAACGCCCCCGTCGTCGTGCCCGCCGGAATCATTTCGGGCCAGCGGGCGATAAAGGGCACGCGATGTCCGCCTTCGAATAAATCGGATTTGTAGCCACGGTAGCCGCCGCTGGGATCGTGGTTTAATCGCGCATGCGCCGGCACATCAGCGGCGGGAGCGAAACCGTTGTCGGAGGTTACGATCACCAAGGTGTTTTGAGCTAAACCATGTTGCGCAAGCGCCGCGAGAATGGCGCCGATGTCGTCGTCCACTTGAGTCACGAAATCGCCATAGGAAGTCGTGCGGGTTTTGCCTTCAAAAGTTTTGGTGGGTAAAATCGGGGTGTGGGGCGCGGCTAAAGGTAGATAGAGGAAGAACGGCTTATTATCTTTCGCTTTGGCGCGTTCGGCGATGTAGGCCACGGCACTGGCGGTGAGGCGGGGTTGGACGTCTTCAAGTTTGAAGTCAGGCGCGAGGGGCCCGGAGCGCCAAAGTTTCGGAGCGGGGCTGTCGGGGAGGGTGAGCGTGGGTAAGGTCGGGACGCGATTTTGCTCGAGCCACGCGTAGGGCGGCATGTCGAGCGAGGCGCTGATACCAAGAAAACGCTCAAAGCCGTGGTCGATGGGTCCGCCGCGGAAGGCTTGAGCGTAGTCGACATTTTCTGGCTTGGGCCCCGTTCGGGCCCAGTCAAGGCCGAGGTGCCATTTACCAAAGATCGCCGTGGCGTAGCCCTGGGCTTGTAGAAACGAGGCGACGGTGGGCCGTCCGGCTTCGATCAGGGGTGGACTGAAACCTTGTAGAACACCTTGTTTGAGGCGTCCGCGCCAGGCGTAGCGACCCGTTAATAGCGCGTAGCGACTCGGCGTGCAAAGGGAGGAAGCGGCGTGGGCGTCGGTGAAGCGTAGACCTTCGCGAGCGAGGCGGTCGAGGTGCGGAGTTTGCCAGGCGCTACCGGGGTTGTAGACGGAAACATCGCCGATACCTAGGTCATCAGCGAGGATGTAGACGATGTTGGGTGGCGTGGCCGCGCGGAGGGTGGCGCTAAGTAAAAGAGCGAGGAGCAGGCGCAAAATCATTTGGTGGTGAGATTATGTTTCTCGGCGTAGGCAAAGACGCGCTCGGCGGCCGCGAGGCAGGCGGCGTCATGGTGGACTTGGCCGTAAAGCGTAAGCGCGAGGATGATTTCTTTGTAGTTCACGTTTTTCGGCGTGCCGAAATAAGATTTTTCTTTGCCGACGCCCGTGCGGGAATTACCCGATACGTCGATCTCCCCACTAGGGAGGATACGCGTGAGTTGCCAGGCTACGGCCGCGGGGAGGGCGGCTTCAAATTCTGGGAGCGGAACGTGTAGCGCGAGGACTTGGCCGAATAAAATGGAGACGACGTTGTAACTGGAATCGCGGCCGCCGTTTTCGATGAAGACGCCATCTTGGTCGCGCAGTGTGAGGGCGTGCGCGATGAGTTTGCGCGAAAGGGCGATGAGGTTTTCGTCGTGGAGCACCACGCCGCATGTGCCAAAGGCTTTGGCCGCAATGATGATTCGATTCACCGCTTTACTGCTACTGGCGATGATCGTATCATAGCCGGAGGTAATGAAGGCGGTGGCGCGGCGCAGCTTAGGCTCGAGGACGTTGATGCGGGCTTGAAAGTGAGCTTCGTGCGGGGATTGGCGGATTACGAGAATCGCGCGGCCAAGTTCTTGGAGAAAAAAGAAAGCGGTTTCGACGGCTGCGCTGGTCGGGTTGGCACTGGCGCCGTTAGGGCGGATGGCAGCTTCAAATCCACCATCGGCGCGTTGGTGGGCGAAGGCAACTTCGATGCCACGCCAGGCATAGTCGGCCGCATCGA
Source organism: Opitutia bacterium (assembly GCA_947458705.1). Taxonomy (GTDB): domain Bacteria; phylum Verrucomicrobiota; class Verrucomicrobiia; order Opitutales; family Opitutaceae; genus Tous-C4FEB. The sequence continues at coordinate 10,979 of CANHAH010000010.1, read as the reverse complement.
GGTCATCGGCGACGATTCCGGCAATGACCGCGCGACAACTCCCTCGTTGCGGGCCGGCTTCGAGCCAGCTGCCGTTGAGGTGGTTGGAGCCAGTGAGGCCTTGGGCGTCGGGTTTATCGCCGGCGGTGATCGCGGCGAAGCGGCCAGGAGGCAAGGCGCGCAGGACGTCGTATTCGCGGGGCGCGCCGTGGCCCGCGGTGGCCTGCAGAACGCAGCCTAGTACCAGAAGGAGGCAGCGCATCGGATTTATGATTTATTTTTAATGTTACGACTGTAGGCGAAAACGCGGTCAGCTGCCTCGAGGCATGCCGCATTTTTTTGGATGATTCCGTAGTAGGTAAGGGCCTGAATAACTTCGTTATAATTAACGGTTTTGGCTTGGCCAAAGGCGTTGGCTTCTTTGCCGACGCCAGTACGGGTGTTGCTCCTAACGTCGATCTCGCCGTTGGGTAGGACGCGAGTAAGTTGCCAGGCTACGGCCGCGGGCAAAATAGCCTCAAACTCGGGCAGTGAGACGTGGAGCGCAAGGTGCGATCCAAAGAGAATCGATACGACGTTATAGCTAGAGTCGCGGCCGCCGTTTTCGATAAAGACGCCCTCTTTGTCACGTAGGGTGATGGCGTGCGCGATGAGGTGGCGCGATTTGGCGATCAGTTTTTCGTCACCGAGTACGACCCCGAGTGTACCAAATGCTTTCGCGGCTATAATCACGCGGTTTACGGAGTGTCCGACCTTGGGTATAATCGTGTCGATGCCGCTACTGATGTAATCGGCCGCCCGGCGGAGCTTGGGTTCGAGCGCGGTGATGCGGGCTTTGAAGTAATCAGCGTGCGGTGATTGTCGGATGATCAGGATGGCGCGGCCGAGTTCTTGAAGGAAAAAATAAGCGGTCTCGACGTTGGCGTTGAACGCGGTGGAAGTTTTACCATTGGCTTGTGGTTTAGACTCGAAACCGCCGTTGGGGGTTTGGTGGGCGAAGGTCACGTCAATGCCGCGCCAGGCATTGTCGGCAGCGACAAGATCGTCTCGAATGACGGCAGCTATCACGGCACGGCAACTGCCGCGTTGGGGCCCGGATTCAACCCAAGATTTGTGCGCACGATTATTACCGGTGAGGCCTGCCGCGTCAGGCATGTCGCCCGCACCTAGAGCGGCGAGGCGACCGGCTGGGAAAGCACGAAGGATGTCGTATTCGCGCAGCGGCGCAGCTGCTGCGGGCAAAGGCAATGCGGCTAGCGGTGCCGCGACTAAAGCGGTGAAAAGCAAAGCGATTTTGCTAAAAGTAGAGAGGGTCATTTTTTAGCCGATGCTAAGGGTGGTTTTGAACGGCGTGAGGCCTGTCAGATAAACACTGAGGCCGTCCCATTTCGGGAGGGCCCCGCGAACTTGGGTGTAAGTGTGCTGAGCCTGTCCGGGACCGAATTCAATCACCTCGTCGCCCACGGTGTATCGGCCCGTTCCAGAGGAGAGTAGGAACGCGTCGTTGACGTGTGCGATGGGTGCGACGCCGGTGAGTTTGCCCCCGTGACGGAAGGCCAGTTCGATTGCGACAGGGACCTCATCGGTGCCTGTGATGGAAAATTCCAAGCTGAATTTACCGGCTGACTCGGTGATCGTGATGACGCTTTCCAAGAGTTGGATGTTGCTTCGTGTGCGCAGTGCGCGGCTATCAGTTGAGAGTGTGCCGTTAGGCGCCATTTTGGCGTGGTCGCCATGAGCGATTTGGTCGGCGCTCAGGGGCTGGAAATAGGGGCCATCAAGTTTTTGGCGCAGGACGTAGCGGCCATCGACGGTCTCTAGCGCGTCGGCGATGAACTGGCCTTTACCAAAAAATGCTGTGGCGCAGCGGACAGCTTCAAGCGCGGCAGCGCCTTTACGGAAAGAAAACAAGGTGGTGTTGCTCGCGAGGATCGTGCCACTGCGAGCGCCACGGCGGATGCGGGCGAGGTTGGAGTACGCGAAGACTTTGGCGTAATCGGTGGGTAAGGTCGCCTCGGGCGGGAGCGGACGGTTGAGATCGGATTGAGTGAGTAACGCCGGGAGGATGCTAATTTGGGCGCGAGCGGTTTGCTCGATCTGGCGACAGATGGCGGCGAAGCGGCCGTTGCCGTCGTGGAGAGCGAGGGCCCGGTACGAATAATAATAACGGGCCATGCTGCCGCGAGTGTTGCGGTCTTGTCGACGGGAAGCTTCGGTCACGACTTCACCGTCGGGGTGGACGTAGAAGAGCGTCATCTCGAGGTTGCGGCGCACGGGTTCGTAGAGCGCAGGCCGGTTGAGGAGACGGGCGACGTGTGCCAAGGAGTTGTCCACAGTGGGGGAGTAGACCGTAGTGCTTTTTTCGGTGTATTGGCCGTCGGGATCCAGATCGATGGTTTCGGCGAGCCACTCGTCGATGCGAGCAACGTATCGCGGATTTGGATACAGCGCATTGGCTAGGGCGAGCGCTGAGCAGACGACCCAACGATGGTTGGGCGTGTGGATGCCGCCCGTGACGAGTCCGTTCGCTCCGCGCGTGATAAAGATGCCTAATTCGTCGGCGATGGCGCGGTAAACGGGGAGGGGGCTCGATCGCAGCAGTTCACAAGCAGGACAGACGAGCTCGAGGATGAACGCCATGTCGGGGTTCGAATGGAAATTGGTGGCGTAGTAGTCGACGGTGCCGTCGGCGTGTTGCGCATTGATGATATACGCGACCGCGTGACGCAGGGGTTGGACGAGCTCGGAGGCGTTGAAATATTTCGAGCCAGGGGCGGCGATCGCACAGGCGAGCGAAGAAATAAAACCGGAAGTGCCGCCAACGGTGTGAAGGCCGTATTCGTTGATAATCCCGCCATGCCAGCGGTGGCCGGTGCTACGCTCTTGGTTAGTGAGCAGAGTTGGGATTTGGACGTCATTGGCTCGGATGAGATCGGTCAATAAGTCGTTTGTGAGTGCAGACGTAGAAGGCAAGGCCGTGCCGGCAGCTCGGACTGACTCTAATTGCACGGCGCTAATGAGAGCAACCAGTCCAGAAGTTTTCAGGAAATCACGGCGGGCCATTGTATCACGCGAATTGGGCTGGGTCATGGAGGGAAATAAAATTTACGGAATAGATTGCGCAGATTTAGGCTTGGAAAGAAATCGCCAAGCTCAGTCCAAGCGCGTGGGCCTCTTTTGGCGAGCTGTTCGTGGCGGAAATAACGTTGGATTTCGTAATAAAAAAAGAGCAAGTCGGCTTGGCCGGCTTGCTCCTAAGAGGGAGGCTTATGCACCCATGCGGTGCATGGCCCTTGTTAGAGGTTGAACGACATGCTCAGCACGAAGCGGCGGGGATCGACGATGCGATAAGCGTAGGGTTTACCGTCGGGATTGACGGCAATAGCCTGCAAGCGACCGCCTTCGAAGGCATCTTGGATGTTGAGCTGGAGTTTCGACTCAATGCGACCACCGTAGAGCTTGAAGCGATAACCGGCTGAGAAATCGAAATAGGCGCGCGATTCGTCGTAGACGGGTTTATCGTTGTCGAGCTTGAGCACGGCGCCTTGGAAAGGCCCGCTGGTTTCAGGCGCGGCGGCCAAGAAACCGATGGAGGCTTGGCTTTCCCAGCGCACAGCACCACCGACGTTGAAGTTCTTCAACAGGCCACGGGTGAAATCGTAGTTAGTGACGGTAGCGAAGTGATATTCGCGCTCTTGGGTGCGAGGCTTGCCGACATTGGCCGCCAAGTTTTGATAGGTGGCCATGTATTCGGTGGTGTAGAGACGATTCGCCCAAATGGTTCCATCGTTATTCACGCCCAATGTAGCATTGGGCAGGTATTGATTGAAGACGGTGTTAATCTGCGTGGACCACCATTGCGGGCCCTTGCCGTCGCCGTTACCCGCCACGCTGTCGTAGCGCAGGCCCGACCAGAAGGGCACGTTGTTGACCCAGTAGTCATAGATTTTCGTTCCGATTTTGTCGTCTTTGGCGCTGGATTTGGAACCGGTGACTTTGATGCGCCAATTGCGACTAGGGTTATAGGTCATCTCCAATTCATAGCCGCGCGAGGAGGTGTCGCACGAATCGACCGTGTTGATGCGACTGCCGTAGTCACGCATGAGGACATCGAGCATTTCGGGCGTGACGTTCATGAATTTTGCCACAGCGGCATTCGACTGGGCGGCGGTGGGGGTGATGCCTTGGAACTTGAAGCGTGCAGCCACGGTTTCTTCGGCGAAATAACGCAGCGTGGAGGCGCCTGGACGGTTGTTGGGCTGATTGCGGCCCAAGAGGCTATCGAGCGTGCGATTGCCAAGCGTGCGGATACCCGTGCCTTGGTCGCCGAGGGTCTTGGTGGTGTAGCGGTTAATCTTTAAATACAGCTTCCCCTCAATGAGGTTGAAATTCACGCCGTACTCTTTGGTGAAGCCATGCGGGTCTTTGACGCGCTCCAAGGTGTCCAATTCGTAGAACACGGGGCGGGGGTTGACGCTATCAGAATAGCCGCCGCTGAAGCTAAGCCATTTGGTGGCCTTCAATACTGCGCCGTAGGTCTTGGTTTCGCCCGTGGAGTAGAACCAATCGGTGGGGAAAAGGACGTTGGGTGCATAGCTCACTAAGCCGGTAACCGGATCGATTACGGTGCCAGCGCCGGTGCGGGAGCGTACGCGGTCTTTGCGATAACCGACCGTGGTGACCAGGCGGTCTTTAAAGAAGAAGCCTTGTTCACTCATGCTAAGGGAGCGTAATTCCGTGCGACCCCGGCTATGATTGCCGGACTGTTCGAGCCGGGTGATCTTGGATGGTTCACTCACCCATTGCTGGGTTTTATTGTTATACCAATTCAGGGCATAGGTGCCGGAAGCATCGTCTTCGGGGTATGCACCATACTGCACGCGGGGATCATTGTTGGCTCCGCCGAGGTAGAAGCGATGGGCGATCTCGTGCGTGTTGCTAGCTAGTTTGAGATTGCTGGCGCTGTAGTTGGACCAGTTCACGACCTGCGCTGGGTCGGAGAAGTAGGGCGCCGTATTCCAAGTCGTGGCATCAGATCGGCTGATTTCAGCGTGGCCAGCGATGCGTTGTTGACCAATCCAAGACAGCCACTTGGGCAGAGCGCTCGGCGTGTATTGATACGTAAGGTCGGTGTTTTGGATGTCCTGGATGCTAATCAGGTAGCCAGGATTGGGCGAGGTGGTCTCGACGTAGGGGCGAAGAAAATATGGGTTGGTTTTGCCATCCAGTAGCTTGGTGTTCACGTCCAAATTGATTGTGATATTGCTGTCGAGCCAGTTGGAGCGCTCGTTGCGGAAGTCTTGGCGGAACCAGCCACCGCGGAAGGCGAGAAGATGGTTCGGAGTGTTGATGATAACCTGCTCAAGTTCAGCGCTGGTGGTTTTGGCTGAGCCTACTTCATGGTTGGCGCCCACGACGTTGATGGACGACCAGTCGTAGACCGATTTATTGCCGATGCGGTTCGGCGCATACAGTGGTAGGCCAAGAGCGCCAGTCTGACCCTGATAGCGTTGGACGTAGCCGCCAGTGGTAATGTAGCGTAATTCCGAATTAACGGTGTAGGGTGAGGGGAGCGCTGTGCCCGTGATGGGATTGGCGGTGCGTTGGACAGTGAAGTATTGAGGGCCGTTATTGTCGAACCAGAGCACCGGTTGGCTGGTTGATACCGTACCTAAGCCGATGGGCAAACCGCCGGCGGTGGGTAAACCACCCTCGGAGCCGACTGAAATGGGACCAAGCGTACTGCCGTTTTGGTAGGTGACGATTCGAGTGGTAGGATCCCAGGTGGGGCGGCCGTTATCTTTCCAAGAGGTAATCGTTTCAATCGGCGTGATGGAGCCTGGACGACGGTTTTTGTTATGGTAGTTTTCGGACGAGACGCGGAGGGTGGTCGTCTTAAAAGGCATCGCGAGTAAGGAGGCGAATTCACGATGGATTCTCTCGCTGGCCGGCTTGCGCGTGAATCCTTTTTCTTCGTTTACCGCCGCTACGCGGATGGCGAGTTTGTTGACGATGAGCGGTTGATTGAGGTTCACGCTAGCCCGATTCCCGCCCCAATCATCTGCACGCAGGGTCGCACCAAATGAGAAACGTTGTGGGTTGGCTTGAGTCGGGACAACGTTGACGGTGCCGTTGGGCTGGCCGATGCCGAAAAGACTCGAATTTGGTCCACGGGAAATTTCGACGGCTTCGACGTTATATAGGTCGAACGGGATACTACCGTTACTCTGGAAGTTACCCCAGGCGGTGTTGACGCCGCCGCTGTTGGCGCCGACAGAACTGCCGAGGCCGCCGGATAGGCCGCGAATACGGTTGGCGCGTTGTGGATCACTGGCGGTTTTATCAGAGACGCTACCGTTTTGATCCTTGGAAATAAGGGTAAAGTTGGCGGTACCCTCCGTGCTAGCTTCGTATTTGAACACGTCGTTCATATCGAGCACGGCGGTGTCGATCATTTGCTGCTTGGTCACGACGGTCACCGAGGCGAAAACATCTTCTAGCTTCGTGTTGAGGCGGGTGCCGGACATCGTGTTGGTGGCTTGGTAGCCTTTGTCATCTGATACGACCTTGAAGGGCGATATGACCACGATCTCTTCTTTCTTCGGCTCCGAGGTGTCATCGGAGGTCTTTTTGGGCGCGGTTACAACTTGGGCGTAGAGGCCGGTGCTTAACAAAGCCAAGGCGGTGGCGGTATGTATACTGTGCTTCAATGCACTATCTATTAGGTTTTTGCGTTGGTAGTTCATGGGTAAGGTATCTAAAGACAGGTGGCGCCGGTGGGACACGGGGCGCAAATCTACGGGGTACGTTTAAGACAATGAATTATCGGGGGGTTGTCATGCCTCATCATTTGCAAGCGTTGCATTAATTGCTCAAAATTTGTAATTTTTGCACGTGCGCCAAAAAAAGACGGCGCCGATTAGGCGCGCGTGGGGCGGCTAGGCTAAAAAAAGCCAGCGTTAGTATCACTGTATTCTCGCTTGGTGGCGAGAACGTGAAGCCAACGCTGGCTATCGAAGCGGAGTCGGCGCGTTTTTAAAACAGACCGACCGGCTAGGATGGATTTAACTTAGAGATCGAAGGTGGTGCTGAGGATAAATTGACGTGGATTGATAATGCGGTAGGCGTAGGGATTGCCGTCCGGATTCACGCCCACAGCTTGTAGGCGACCGTCTTCGAGTACGTCTTTAACGTTGAGTTGGATTTTGGCCCGGATTTTGTCGCGCCACATTTTGAATTTATAACCCGCTGAGAGGTCGACGTAATAGCGGGCTTTGTCCCAGTAAGGCTTGTTGTTATCAAGGAACAGGACGGTGCCTTGGTAAGGACCGCTCGTTTCAGGTGCAGCTGCACCGAAACCGATGGAAGCTTTGCTTTCCCAGCGGACAGCGCCACCCACATTGAAGTTCTTCAACATGCCAGAAGAGAAGTCATAATTGCTAAGTGTGGCGAAGCGATATTCTCGGATCTGGGAGCGAGGACGACCAGCGTTGGTCGCGGCGGCCCAATAGGGACCATACTGATCCCCGAGATAGCGCGTCTCGGGTGTGCGAGTGTCGTTAACCGGAATGGTGTTCCACCATAGGTTGCCCTTGCCGTCGCCCGGGATGATGTCGCTGCGAAGGGAGGTCCAAACGGGAATGCGCGTTTGCCACCAGTTGTAGATCGACGGGGATACTCTGTCGTCTTGGGCGCTGGTTTTCGAACCCGTGAACTTGATGCGCCAATTCCGTGTGGGATTGTAGGTGGCTTCGAGGTCGTAGCCTTTGGAGGAGACGTCGGTGGTGCCGACGGTCTGGGGTTGGCTAGGGCCGGAATAGACGAGCCGATTATAAACCTCATCGGAGAGGCCCATCAATTTGGCGACGGCTGGATCGAGTTGGGCGGCGGTGGGGCTGGTGATGCCTTGGGCGGCGAGACGCCCCCGGGCGATTTGCGTGGCAAAATAACGGAAGGACGAGGTCTGAATGTTGTTATTGCCGTCGGGGCGACCTTCCATGTCGAGGTAACGATTGCCCAGCGTGCCGACTTCGCTGCCGCGAGAATCAAGCTCCTTGGTCGTGAAGCGATTGATGCGCACATTCAGTTTACCTTGGAGGGCGGTGAAGCTGAGGCCGTATTCCGTCGAGTAACCGTGCGGGTTCGGGACGTTGCCCGCGCTGTCGACAGCCTGACGGACGGTTTGAGGTGCGAAGCTGTCGCCTTTATTGTAGTGGAAATTCAACCACTTGGTGGCTTTGAGCACGGCACCGTAGGTCTTGGTGTCGCCGGCTTGGTCAACCCAGCCGGGCAGGTTGATGACCGTGCCCGAGGGCGAAACATAGCCGAGGGCTGGGCCGAAGATGTTGGTGTTGGCGAGGTCGGCCAGTCCGGTGGAAGAGTTAATGAACGCTCCAGCCCCGGTGCGCGAGCGTTGACGGTCGCGGCGGTAGCCGGCAGTAACGACCAGGCGATCATTAAAAAAGAAGCTTTGGCCGGTGGCGTTGAGCGTGCGCGTTTCCGTGCGTTGGCGAGCACCCTGGCCGTTGTTGAGCTGGCTCGTGACCGTTACGGGCTCATTAGTCCAAGTGCCTGTAGCATTGTTATACCAGTTCAGATTGTAGGTGCCGTTAATATTTTTACTGGCGGAGGGAGCGTAATCAACGTTCTGGCCTTGGGCATCACCAAGGTAGTAGCGCTGACCGATGTTTTGGGTGCCGATGCGATTGGTCTTATTAATGAAGCTATTATCGGAAGTGACGCGAGCGGCGGTCGTGTAGCCGGTGTTGTCGTAGCGGTTAACTTCAGCGTGGGCTCCAAGCCGTTGCTGGCCAATCCAAGAGAGCCAACGGGGCATGCTAGAAGGAGTGAATTGATAGGCTAAGTCAGCGGATTGGATTGAGCTCTCTTGCACCCGGCGGGTGCGGCTCGGCGAAGTGGCTTGGAGGAAGGGACGCTTGAAATTGGGGTTGGGCGTGCCATCGAGGCGTTTCTCGTTAACATCAACATAGATGACGGACTCTAGGTTATCGATTGCTCCGTCGACATCGTTTTCAAATTTTTGCTCGAAGGCACCGATGCGGGAGGCGACGAGGTGGGTCGAGGTGTTAACAATGATCTGCTCGAGTTCCGCGCTGTAGGTGTCCGCTTTGTCGCTGCCGTGATTAGGCGCCACGACATTGATGGAAGACCAGTCATAGATGGATTTATCCGCGGTGCCGGGGACCAGGTAAAGCGGTAGACCGGTCGGCCCGAGGATGTCGCGGTTACGCATGATTGTGGTGCCGCTGGTGAGGTAGCGCAGGTTGCTGTTACCTCCAGTGAAAGGGTTGGTCGCAATGCCAGTGGTGACGGCATTGTTGGTCTTCATCACGGTGAAGTCCTTGATCGCATTATTTTCGATGTAGACGGTGGGTTTGGCGTAGAATCCGTTATAGCCGCCGATCAAGCCGAAGGGCAGGAGCGAGTCATTGGAGATGGCGCCGCTCTTGGTGCCGTTGGAATAGGTGACAACTTGAGTGGTCGGATCCCAGGTGGGGCTACCTTGTGCTTTCCATTCGGTAGTGGTGTCACGTGGGGTAATGGAGTTCGGCCGGCGGTAGTCGTTAGCGTAGTGCTCGGCAGAGGCTTTGATGGTCGTTTTCTTAAACGGACGAGCCAGAACCGTGGCGAATTCACGTTGGATGCGCTCGGAGGAGGGCTTGCGGGTGTAACCTTTGCTCTCGTTGACCGCTGCCACGCGAATGGCGAGTTTGTTGGTCAGAAGAGGTTGGTTGAGATTAAAACTTTCGCGGTGACCGCCCCAATCATCGACGCGCAGAGTCGCGTTTAATGAGAAGCGTTCGGGGTTAGCCTCAGTAGGAACAACATTGACCGTACCAGAGGCGGCGCCGAGACCGAAGAGATTGGAATTAGGGCCACGCGAAATTTCGATAGCGGCGACGTTATACAGATCGAACGGGATGGAGTTGTTGCTCGTGAAATTACCGAAAGCGGTGTTAGCGCCGCCAGCGCTTTGGCCGGCCGTGCTGATGCCGCGAATACGGTTGGATTGTTGGGGGTTCGATTGAACCTGGTCGTTCACGCCGCCGGAGCGATTACGGTTAAAAGTGGTGAAATTTTCCGTGCCCTCGGTGCTGGCCTCATACTTGAACACGTCGTTGATATCGAGCGCGGCCGTATCGAGCATCTGCTGCTTGGTGACGACAGTGATAGACGCTCCGAGGTCCTCCAGTTTGGAGTTAAGGCGCGTACCAGAAAGTGTGTTGAGCGCTTGGTAGCCGCGATCGTCGGCGACGACGGAGAAAGGCGAGATTACAATGACTTCTTCCTTGGATGGGACCGCTGGTGTGCTGGTGGTCGTTTTGTTTTGTGCCGTCTGGGAAAAAAGCTGCGAGCTAATGAGCAACGCGGCGGACACAGCAGCCGTTAGACGCCGAGTGGTTGGGGTTTGGTTATAGCTTTGCATGGTTAAAATCAGGGATTGGGTGCGCTCGGATTGAGGGGATTTAAACGCTACGGAACAGTTACATTCTCGCTACGCTTTCAAGTTGTGTCATGTCTTTCTTAATGCAAGCGTTGCAATGTGCCAGCTAAACCATCGCTTAAGACCTTAGCGGAAGTCTGTGGCGTATCAACCTCGACCGTTTCACGCGCGCTCGCTGGAAACCCGATTGTACGGCCAGAGGTGCGCTTGAAGATTGAGACCGCTGCGCGTAAACACGGTTACCTGCGCAACGAACTCGTCGGTAAACTCATGTCGCATATGCGCACGGGGCGCACCCAACAGTTCTTGGGTAATCTTGCGGTGATTCATGTGCCCTCCGCCGGTCAGCCACGGTTGTTGCCGGCTCAACGCCGCATTATGGCCGGAGCCGCTTCAAGGGCTAAGGAACTACGGTTTCAACTTTATGAGTTTAGTGCGAGTTTGGATGACATGGATGCTGTGAATTATGCGCGAATGTTGCACGCGCGTGGGGTGCAAGGTGTGATTTTTCTCTACACGGAGCCCACAGGTTTGA
>CANHAH010000009.1 GCA_947458705.1 Opitutia bacterium | reverse complement strand
GCGGCGGCGACGGCGTGGTCGGCGGTGCAGACGGACCACGAATGTCCGCCATGCGGGCCGAGTCCGGGCGTCGCGCCGAAGTTGAGTTTGGGCCCAGTGGCGTTGACGAGATAATCGTAGGTTTCGCGGGCAGGTGGCTCGCCTGGTTTTGCTTGGGCGGCGGTGTATTCGATGTGGGCTTGAGGCAGATCCACGCTGCCTTCGGGGCGAAGTGCAGTCGCGAAGCCCTGACGAAACTCGATGCCTTGCCGGGCGTACACGGGCGCGAGGGGGAACACGACCTCGCGTCTTTCCATGGCGCCGACCCCGACCCAGATGTTGGAAGGAATCCAGTTCCACTCGGCTTGAGGAGAGATGACGACAATCTCGTGTTGAGCGGAAAGTTTTTTTCGCAGCAGCGTCGCCGCGGTGTGGCCGGCGATGCCGGCGCCCAAGATTACAGTTTTAGCCATGGTTAGGAAGGGTTGAGAGTGGGAGTTCGCTTTGTGCGAACTGCGGTGAGGTCGCGGTGAGTTGCCTCTGTCCGCGCCGTGAAATTCTTTCCTATCCAGACGGAAGAAATGAGTGCGCGCTAATGACTTCGATCGGAGCCTGAGCACGTGCTCAGGCCGAAGGGCAGGTAGGCGGGGCAGAGGCGAAAGGCCGCGGTGAGCAGGGGCAGGAGCCCGACAAGGCCCCACCACGACTTAAACGTGTAACCGGCGCCGAGCACAGCCAGGCCGATGATGATGCGAAGAATGCGATCGATAGAACCGACGTTGGATTTCATGGGATGGTGGGTGGTGGATTTTTTACGGACGCAAAATTTTAGATTACGGTGCCGGCGTTTTGTGGTTCGCCATAAAGTACAAAACGGGCACGGCCATACGGCTGATGAGAAGTGAGGCGATTTCACCGGCCATGAGGCTAATGGCTAGACCTTGGAAAATCGGGTCAGCGAGGATGACGCTCGCCCCGATCACGACGGCGAGCGCGGTGAGCAACATCGGACGAAAGCGCACGGCGCCTGCTTCGACGACGGCGTCGCGTAGCGAGAGACCATGCGCCCGACGAAGCTCGATGAAGTCGACCAAGATAATCGAATTGCGCACCACGATGCCGGCGCCGGCCATGAAGCCGATCATCGAGGTAGCCGTGAAAAACGCGCCCATCGCCCAGTGCGCTGGCAAGATGCCGATCAAAGAAAACGGAATCGCCGCCATCACGACAAGCGGCGTCACATAGCTCTTAAACCATCCGACCATTAATAGGGCGATCAGCACCAGCACAGCGGCGAACGCAAAGCCGAGGTCGCGGAAAACCTCGAGCGTAATATGCCATTCGCCGTCCCACTTGAGCGCGGGGGTGAGATCGTTGAAAGGCTGGTTGAGGTGGTAAATCGGCAGTTCGGAGTCCACGGCGCCAAAAGCACGGGCGTCGATTTTTTGGATTTCGCGGTGTATGTTAAAGAGCGCATAGGCGGGACTCTCGACGACGCCGGCGACATCGGCGGTGACGTAGGTGACCGGTTTCAGGTTTTTACGGTAGAGGTTGCGCTCGCCGGTGCTGCGCTCGATGTGAACGAGTTCGGAGAGCGCAATCAGCGGTGCGTTGGGATTAAGGTCGGCGCGCACATTGAGCGCTAGAACGGCGGCCGGTTGCGCGCGATCGCGGGCAGAGACTTCGACGATAATAGGCAGATCTTCGCGCTCGGCGGGAAGATGGAGCAGATCGACCGTGGCGCCTTGGGTCGCGAGTGCGAGGGTCTGGTTAATGGCCGCAACGCTCACGCCGTGCAGGGCGGCTTTTTCGCGGTCAATGAGATAGCGAATTTTGGGTTGGTCGGCTTCGACAAACCAATCGACGTCTACGGCGCCGGGCGCGCGCTCGATAATGCCGCGCACGGCAGTAGCGAGTACAAGGCGCTGAGGTTCGGAGGGGCCGTAGATTTCAGCGACGATTGATTGAAGAACCGGAGGGCCGGGAGGAACTTCCGCCACCGCTACAGCGGCGCCGTATTTTTTGGCGATGGCGGCGACGCGCGGGCGAATCCGTTTGGCTATGGCGTGGCTCTGATTTGAGCGCTCGGCTTTGCCGACGAGGTTCACCTGGATATCGGCGACGTTGGGACCGCGCCGCAGGAAGGAGTGACGCACGAGGCCGTTGAAATTAAACGGAGCAGCCGTGCCGGCGTAGATTTGGTAATCGCGGACCTCGGGCTCGGAGCGTAGGGCGGTGGCGATCTCGGTCGCGATGCGCGTGGTTTGTTCGAGCGTCGTGCCTTCGGGAGTTTTTAGCACGATTTGAAACTCCGATTTATTGTCGAAAGGGAGCATCTTGATCGTGACGGCGCCGAAGAGCACGAAGGCGACCGAAACAAGCAGCAACCCCACGATCCCTGCGAGGAACGTCCAACGCCAGCGGGCGCGGTCGAGCAGGGGTTCCATGATGCGGTGATACAGCCGCGTAAACCAATCAGACGGCGCATGGTCATGATCATCGGCGGCGCCTGCGAGCGCGGCGGTCCTGCGACGCAAGACGCGGATAGCTGCCCATGGAGTGACGGTGAAAGCGATCACAACGGAGAACAGCATTGCCGCGGTGGAGCCGATGGGAATCGGGCGCATGTAGGGGCCCATTAGGCCGCCGACAAAGGCCATCGGCAGAATGGCGGCGATCACGGCCCAGGTGGCGAGAATTGTGGGGTTGCCCACTTCGTCGACGGCGGAGAGGGCGATTTCCCCGAGCGATTTTTTATCGGCGTCGGGCAAGCGCATGTGACGGACGATATTTTCAACCACGACAATCGCGTCGTCTACGAGAATGCCAATTGAGAAAATCAGCGCAAATAGCGTGATTCGGTTGAGCGTGTATCCATAAAGATAGAACACAAGTAGCGTCAAAGCTAGTGTGGCAGGAATCGCTAGGAGTACGACGAGCGATTCTCGCCAGCCAAGAAACAGGAGAATCAGAATAGCGACGCCGAAGACGGCGATACCCATGTGAAGGAGCAACTCGTTGCTTTTCTCGGCAGCGGTGTGGCCGTAGTCGCGTGTAACAGTGACCGTGACATCGGCGGGCAGAAGCGTGCCGCGGAGCGTATCGACTTTGGCGAGTGCGGCGCTGACGACGTCGACGGCATTGGCGCCCGGTCGCTTGGCGAGGCTTAACGTGACGGCCGCCTCAAGATCTGTGGCGGCGGATCCATGGAGCACGACATCCGCCGCTTCCTCAGCGGAATCACTGATAGTGGCGACGTCTCGCAGATAAATGGGTACGGCAGCTTGGGTGCCTATGACGACCGAGCCAACGTCGGTGGAGTCGCGCAGAAATGCGCCGGTTTCGAGGAGGAACTCAGTGTTGTTGAAAGGGCGTGAGCCGGATTGGAGTTGGCGATTGGCCGCTTGGAGTGCGGGCGTGACTTGAGCGACGGTAAGGCCGCGAGCCGCGAGAGCCGTGGGATCAAGTTGCACGCGGACCGCGCGGCGGACGCCGCCGATGAGCGTCGTCTCGGCGACTTGCGGGATAGTTTTGATCGCGTCGTCGACTTGTTGGGCGAGACGGCGTAGGGCGAGGTGGTCGTGGGTAGCGCTGGAAAAAGTGAGAGCGAGAACGGGGACATCGTCGATCGTGCGCGGCTTCACGAGCGGCGCGGCGGCGCCGAGCGGAAGGCGGTCGAGGTTGGCGTGGAGTCGCTGATTAAGTCGAACGAGCGCGGGTTCGATTTCGGTTCCGACTTTGTAGCGCACGATGATAACGCTGCGGCCAGGGCTTGATGTGGAATAGAGGTATTCGACGCCGGGAATTTCCCAAAGAAGTTTTTCCAGCGGCCGCGTGAGGCGGTTTTCAATCTCGGTTGGGGTCGCGCCTGGGAGGGTGCTGAACACATCGATCATCGGCACGTTGATCTGCGGCTCTTCCTCCCGCGGAAGCATCAGTATCGAGAAGGCGCCGAGGAGAATCGACGCCAGCACGATGATGGGCGTCAGCTTCGAAGTGGCGAAGACGGCGGCGAGTTTACCCGCGAAACCGTAGGGCTGGCCAGAGGAAGGCGTTGAAAGTGGCGCAGGGATATTCACGGCGAAACGATCACGGCTTGGCCGTCGCGGAGTGTCGCGGCAGGATTAAGAATAACGCTCTCACCGGCGCTGAGACCGGCTAAAATCCGCGTTAACGTGTTAGAATGATTGGCTGTTTTTACTAGGCGGAGTTGCGCGCGGCCTTCCGACGTTACGACGAAAACACGTTCCATTTGGCCAAAGAGCTGAACGGCGCTAGTTGGAATCAAAAGGGCGGGGCCCCTGCCAAGAGGCCAGAGAACGCGTACATATTGCCCCGAGCGGGCTGAGGAGTTAACGGGGAGTTCTAACTTGGCCAAGCGGGTCCGGGTGAGTGGATCAGCGGCGGCGGAAAATTCCACGAGCGTGGCATTCAGTGGGTCGCTGGCCGGATCAAGTTGAACGGGGATGATTGACCCAGCGGCGGGCGCGGCGAGGGTGGCGGGGACTTGGACCTCGGCGCGGAGCCGGTCACGGGCTTCGATTACGATTAGCGGTGTGCCGGGAGCGGCTAAATCACCAGAATTGACTAATTTTTTCGTGATGGTGCCGCTAAACGGCGCGACGACCCGCGTGTAACTAACCAACGCTTCGGCTTCGTTTACGGCCGCTGCCGCAATGCGGCGGTGATCTTCGGCAGCGAGAGCGTTATCCACTGCTGTGGCGTTTTGACGGACGAGGGCCGCTTCGCGGATGGCTTCGCGTTCAGCTTGGGCGAGCGCGGCGCGCGCTTGATCGAGACGCGCAGGAAGCTCGGCGGCGTTGAGCGTGAGCAGGAGTTCGCCGACCTTGACGGATTGACCAACGGTGAAGTCAGCTCCGTTAACGCTGCCCATGACGCGGGCGGCGAGGGTTGCGCTCTCGAGCGGGTGTACGGTGGCGGGAAGCGCTTGCGCAAGTGGGAGCTCAATGCTTTCGATGCGAGTCGTGCGTACCTGTATCGCTTTTGGAGTGGATTTAGGCGCAGGCGCATCCTGTCGGCTGCAGCCGACAATTACGAAGGTGAGGCTGGTGATAAAAACCGTGAGCAGTCGCATGACGGTAATTTTTATAAGTTGCGGCTAGTGCCGCCGAACTGGATGCGGCTGTCGGGAGTTATCCAACCGAGTTTACCGAGAACATAGGTCGGCGGACAGAACCCAGTTATAGCAGATTGAATGAGGTTGAGTCCGATGAAGCAGGTGAACCACAGCCAGCGGACGTCGACAAACTGGGTGAGTGCGACGCTGAGTAAAATCATGACGCCAGCGAGGATGCGGATAAACGATTCAGTTTTCATGGTAAGTTTAAATAATGCGAAACGTGGGCTCTTGTTTCAATATATGATTATATGTGCATATACTTGAAATTGTGTCAAGGGCGTGATCTATTTTCATCATGGCAAAGAAACCACGATTGATGACGGATGCAGCTTTAGCGCTGGTCGCGCGGCGCTTTGCGGCGTTGGCGGAACCGATGAGGCTGCGGCTCTTGCACGCGTTGTTCGATGGCGAGAAGAGCGTTGGTCAGCTAGTGGATTTGAGCGGAGGCACGCAGGCTAATGTCTCCCGTCACCTGCAGACTTTGATGGATGCGGGGGTGCTAACGCGGCGGAAGGTGGGCTTACAGGTTTTTTATGGAATCGGGGATAAGTCCATTTTCACACTTTGCGAATTGGTTTGCGGCAGCCTCGAGCAAAAGCACGCGCAACACGCGAAATCGTTAGCTCGCTGAATCGGTTTTAAGTAAGAATCCCGTTTGGGTTTAAGGATAGTCCCGTAGTGAGGCAGGTTTTCGGCTGGGGCAGTAGCTTTTAGCTCGGCAAGATCGTGAATTGGGTAAATCTCCTGATGCGCCCTTGGATAACCAAGGGGTCACCCCGAACTAGGTTTTAAGTTAGTGCCCCCGTAATCCCTGCCCCTTGTTTCTCCCCACTCATGAAGAACGCTCCCCTCACGCGTCGCACGGTCCTTAAGCGTGGTCTGGCTGGCATTATCGCCTATGCCGCTGCGCCGAATTTCTTCCCTGCATCCTTGTTCGGTCAAGGTGCCCCAAGTAACCGCATCACGCTTGGCCTCGTGGGTAACGGCCTGATCTGCAACGCTCATGTCGGTGCGATCCTCGGCCGTTCCGGGGATTGTCAGATCGTCGCCACGTGTGACGTTATGCGCAGCAAAGCTGAAAAAATGCGCGCCCGCGTCGGCGCCGCGTACGGAAAACTCAAGGATAGCGGAACGCCGGCCAGTGGTCCCGATATTTATGCGACGCATGAAGAGTTGCTTGCGCGTACGGATATCGACGCCGTCTTTGTTTGCACTCCCGACCACTGGCACGCCGCTGTGGCCAATGCCGCGATGAAGGCCGGCAAAGACGTTTATTGTGAAAAACCGCAGACGCTCACCGTCCGCGAAGGTCGCGTGCTCGTTGAGACGGCGCGTCACCATGGCCGGGTTTTTCAGACCGGTACGCAACAACGCTCTAATAAATCCTTCCGCAAAGCCGCTGAAATCGTGCGCAATGGCTGGATTGGTGACATCAAATTGATCCGTACGCGCCTCGGTGAATTTGCCCCCGCGCCCCAGTTGCCGGAAGAGCCCGTCCCGGCTGATTTCAACTATGACCGCTGGCTCGGGCCCACACCATGGCGCCCTTACAACGCGCTGCGCGTTAAAGGCGATTACGGCGGCGGCTGGCGCTGCTTCCTTGACTACGGCGGGCGCAAAAACGGCGACTGGGGCGCGCATCATTTCGACATCATCCAAAATGCGCTCGGCATGGATCGCTCAGGTCCCGTCGAATTTATTCCCATCGGTCACGAAGGCTGTAAATTCCAGACACACATCTACGCCAACGGTATCCGCGTCGAGCGTTTCGATGATGATAGCCTCAAAGGCATGATCGAATTTCAAGGCACCCAAGGAACCGTCTGGGTATCGCGCAACGACCTCTTCGCCTCCGACCCAGCCGCATTGGTGAATCGACCCCTGCGCGCCGAAGATATCCACCTTTACGCCAGCGACGATCATCACACCGATTTTTTCAACTGCATCCGCACCCGCCAGCGTCCCATTTCCGACGTCGAAGCCGGCCACCGCAGCGCCACTGTCTGCCACCTTAACGTTATCGCGGCGCAAGTTCGCCGCGCCATCCGCTGGGATCCTGTAAAAGAAGAAATCATCGGCGATCCCGTGGCGGCCCGCCTCCTTGATCGTCCCCGTCGCGCCGGTTACGCCCTTTAACCCTCAAAATTTGCCGCTATGTTGCGCCCCGCTTTTTTCACCGCCAGTTTCGCTTTCACGCTGATAGTTCATTCGTCCATCGCAGCTGAGCCCACGCTTTCCCAGCTCGATTACTCCGGCAGCCCGCAGGCCGTAGAGGCACTTGATCGCGAACTCTACGCCGCTGGCACCGACCCCGTGAAGCTCGCGGTGATCGAGCAACGTCTCCTCGCCGGTCTGCGTGCCCGCGATACGACCTACGCCGCGCGCCAGGTCCTCTGCCAACGGCTCGGCTGGGTACTCGGCCTTGCGCCGGAAAAACTCACTGCCTCGGGTCTCAAACCGCTTCCGGCAATGCTTGTCGATGAACGAGACTCGGATCTCGCCCGACTTGCTCTTGAACCAGCGCCCGGTGCGACGGTCGACACGCTTTTTCTTACGGCTCTTAGTCAGACTACGGCGCGCACGCGAATCGCACTGATCGATTCTATTGCCCGCCGGCAAATCGTCGCTGCTGTACCGGCTCTTGCCAAATTGCTGGGTGACAACGACCCGACCACCGCGGCCGCGGCAGCTCGCGCCCTTGGGCTCATCACCGATCATAGCTCAGCGCTCGTTTTGCAGGCCGTGCCAGAGCCCAGCTCCGCCTCGGTCGCGGCAGCCAAACTGGAGATCGCCCCACGTCTTGCCGCCGGCAGCGCGCTAGCGGTGTTGGCGGATCTACGTGCCCGGGCTGCTGATCCCGTTCATCGTATCGCGGCGCTCCGGCTCTTGCTGCAGCTTGATCCTTCGGTCGCGACCACGCTTGAGGTGCTCGATGGCAACGACACGGCTGCAAAACGCGTCGCCCTCGAATCTCTTTACGCTTCTCCTGCGCCCCAACTCATTTCCTCGCTGGCGGCTAAACTTTCCACCTGGGATGCGTTCACGCAATCTGCGGTCATCGCAGTCATGGCGCGTCGTGGCGATGCAGTGGCCACGTCTGCCGTGTTGAAAGCGACCGCACACGAAGACGCCATGGTACGCATGGCGGCGCTTGAAGCCTTAGGATTTTTACCGGGCACCATTGAGACCATGACCGCCCTCTCTAAGATCGCAGCGGGTAATGCGGTAGCCGAAAGTAAATCCGCTAAGGCCAGTCTCACGCGTTTGAATGGTCCCGCAGTAAATGCAGCCATCCTTAGTGGCGCCGAGCGCGGTGAGACCGTTTTGCGCGTCGTCTTTATTGAGCAACTCGCTTTGCGCGGACTTAACGAAGGGTTGCCGCTATTACTGCAATTTAGAACCGATTCCGACGCAGCTGTACGTGCTGCCGCCGTTTCGGCACTCGGAGAACTCGCCTCACCGGCGGACAATAAAATCGTCCTCGATTGGGCCATCGCCGCTACGGATGCGAATGAGCAAGCCCGCGCCTTGCGCGCGCTCGTGAGCATCACGTTGCGTAATCCTGATATCGCCGGCCGCGGCGCGACCCTTTACGCTGTGATGGAAACGGCGCCAGCGGAACTGGCGCTTCGTTTGCTCCCTACGCTCGGGCGCATCGGCGGGGCGCCGAGTGCGGCGTCCGCGGGCAAACTAGCGTTGAGCGCCGATCTTAAATTAGCCGAAGCTGCGACGAACGCTCTCGTTCGCTGGACTGATGACACCGCAATTTCGGTGCTCGTGAGCGTCGCCGAGCGCACGACACTACCCATTGTACGCGCGAGCGCAGTCACAGGCGTGATCGCTGCCTTCGAGCGTAATCGGGCCTTTTGGAACGTCGACGCCACCACGTTCGTTGCGCGACTGCTGGCAGTCAGCGCATCAGCGGAATCGCGGTTAGCTTTGATTACTTTGTTGAAGCGCGCGGCGGATGCGCCCGCTTTGGCCCTGGCGGAAAAATCACAAGGCGACCCTGTCATGGGTGCCGCCGCGGTCGAGGTTGCCGCGGTGATTCGCGCCAATCAGGCGGGTTCGGCTAAGCTGCGCGCCTCGACGATGGCGGGCGTAAGAAATCTCATGGATGGCAACACGGGCAATCGTTGGTCCGTGCCGGCCGAGGGTGACGAATGGGTGGAAATTGATTTCAATCTCTCGCGGCCGTTGCGCCGCATCACTCTTGATCAGACCGGCCGTGGCGCGGAGTTTCCTGAAAGCTATGAGCTTTACGTGACCGATGATGTCGCGGTGCCCGGTAAGGTCGTTGCCTCCGGTGTTGGCCAAACCAATAAGACCGTGATCGATCTACCTGTGGGCACGCGCGGTCGTTACGTGATCATTAAAAACCTCGTCGCGCGTAAAGACACACCCTGGTCGATCTGTGAAATCTTCGTGGACTGAGCGGCCCCGGATTCGTCGCGGCGAGGGCTCAGTCCGACGGCGAAATTTTGGCGTTGGCCATCGCCGGACCGGTTTTTAGCCAGCTGGTGTGAAAGATGAAACCGGCGAGCGTAAAAAAAACTAGCATATGACCAGTCAGCATGCGGATCTGGATGGCCTGCGCGTGACGGTATTCTGCCGGGGTGAGATCGCGAAGGATTTTGTCTTTCGATTTGAGGACCAGGCGTTGGTCGGACATGCGCTCGGGGTTGCCACCGTCTAGCAGATACATACACGCAAAGAAATTGATGAAGACATAAGCGAGCAGCAGGGCGCTGCTTACCTTCATCCACCGCGGCACATCACCAAAAATTTCGGACATCAGATTTTTGCGCGGCACGCGGCGCATATGCCAGACGGCGAAAATCCAGACCAAAAACAGCAGCGGTAAAAATAGGTAGATCGGATAAAACGCGATATCGACTAAGGTGAGGACATGCGCCGCGGCGCACGCGGCGGCGCCAAAGAGAGAGGTTAAAAACAGCAGACGTAGGCTAGTGGGCATCGGCGAACGCTCAGCGTGTGAGATCGTAGAGGGCGTAGCCGGCCAGCAAATTGGGCAACGCTGGGCACGGCGTTTTCCAGTCACCCATGAGGTGGGCGCGTCGCGTGATGCGGATGCCTTCGGCGGCGCAAAAATCCTCGAAGTCAGCGACGGAGACGGGATTGGCGGGGCGGCTTTCAGCCCAGGCGGTGGTGTAAACAGCGTTGCGGGCTTTGCGGCCGCGCACGAGCAAATCGAGGCGGTTTTTCCAGAAGCCGTGGTTAACGAAACCGACGGTGACCGAGCGGGCGACGCGCAGGGCTTCGGCGATGACCGTGGCGGGTGCGTGGAGTTCCTGCACGGTGCGCGAGCAGATGACGCGGTCGAAGTGCCGTGCTGGAAACGACGCCATGCAGGCAATCATCTCGCCTTGGTAGGCGGGGACGCCACGATGCACACAGGCCGTGACTTTCGCGAAGTCGAGGTCCACGCCGAGCGCAGAGACGTGTTTGGTTTGGACGAGATAATCGAGGAGTTCACCACGGCCGCAGCCGAGGTCCAGGACGCGTGTGTGCGGCTCGACCCAGTCTCCGATGATCTGCATGTCCACGGTGCGTTTTTCGACGGGCTGAGTCATGGCTAGATCGCAAAGTCGAGGGTTTGGGCCGGAGCACGCTCTAGGAAGCCGCGGATAAGTGCGTAGAGCTCTTCACTCTCGAGCAAAAAGGAATCATGCCCGAGATCCGTGGCGAGTTCGGCGTAACTAGCGCGTTTGCCGGCGCGGAGGAGAGCTTGAGTGATCAGGCGGTTTTGCTCGGGCGGGAAGAGCCAATCGCTGGTGAAGCCGACGACTAAGGATTCGGCGAGAACGGGAGCGAAGGCGTTTTCGAGCGAGCCGTAGGCGTGGTCGAGATCGAATTGGTCGAGCGCGCGCGTGATGTACAGGTACGAGTTGGCGTCAAAGCGGTTAATGAAGGTCTGGCCTTGGTGGCGCAGGTAGCTCTCGACTTCGAACTGGAGGTTGAAGTCAGCGGTTGCGGGTTGCTGCGCGAGTTCGGCGCGCAGTTGCGGGCTCTGTTCGCGGGACTGAATCGTGCGCCGGCCGAATTTGCGGTCCATCGAGGCGTCCGAGAGGTAGGTGATGTGCGCCATCATGCGGGCGATGGCGAGGCCGACGCGGGGGCCTCCGTCGCGGGCGTAATCGCCGTTGAGCCACGCCGGGTCTTGCATGATCGCTTGACGGCCGACCTCGTTGAACGCGATGGCTTGAGCACCCTCGCGCGCGGTGGTGGCCATGGCGAGGAGGCGGCGGGTGAAGCGGGGAAATTCGATCGCAAACAGCATTGCGGTCATACCGCCCATCGAGCCACCGATGACGGTGTGCAGTTCGGCGACACCAAGATGGTCGAGGAGCAGTTTCTGCGCGCGCACCATGTCGAGGATGGTGAGCGCCGGGAAACGCAGACCGTAGGCTTCGCCGGTGGCGGGGTTGAGCGAGGACGGACCGGTGGAACCCGAGCAACCGCCGGGAACGTTGGCGCAGATGACAAAGAAGCGTCGGGTGTCGACGGCTTTGCCCGGGCCGATGAGGTTGTTCCACCAGCCGGGTTTTTTGTCGGCAGGCGTGTGCCAACCCGCGGCGTGATGGTTGCCGCTAAGAGCATGGCAAATTAGAACGGCGTTGTCGCGGGTGGCGTTGAGTGTGCCGTAGGTTTCGTAGCGGAGCGTCAGGCCGGTGAGTTCTTGGCCGTTCTTGAACGTGAAGGCGCGCGGATAGACGAAATCTTGGGGCGCGACCAGACCGACGTCGTCGGCCGCGAGGTAGGGCGGCGTGGACGCGTGTGCGGCGGGGGCCTGGGTTTCGTCGGTCATACGTGGAGGAGGCTGAGGCGCAACGGCGGGGTGGGCAAGGGCGCGGAGGTGATATGACGCGAAGAGCTCGGTCGACAAAATCAGAGGGCTTCTTCGTTGGAAAAGACGTGTTGGACGTCGTCAAGGGCCTCGAGGGATTCGTGCAGCTCCACTAAATCGGTGGCGAGGTGACCGGAGGGAGCGGCAACGCTGGTGGTGGGAATGTAGGCAAGCTCGGCGCTGGCGGGTTTGATTTTCTGATCGTCGAGGGCGTGCGCGATCCGGTCGAAGGCGTGCAGGGCGCAACGCAGTTCGTAGCCCTCGGCCGTGGTGATGATATCGTCGGCGCCGGCTTCAAGCGCGAGTTCGGTCAGGGCGTCTTCGGAGATGGCTTCGCGGGCGATCAGAAATTGGCCGGCGTGGAGCAATTGAAACATTACGGCGCAGGAGGCGGCGAGGTTGCCGCCGTGGCGGGAGAAAATCGCGCGGAGGTCTTTGGCCGCCCGGGTTTTGTTGTCGGTGGTGACTTGGACGACAAAGGCGACGCCGCCCGGACCATAGGCTTCGTAGGTCATCTGTTCGTAGACGATGCCGGGGAGTTCGCCGGTGCCTTTCTTGATGGCGCGGTCGAGATTCTCCGCCGGCATGTTGGCCTCACGGGCTTTGAGGAGCAACGTGCGCAGACGGGCGTTGCCGTCGGGATCACCGCCGCCGGTTTTGGCGGCGAGGGTGATCTCGCGAGAGAGGCTGGAAAAAACTTTGCTGCGGCGGCCGTCAGTGACGGCTTTCAGGCGTTTAACTTTGGACCACTTATTATGGCCGGCCATGGGAGCTTATTTTTTCTTGGGCGTGACGTTTTTTACGGGTTTACCACCGGGAGTGACGGCCGGGGTCGCCGGCGTCTCATCTTCGTCCTTCATGCGATTGATGAGCAGTTGCTGGGCGATGGTGAACAGACCGTTGGTCGTCGAATAAAGGGAGAGGGCGGCGGGCAAGCTGTAGCAGAAAAAGGTGAAGATGATCGGCATGAACTTCATCATCGTGGCCTGCGTGGCGTCCATGGTGGGCGAGGTGGGCGTGAGCTTCATCTGGAAGATCATGGTGACACCGAGCAGCAGCGGCAGGACGTTGAGCGGAATAGGGCCGAGGTGGAAGAGGGTGTCGGGCGAGGCGAGATCGTGGGCCCACAGAAACGGCGCGTAGCGGAGTTCGGCGGTGCTGGAGAGCATCGAGTAAAAACCCATGAAAAACGGGATTGTGAGCAGTTGCGGGAGACAGCCGCTAACGGGGTTCACTTTACGATCCTTGAAAAGCTGCATCGTGGCTTGCTGCTGCTTCTGGGGGTTGTCTTTGAATTTTTCTTTGATGGCGGCGAGCTCAGGTTGGAGCTTGGCCATGCGCTTCATAGACTTGGTCGAAGCGAGCGTGAGCGGGATGAACGCGATTTTCAGCGCAAGCGTCGTGAGCATGATGGCGATGCCCCAGTTGCCGGCCCAGCTGTGCATCCAGGTCATCAGCGTGATCAGTAGTTTGGAGGCCCAACCGAAAAATCCGTAGTCCATGACCTTGTCTTGGTCGGCTTTAAAGACATCGCCGTTGGCGAGGCGTTTGTATTCTTTGGGACCGACGTAGAAATTGGCGGCAAGCTTGGTCGTGGCGCCGGCGGCGAGTGCGGGCAGTTCGAATTGGGCGGCGCCGGCGATACCGTAGGCGTTGTGATCGGTATCGGGTAAGGCGGTGAGCAGTTTAACGCGGCGTGTGACCAAGCTGGTGGCGGGGGCGTCGGGGGTGAGGATGCTGGTGAAAAATTGGTTCTTCACGGAGGCCCAGAGAATGGGGCCGGGGCTAGTCACGCTCGATAGCGGTTGGCTACTGCCGATACCGAAAAAGGCGAGGAAACCGCCGCCCTCGAGCTCGGATCGGGCGATGAGTTTGTCGGTCTCGGTGGTGCGGTAACCCGTCTTTAGTTGGAGGCCGTAGTCGAGGGCGTTAACAGGGGCGGCAGTGCCGAGGGCGAGTGCTACGCGCAGCGGGACCGCGGTTTTGTCGGTGAGATTGCGGAAAGTAGTCTCGTGGCGAAGCTGGTAGGGATCCGTGCCAACTTTTGGGTCGATCGAAAGGGCAAGGACATAGCGGCGGGTGACTTCGAGGCGGCCGTCCAAAACCGCGCGGAAGACGATCTCGGTGGCCGTGGAGCTGACGAGGTCGTAGCGAGTGCCGCGGTCGAGGCCGGGGAACTCGGTGAGCGCGAGCATGGGGTCGGCGTGGAGTTCGTTGAAGACAAACGGATCGGGCCGGTCCTGGGCGGCGGGGTATTGCTTCAGCGCTACATCACGGACAGCGCCGCCAAAATCAGTGAAACGTACGCGAATAAAGTCATTTTCCAGCGTCGTAACCCGAGCTTGGGCGTTGTCCCCGGTCGCGGCCGCGAAATTAGCCTGAGGGCCACCGGCGCTGAGCGCGGGCGGTTGAGCGGTGGTACCGGAGGCCTGCGCGGCCTGTTGCGCGACGGCCTCGCGCACGGCAGCGGGTGGCGCGGGCGGTTGCGGGGCGATTTTTTGACCGACGTAGAGGCTGGCGAAGGCGCCGCAGATAAGAGCGATGCCGAGGATCAGATTTTTTTTGTCCATTTAGGAAAGGGGGCCGGAAAGAGATGAAGTAAGATGGGATACCGTCGCGCATTGCGGGCGGCGGCGGGGCTCAGGCACGGGGTCTTCACCGCCAGGATG
This sequence comes from Opitutia bacterium, assembly GCA_947458705.1. GTDB lineage: Bacteria > Verrucomicrobiota > Verrucomicrobiia > Opitutales > Opitutaceae > Tous-C4FEB. Next base: position 28,127 of record CANHAH010000009.1, on the reverse strand, counting down.
AAGCGGCGTGCATTTCAACAGGCGCCGAGCCGCGAGCCAGAGGCCGATGAGTGCACCGTGATTACGTAAGGCGCCAATCGCGTAGTGCGAGCAGGTCGGGGTGAAACGGCAGCCGCAACCAGGACCGAGGAAAACGGGGAGCGCGGGCGAAAGGATACGTTGATAAATCCTTACGAGTACCACCAATCCGGCGGCGGGCAGGCTAACCAGACGTGAGATCAAACTAGAGCGGCGCTCAGGCATGGACAGACGGCGGGGGCGGGGGCGGCGGTGCGTTGGAGATTTGGCCGCAGGCTTGAAGGAAATTTTTCTCCAACTCCGCGTAAGGCCGATGAAAGACGGCGGCCCGGGCTATTAAGAGCAAGTCGCAATCGCGCGGCAGTTGGTTTTGATGAGCTCGAAAGAGTTCGCGCAGACGGCGCTTGGCGCGATTGCGGTGGATGGCGTTGCCGACAGCGGCTGTGGAGGCGATCACGCAGGCGCGAGGCGCGGTGATCGTTGCCTTGGAATCGGCCGTTGGCCGAGGCCGCCACCAAACGGTGAAGGCACGGGCATCGACGCGCCGGCCTTCGGTGCGGACTGCACGAATTTCATCCTGGCGGCGAAGGTGCTGCTCAGGGCGAAAACGCATGGGGCCGCGGCGAGTTGAAACGCGGCCGAAACCGCACGGAATCAAACGACGGTCAGGCGCTTACGACCTTTGAGGCGGCGGGCGCGAATGACTTTACGGCCACCTTTAGTGGCCATGCGGGCGCGATAGCCAATCTTGCGGGCGCGCTTTAAACGATGGGGGCGGAAGGTGGGTTTCATGACTTTTGAGCGATTAAGGGGTGACTGAAGTGTCCGACGGCTCGAACGGTGTCAAGGGTTGGGTTTTCCTGACCTCGGTTTTCCTGCGGGAATAGCTAAATGAGGGCTTATCGCACTTAGGCGTCGCTCTCGGGTGAATCTGGCGGTGGGACAGTCGGCGGGGTGGGTTTCAGGCGTCGTTGGCGGGAGGCATCGATGTTTTCGAGTTGGGGGTTGGGGATGCGGGTGAAGGCGATGCGCATCGGGGTGTAGCCGGTGGCGCCGTGCGCTCCCCCGAAATACACCGAGTTTTTCCCAAACGTTTGGTTCAGCGTGTCGACTGCGAGGTTGAGCTTGTCGCGGGTTTTTTCTTTTTCGGCTTCGAATAGATCGCCGGTGTGCTGCGTGGACGGGAGCAGGTGATCGAGCAAAATACTGACCCGTAGTGGGGCTAGGTTGGCGAGCGCGCGGGGGCGGCGGCTCCATAAAGTGTTCAACGCCTGAGTGAAGCGGAGCGTGTCTTGCGTTTCGTTGAAACGGAGATCCGCGGACCAATCGGTGTCGTCGCGGTGGCGCACGGACACGCGCAGGCCGCCGGCATAGAGGTGCTCGTGGCGGAGGCGCATGGCGGCTTTTTGCAGGAGGCGGTGCAGGACGGCGAGGGCCGAGGCGGGTTGGCGCTGCTCGGGCGGGAGGACTTGGCTGTGGCCAAGGGTACTGGTCTTTGGGGCTTCGCGTTCTTGGAGGCCGCCGTGGAGCCAGTCGTGGAAACGGGCGCCTTCGACGCTGCCCCAGATGGCGCGGAGTTGGGCGCTGCTGGCCGCGTAGAGCGCGGCGACGTCGCCAATGCCGGCGGCGCGGAGGCGTTGCTCCATACTTTCACCGATACCGGTGAAGTCGCTAAGTTGGACGTCGCGGGCAATGAGTTTGCTGGGGATATCGGCTTCCTCGAAGAGGACCAAGCCATCGGGTTTCTCCAAATCAGAGGCGAGTTTGGCGAGAAACCAGTTGGGACCAATGCCGATCGAGCAACGCAGCCACGGGCCGACCTCGCGCACGATGCGCGCGCGGATCTCATCGGCGAGCCGAAGGGCACGGGCGGGCACGGCGAAGTCACCGGTGAGTTCGCATTCGAGTTCGTCAATGGACTGGACTTTTTTCACCGGCACAAGCGTCTCCACGACCTCGCGCAAGCGGTGGTGGTAGTCGATGTAAACCTCCGGGCGGGATTCGACGGCGATCAGGCCAGGGCAAAGGCGTCGGGCTTCGGCGAGGCGGGCGTTGCGTTTGAGCCCGAGTTTTTTGGCTTCGAGGCTGAGGGCGATCACACCGGTGGATTCGGCGAGCAACGGGACGACGGCGATGGGTTGGCCACGCAGTTCCGGTCGCTCCTGTTGTTCGACAGAGGCGAAGTAAGAATTAAAATCGATGGCGAGCGCGCGGAGCACGGCCGGAAGCGTCGGCGCGGAAACGGGGCTGTCAAATAGCGAGGCGCTTGACGCGATCAAACACGTTAAACATCGATGTTAAACATGAAGACGGCGACAATTCGGCAAATGCAGCATGGTTTGACGGCGGTGCTCGAGGAGGTGGCCCGTGGAGAGGAGATCACGATCACGCGGCGGGGGGTGCCCGTCGCGCGCCTTTTGGCGGCGGCGCCTGCTAAAAAAGCTAAGAAACCGGTCTGGCCTGATGCGATGAGTCGGCTTAACGATCGCTTCCGGGATGGAGCCGCAAAAGGAAAACCCGCGAGTGAAATCGTGCGGGAGATGCGGGGCCAAGAGTTATGAGAGTGTATTTCGACACCAGCGTGCTGGTGCAGTGGTACGTCTTGGAGACGGGTTCAGCGGCCGCGGTGGCGTTGCGATCGCGCATCGCCCCGCCCGTGCCGCTGTCGCCGTTTCATCGCCTCGAGCTCAATGCGGCGCTGCGACTTAAAGCGTTTCGCCGGGAACTCAGCAGCCTATCCGTCACGCAAGCGTTAGCAGATTTTGAGGCAGAGGTTGAGTCGCGGGTTTTTGAGCCCGTGGAGTTATCCATGGGGACACTTTGTCGACGGGCAGAGGGTTTGGTGGCTGCTTACTCGGAGCAATTGGGCGTGCGTTCGCTGGATGTGATCCATGTGGCGAGCGCTCTCGAACTGAAGTGCCGCGAATTTGTGACGGCGGATGTGCGCCAGGGCGAACTGGCCGAAGCCTGTCGCTTGAAGGTGATTAAACCCTGAATTGTTCTATGCGCATCGCGGTCATCTCAGACACCCACGACAAATACCCCGAAGACTTGCCGGCGCGTTTAAAAGATGCGGACGAGATCTGGCATCTCGGCGACGTGTGCGAACCAGAGACGCTGGTGGAATTTAGACAACTCGGCAAACCCCTTCATATTGTGCTGGGTAATAACGAGTGGGAAGCGCTTTGGCCGATGGAGTTGACGCTCATGCGCGAAGGCGTGCGTTTTTTCCTGACCCATATCTCGCCTAAACAACCGCCGGAAGGCGTGGATGTGGTGTTGCACGGGCACACGCACGTGCCGCGCGATGAAGTGGCGCACGGCGTGCGTTGGCTAAATCCCGGCTGCATCACGCGACCCAATCGTGGGGCGCCGGCGAGCTTCGCGTGGCTCACCGTGAAAAAAGGCCAACCACTTAAATGGGAGCTGGAGCTGTTATGAGCGCCAAATTTTTTGCCACAATGACGCTGGCGCCAAACGGGTGAATGGTTTTGCTCAACCTCATCACGTGAGCACCCACGGGCAACAACAGGATCTTTTCGGGCTTTTCGCGCCGACGGCGGGAGTTCATCGCGCGCCCCCAGCGGCGGTAGGGGTGACGACAGGGTTGGCGGCGGCCGGTGAATTTGTGCCACTCCCAGAGACCTCGCCGGAACTGCCGGAGATCGTTTTTGAACGCAGCCTGAAGGCGCGCAACTACCGGCTCACGCTGCGCAGAGACGGCGTCGCGGTGGCGACGATCCCGGCGCGCGGTTCGCAGCGCGAAGCGGAGCGCTTTGTCGCGCAGCAAGGTGAATGGCTTGAGCGCGCGCGCGCGCGGCAACGTCATCGCCCTCGGGCCGCAGAAGTCTGGCCCCTTGGTGCGCGCGTACTTTGGCGCGGCGAGTTGGCGGAATTGCGCGTCGCCGCGACGGGCGAAAAACCGCAGGTGTGCCTCGCGGCCGATGTGTTTCGGGTGCCGCGGCTCGAAGGAGATTTGCGACCCACGCTTGAGGCCCAGTTTGCGCGGCGGGCGAAGATCGAATTGCCGGCGCGAGCTTGGGAACTCGCGGCGACGGTCGGCGTGGAAGTGAAGCAAGTTACGGTGCGCAACCAGCGTTCACGTTGGGGTTCGTGCTCTGCGACCGGAACGATCTCGCTTAATTGGCGGCTAGTGCAGACGCCAGACAGCGTGCGCGATTATATCGTTTACCACGAACTTATGCACCTGCGGGAGATGAACCACTCCGAGCGTTTTTGGGCGCGCGTCGAAGAAGTCTGCCCGCCGTGGCGCGAGGCGGAACTCTGGCTCAAGCGCAACGGCTCACTCGTTGGTTTGTGAGCGCGCGGGCCGGGCCGCCAGGCTCGGCGTTTTACCGCATCTAACGCTTAGCGGAAATCGAGGAGCTCAACCTCGAAAATGAGCGTAGCTTTGGGCGGGATCTTGGGCAGTTTCCCTTTTTCGCCGTAACCGAGCCAGTAGGGAATGATGAGGGTGCGCTTCTCGCCTTTGCGCATAGTGAGAAAAGCTTCGTCCCAACCGGCGATGACCGTGCCGAGGCCGAGTCTGAAACTGAAAGGCACCCCGCGTTTGTAAGAACTGTCGAAGGGCGTGCCGTCAAGGAGGCGGCCGTCGTAATGGACGATGACTTCGCCGCCGAGGCGCGGCCCGGCGTTGCCGGTGCCCGGAGCGCGTTCGATGTAGCGCAGGCCGGAAGGGAGTTTTTTGGCGGTGCCGTACGTTTGTGCCAGGAGCAACGCGTCCTCGGTGCTAAATTGCGGGATGCTCGCCGCAAGGGCTGCACGCATATTGGCATTGATCGGGCGGCCAGGATTTTTGCGCGCGAGCAAACCTGAGCGCACCACAAAGGCGATCGTGAAGAGCACTACACCCAGCAGGCCGAGATAGAAAAAGCTGCGCAGCGGAGAAGATTTGGCGGGCATGTAAGAAGTTACGGGTGGATAACGCCGAGAAATTTAAAAATGGCAAACTCGGTGGCGCGGTAGGTGGCCTGGCGTGGCGGAATTATTTTTTGGCCAAAAGATCGAGGGCGGCGGCGGTGAGTGCTGTGATCCCGGTCTTGATCGCGGGCTCGGGTAACGGGGCGAACTTACTCGAATGCAGCGAGGGTAATGGTGCGCCCGTGCGTTGGCTCTCGGCGAATCTCACGGGATCGACCGCGCCGACGCGGAACATGCAGATCGGCACTTTTTCCGCGGTACGGCCGAATTGGCCAAAATCTTCGCCGCCCATTTCAGGATCGATGCCGACGACGCGTTCGGCGCCGAGCCAGGGCGTGAGGGCGCTGCGCACACGGCGCGTGAGGGCGGGGTCGTTGTAGGAGGCGGGAGTGAATTCGCCTTCGAGAATCTCGACGATGGGCATGCGCTCTTCGGCGAGGCCGGCGGCGATGGCTTCGCCTCGGCAGATCCGTTTCACCGCTTCGATCGTGTGACGGCGGACGGTTTCTGAATAAGAGCGGAGCGTGAGGGAGAGCTTCACCTCGTCGGGGATGATGTTGGATTTGGTCCCACCGTGAATGGAGCCGACAGTGACGACGGCCGGATCAAGCGGGCGCGTCTCACGGCTGACGATGGTTTGGAGTGTCGTGACGATACGGGCGGCGAGGACGATCGGGTCTTTGGTGGCGTGCGGGTAAGCGCCGTGGCCACCGGCGCCGCGTACGGTGATCTCGGCCGTATCGACGTTAGCCCAGTTGAAACCCTCGAGTATACCGATGGTGCCGGCGGGCAGCGTCGCGCTGTCGTGGACGGCGAGAGCAAAGTCCGGTTTGGGGAATTTCTGGTAGAGGCCTTCTTTAAGCATGGCGCGGGCCCCGATACCGCGTTCCTCGGCGGGTTGGCCGACGAAGAGGACCGTGCCCGACCAACGGTCGCGATGGGCGGCGAGTTGGCGAGCGGTGCCGATGAAGATCGTCATGTGCAAATCATGGCCACAGGCCTGCATGACGGGCACATCTTTGCCGGTGAGATCGGTGACGCGAGTGGTGCTGGCGTACGGGACGCCGGTTTCTTCGAGGACAGGGAGACCGTCGAGATCCGTGCGAACAAGCAACGTGGGACCGGGGCCGTTTTTGAGGACGCCGACGATGCCGTGACCACCAAATTTTTCAGTAACTTCGAAACCAAGAGCGCGTAGTTCAGCGGCGAGTTTGGCGGCGGTTTTTTCCTCCATGAGCGAGAGCTCAGGGTGAGCGTGGAGGTCCGAGTACAGGGCGAGGAGCGAGGGATAATCGGCGGCGAGTTTTTGGGCGACGACGGCGGGTGTGGTGCCATCGGCGGCTCGGAGTGGTACAGCGAGCGCGATGAGGAACGAAAGGGCGTGGAGGGGAAGTAGTTTCATAAATCTTCTAAGGATAGAGATGGCAGATCCATGGAATGATGCACGATGTGATCGATGCACACGATTCCAGCGGTGTAGCGGTAGAGAATAAGATAACCGTCGCTGTTAAGGCAGCGGAGGTGAGCTTGGAGTTCACGATGGCGATGACCGGTCAGAGGATGGCGTCGCAGGTGCTCAATTTTGGCGTGAAAGCGGCTAAGCACCTTGGAGGCTTGGCGAGGTCTATCGACGGCGATGAATCCCCAGATATTTTCTAGGTCCGTGCGACTGCGGTGCGAATAGCGCAGCCGGGGCATGATTTAGGCGCTTGATTTCAAGCGGGAACGCGTGCGCCGTTTGATGTTTTCAAAAAAAGTCCGATGGGCCGCAGCAGATTTAATTTCAGAAAAACGACCCTCGGCATGATCGCGTATGCCCTCGGCAACCGCGGCGCGCAGCCGGTTGAGTTGTTCTTTGCGCACCGCTCCATCTTGCGCGAGGTCTACAAGCAAGTCAGTGCGATCGGCGATCGGGAGCTTGTGAACTGCAGCTTTGATAGCGGCGACGGAGGGCATCTGCGGTAGATTTGGTGGTTAAGGGCGCTAATGACAAACGTGTTTTGGCCTAGCTTTTATTCGTTCACGAAACAGCCGGAGTCCACGCATTTTACCTCGTAACGGGCGGCGAGGGTGACGCCCTTACTGCTCCAGCTCCGACCTCCTCGCCTCACCCGGGCGTTCACATTTCCATATTGCCGAAGTGGAGCTAATAATACTCGCCCCCCGTCCAATCCGCATCGACCTCAATTACCTAAACGCCTTCCCCTAATTCGCAAATTTCCGCACCCTCCAAAAAATAGGGACTCGCCGGAAATCCTCGCGGATTTATCCGTCGGCTTAGAATCGCAGCAGCGAAAGCATGAGGGATTGAAAATTGGGGAGTGCCACATTCAGGGTTTGGTTTCGAGTTTAGTGATGATGGCGTCGAGTAAGGCGTCGGTTTGGAGTTTGAGATGTTGGGTGGTTGGGGGCGGCGTCGCGGGTGGCGCGGATTTTTTTTGTTCGGCGTAGGCCTGGTCTCCTGCGGCTTGGGCGGCGGTGAGAAAAGTATCTTTTGCGGCATGGAAGGCGCCGTCGTCCCCGAGATCCTCGGCGGTAGCGGGCCGGCCGAGAAAGGCTGCGGTCGAGGCCTCGCCGATCCAGACGCGCCAATCTTTTTCGTCAGCGAAGTAGGCGACAGTCGCACCGGCGTGCTCAGTGCCCAGCTGGCGGGCGAGGGTGCGCATGAATTGGCCGGGGGCGGCGTCCTCGGCGGCGGGCGGGGATTGGGCGAAGAGGCGGGCGCGAATTTTGAGGCCGGTGGCGCGTTCGACGTTGGCGAGTTTGTAGTTAAAATTTTTCGCGCGCGGGGGCTCAGCAGGGAGAAGATTTTGGGGGTCGTCGAAGAAAGCGGCAGGGCCGGGGGCGCGAGCGGCGGTGTATTTTTGGGCTTTGCCGGCAAGCAGGGCGAAGGTGGTGGGATCGGCGCGAAAGGCGCGGGCAGCGGAGCCGACGCGCAGAATTTTAATCGTTAGGGCGTCGTCGGCGCGAATGAGCGGAAGTAATTCTAGACCGCGGATGATGCGACCGTAAACGCTGTGTAGAAAATCTAGGCGCGGGGTGGGCGCAAGGGTGAGAAAGAATTCACAGGAGTTGGTGTCGGGGCCGGCGTTGGCCATGGAAAGAATGCCCGCGGAGTCGTGGCGAAGGCCGGGGGCGAATTCGTCGGGAAAGTGGTGCGGAATGGGGTGCGCTTCATCGTCAGTGTCTTTGAGGCCGGGGTTACCGCTTTGCAGTACGAAGCCCGGAACCACCCGGTACCAGGTAAGCCCGGTGTAAAAAGGTTGGCCGTTGCGCGGGGCGAGCGTGCCTTCGGCCAGGCCCACAAAATTAGTGCACATAAGCGGCGCGCGCGTGAAAAAAAGCTCCGCGGTGAGTGTACCGCGCGGCGTCATGAACTCGGCGTAGAGTCCCTCGGGCAGTTGCGGCGCGGCGGCCCGAGCAGCGGCGAATGCGAGTGAGGAAACGAATAAGGCGGCGAACAGGCGTTTCATGCTACGATGCTGCCGAAGTCGGCGCGCCGCCACAAGCTCCGGCGCGGGCGAAATAAAACCTAGGTGAGGTCACCTGCGCACAGTAGCCGCTCGCGCGACTTCACCTAGAATCGATTACGGGAGAAACGAGCAGATGTATTCGCACAGGCCGGCCGGGACGGCGATCGTGAAACCGCTTTTGCCCGGGACGTCAAAATACGTGCCGGCGGCGTAGGTTTTGGTAGCGCTCTGGCCGTCGAGCGTGACGGTGCAGGTGCCCGCGACGATTTCCATGCGCTCGGCGGCATCGGTACCAAAGTGGTAGGAACCAGGGCGGATGAGGCCGAGGGTTTTCTTCGCACCGTCAGCGAAGAGGACCGTGTGGCTAACGACGTTGCCGTCGAAATAGACATTGGCCTTAGTGTGAACGGTGACGCTGGTGAACTGGGTCGGGAGGGACATGGTGGAGGGAATTGATAGGAAGCGTGAAGGACCAAGCGCGCGGGAGTCGAGCGCGAGGGCGAAGCCCCGAGACATTTTTTTCGTGGGTTGGGATTGGGCTCTGGATCTGCCAGTGCAACGTAGTTAGCTTAGATTTTTCCAACGCGATATTTTCATGAAACTCTGTTTACGATTTCTGCTGTGTGCAGGTGGGTTGATGGCCTTGGCGGCAAGGGTGAGCGCGGAGACGCGAACCCTGACCCGCGCGCATGCGCACAACGACTACGCCCATACGCGGCCGTTATTCGACGCGCTCGATGCCCGCTTCGGGAGCATCGAAGCCGATGTATTTTTGGTGGATGGAAAACTGCTCGTGGCGCACGAGCGCAAGGCACTAACGCCGGAGAAAACCCTTGAGGCCCTTTACCTCGAACCCCTGCGCGCGCGCATCAAATCGAACGCCGGGAGTGTCTATGGTGATGGCGTGGGCGTGACGTTATTAATCGACGTGAAGACGGAGGCGGGGGCGACGTACGCGGCGTTACATCGGGTCTTGGCGGGGTACGCGCAGATCGTGACGTGCTACGAAAACGGCGGGGTAAAACCGGGCGCGATCACGGTGATTATTTCTGGCAATCGGGCGCGGGCGGCGATGGAGCAAGCGGCGGTGCGCTACGCGGCGATGGATGGCCGCTTGGGAGATTTGGAAGCGCCCCTTAGTGCGCCCAGTTTGATTCCGCTGGTGAGCGATACGTGGGCTAAGCTTTCGAGTTGGCGCGGCGACGGGCCGTTACCTGAAGCCGATCGAGAAAAAATTAAAATCCGCGTGCAGCAGGCCCACGCGCAAGGGCGGCGGCTGCGCCTGTGGGCCGCACCCGATACGCCCGCGGCCTGGGAAATTTTAGACGCGTGCGGCGTCGATCTGATCAACACCGATCAACTCAAAGAACTGGCGGCGTATCTCGAAAAAAAACGCCCCGCGCGGTGAGCGCGAGGCGGGGCGGGATGAAACGAGCTGTTCACACCCTTTGCGGGTGGCGTGGCGACCTAGTTTTTAGAAGCGACCGTTTACGCCGATCGTCACGGTGACAAAGTTGATCGTGGTGCGGCGCATGCGGTCTTTGGAACCGATGTACCAGCGTTGGGGTTCGTTGAGGACGTTGGAGGCGTCGATTGTGAACCCGAGGTTGGGTTGGTATTGATAACCGGCACCGAGATTCAATGTTTTCATTGAGTAGCGGTATTGGTTGAGCGCGGGGTAGGTGGGGTTGAACGTGGTGATGTTTTCACCCGTGAAGTTGTACAGCGCGCGTAGACTGGTTTTGCCGTAGCGCCAATTAAGCGAGGCGTTGGCGGCATGGGGAATAAAGCCGGCAATCTCGCGGCGCGTGAGGTAGCGGGTGCCCTCGCGCAGGCCGTGTTGGTCGGTCCAGCTGTAGTTGAACGAGGTGGACAAACCTTTCAGTAAGCCGGGTAGAAACGTGAACTGCTGTTGATAGGCAAATTCCCAGCCGTTGACCGTGACCGTGCCGCCGTTGAAGGAGGTGCGTTCGGTGAACCCAGCGTATTCTCCGTCGTAGCCATTGTTGGTGCCGGCGGGAATGATGCGGGCGTCTTGGTTGGAGACAATGAAGTCGCGGATGTCTTTGTGGAACCAGCCTACGGTCAAACTACCCACGGGTTCGAAGTAGTATTCAAGCGTGAGGTCCCAGTTTTTGGCCTGTTGAGGTTTGAGCGCGGGGTTGTTGATGGTGAGCCGTTGGTTGGTCTCGTCGATGGTTTCCCCAGGCAGGAGATTAGCGAGGGGCGCGCGACCATAACTGGTCGAGTAGCTGGTGCGGAATTTGAGATCCTTGGTGATGTCGTGGTAGGCGTGGATACTGGGGAATTTTTGGTCGAACTTGCCGTAGAGAAGACGGTCAGTGTTGGCGTAGTCCTTGGTGGCTGAACCGATGGGATCGGCGAGTTGTTGCGCACTGGTGGTGGCGACACGCGCTCGGACCCAGCCAAAGCTGCGGGTTTTAACGTCTTCGAGGCGGATGCCGGCGAGATAGCCAGTGCGGGCGAGCCAGCCGCGACTAGCGAGGCGGCCCTGAATCATCGCGTAGTAGGCGCCAATGGATTCAGTCACCCCGTTGGTCCCGACGTATTTTTGGCTCTCATTATAATACATGTCTTCAACCCAGAGCGAGGGATCGGCGGGACGGCCGTCTTTGGTGAGGCCTTCGGCCTGCCAGAACGGAATTTTGCGACCAGTCTTAATCATGTCGTAACTGACATAGCTCGCATCGGGCGCGATACGTTGGCTGGGATCGTAGGCAGTGGCGGCTTTGTAGCTCCAGCGGTGACGATCTTTACCCCATTGATCCATCTGCAGCGAGCGCCAGTGGAAGCCGGCCTTCACCGAGGTGGGTGCGGCGATGGGCAGCGTGTAGCGCGCGTCGAAGCGGAATTGTTTCTGCAACTGGTCTTGTTCGTTGCGGGCTTGGGTGAGGCCGTCGGTCGCGCGGGGTAGGTAGTTGTTGGGGTTGGTGAAATCAGGGCCGCCATTTTGGATGAAGCGCGGGTGAAGTTCGTTTTGGGTTTGATCGAGGATCCAGCCGGCGCCGCCAAAGTAGATGGCGCGTCCGGGGACTTGGGCGCTGGGATCAAAGAGGCGCATGTTGAGCTGGCCGCCGCGCCCTTGGCCGGAGTTGAGCGTGGTGCGGGCGATTCCGCCGGTGTATTCAATGAAGAGGTTGCCGTAGGTGTGTTCGGCGCTGAGGTCCGCCCGGCCCATGCGCACGTAGTAATTAAGGGGGCCATCCATCTGGACATCTATATTGTTGGTGTTGGTGGCAGCCGCGGAAGTACTGGGGATGGCTTTGATGACGGTGATCTGGTTAGTGAAGGCTCCAGGCACGATGCCGGTCGAGGCGCTGGGCACCTGCACATTACTGTTACCCGAGGCGGCGGCAGTGACGCGGACGCGGCGACGAAGCCGCTCGAAATTGTCGTTCTCGGTGACGTTGAGGGTAAACTTCGTGTTTTCGGAGTATTTAAAGTCGGTCTTAAAATTTACGCTCTGCTGCTTACGGTTGTTGGTGTTGTCCCAAGTCTGGTAATTGAAGACGGGCGCGGGACCCTCGTTGATGAAGGTGCGGTCAAAGACGGCCTCGAAGCCACCGACGGCGTTTTCGGAGTAAAACAAATTGACGGAAGTGCCGAGGTTGCGGTGGCCACCGAGGATGCTGAACACCTGCTGGTGCGTGAGGTTGAAAATGGGGTGGGAACGGTGATCGGAGCGAATAGGGGTTTGCTCGAAAAACGGCGGGGCCCAGCGCATACTCACGTTGTAGGTGGTGCGCCGGTCTTCTTTCATACTGAAGGTAGAGCGCGTCTTGAAGTTGATGGTGCCGCCTAGCGAATCGGCGCCTTTGTCGGGCGTCTGCCCTTTGATGAGTTCGAGGCCTTCGAACATGGCGCCGGTGATGGACTGTAGCTCGAAGCTGCGATTGGTGCCGAGCGTGGTGAGGGAGCCACCGTCGACGGTGACGTTGTTGAGCGCTGGATCCATGCCGCGGATGTTGAAGCGGTAGGCGAGGCCTTCGTCGGTGGGACTGCCGGCGACGCCAGGGAGACGCTGGACGACTTCGCCCGCGCTCATGTTGGGGAGATAACCAAATGAATCCATGGCGATAACGTCCTTCACGTTGGTGGCGTTGCGCTTTTCGGTGATCATGGCGGCGTTGCCTTCGCGTTCCCCGGTCACCTTGAACGACTCAAGTTTGTAGATGCCGGCGGTGAGTTCGAAATCGCTCGTGATCGCTTGCCCGGCGCTCACGACCAGGCGTCGGCGCGTGGCATCGAGGCCAATGTAGGTGACGACGAGCTCATGCGTGCCATCAGGTACACCGGTGAGCGTGTAGCGGCCGGCGTTGTCGGAGAGGGTAGAGAGATTGAGCGCGGGGATGGCGACCAGGGCGCCGGTCAGCTGGTTGCGCGTGGCGGCGTTACTGACGGCGCCGGTGATCGTTCCACTGCCACTGGCTTCAGCGGCAGTAGCTACGGCTACGGTCAGGAACAACGCGCACATTATAACGCACAGACTCGTGCAGAATCGCACGACGTCGGCGGACAGATTGCATGGGGGCGGGCAGGCAGTTTTCATGGAGTAAATGAATGAGCTGGTAGTTAAGCAACGGTAAGGAGGGGAACCTCATCGTGCGGTGGGATAAACACAGCTCGGCGCTGTGTTTTAGGGGTGGCGAGAGCGGAGTGAGTGCGTGCGTGCGATGCAATTAAAAACCCGCGAGATTATCCCTCGGCGCAGTAAAAAGCGGTGGCTTGTGTGGATCGGGGGTTGTGCATTTTGATGGGTGGGTGCTTATTCTCAATACGCTCGCGCCGGTTTTTTTACTAATCGCCATCGGGGCGGGTTTGCAGGGTTCAAAATTTTGGTCGGTGGGATTTTTGAAGGAGGCCAATCGCGTCACCTATTGGCTGGGGTTGCCGGCGTTGTTGTTCACGCAATTGGCGGGGTCCATCCACGGCGTGAGCGGGGCGACTTCGATGCTCGGAGTGATGACGGCGGCGACCTTAGCTGTCTTGGCGCTGGGTTACGTGGTGGCTTGGTTGATGCGCGTGCCAGGTGCGGTAGCAGGCACGTTTGTGCAAGGGGCCTTCCGTGGGAATCTGGCCTTTGTAGGGTTGCCGATTATTTATGCGCTGCCGGATGTGACGCTGGCGGGCGGAATTTCGCTGCGGGCAGCGGCGGTCCTGACGGTGGCGCCAATGATGATTTTTTTTAATGTCGGGGGCGTGGTGGTGTTGTTGTTAAGCCAACATCGGATCGGGTGGGGGATGCTGGGCCCATTTTTGCGGCAGTTGGCGACCACCCCGCCACTCTTGGCTTCGCTGGCGGGCATCGGGTGTGCCTTGGCGGGCTGGGAGTTGCCGACCGTGGTCAACAAAACCTTCGGGGCGCTGGGCGAAATGGCGTTGCCCTTGGGTTTGCTCGGCGTGGGCGGCTCGCTAGTGACGGTGCGGCTCGGGGCGGGGTGGCGCACCCCGTTGATCGTGGCGCTATTAAAGACCGTGGCCGCGCCGGCGCTGGGCTGGGTGGCGGGGCGCGCGCTTGGGCTGGGCGCCGTGGAGTTGAAGACGGTGCTGATCTTTCTGGCGACCCCCTCGGCGGTGATTTCCTACACGATGGCCACTGAAATGAAGGGCGATGAGCGACTGGCGGCGGGCGCGATCGTGTTGAGTACACTCACCTCGTTGGTGGCGCTGGCGGTGATCGTGGGAGTATTTTAACGTGCTCAGCGAGCTGGGCGCGCACGAGATTTCCGGTTGAGTGTGTTTGGATATGAAACAGCCCGGAATTTGCGTCGGTTGCAATCTGCTGAAACCTTGCCTTGACGGTCGTGTCTAGAGCACTAGCACCCATTCTTTTAACGTTATGAAAACCCTCTTTGCGCTTGGTCTTACCCTCGCTCTGCTGTCTTCGCCAGCCCAGGCGGAGCCATCTCGGGGTGGCTTAATTAGCCGTTCGGCTGGTCATGGACGTTCGTTTGATAACTACGGCCGCAGTCATCGTTCTATCAGCTACAGCTTGGGTTATTACAGCCCGGCCTATTCGCTTTCCTACGGTTATTATCCCGCTTCTTACGGTTATTATTACCGGCCTTATCTATATCGCCCAGAGCCGGTTTACGTTTACGATGGAGGCTATTACGACACCGCTGATACTCGACCCAATTACCTCGGTAATGGCCTTGCGCTCGGCGCCATCGCCGGAGCCATTTTAGGCAATAACAGCGGTTCGCTGGGCCATAGTGCTTGGCGCGGGGCAGCTTACGGCGCCAGCGCGGGGCTTTTAATCGGTGCCATCGCGGACAATAACGCTCGTCGTCGCGAAGCGACTACCTCCGTCCCCTCCGCGCCTATTACCAGTCCCCCTCCTCCCGTTCCGGCCGCCGTGGCCCAACCCCGCGTAATCACGGCTCCAGCGACCCCTGCGTCATCGATGGGCGATGCTAATCGCATGTTTGGCCGGAACTGATAGAGTTCCGCCGTTTCACATCCTCCCTCTTTCACTTTCTCATTTTTTAACACCGTACCATGAACACCTCCCTTCGTCTCCTTGCCCTCACTAGCGTGGCTGTGCCCGCTCTGTTTCTTGCCGGTTGCGCGACCGGCGTGGAAAGTCCCTCGGGCGTCCCGGTCACCGAAATGAAAGCCGACGAGCGCGGCTTCGTCTCCGGCACAGGCGTCGAGTCTCAAGACCTAGTCACTGTCACCGACAAAATGGCCCGTGGCGTTCTTGCTATCCCCGAAATTGCCAACGCTAAACAGACCCCGCGCATCGTACTTGAACCCGTTGTCAACGAGACGCGTTTCCCCATCAGTAAAGACATCTTCCTCACCCGCATCCGCACCCAGTTAAATGAAAAAGCCTTGGGCCGCGTGCGTTTTTTGGACCGCGAGATGATGAAAACCCTCGAGCGTGAGCGCGACCTCAAGCGCAATGGCCAGGTCACCGCCAGCGCCGATCCCTCGGTCGTCGAATTCCGCGGCGCCGATTATTTCCTCACCGGTAAACTCCAAGGCCTGACCACCAAGACCTCGAAGGGCACCAGCGATTACATTCTATACAGCTTCCGTCTCACCGACGCCCGCACCAGCGAGATCATCTGGGAAAGCTCCTCCGAGATCAAAAAACAGGGCCTCGAAGACGCCGCTTATCGCTAAAGCCACACGCGTACCAAATTCCCCAAAAATCTAGACGGCGGGTGTCGGCCTTGCGCCGCGCCCGCCGTTTTCATCTGCTTTCCATACGATGGTAAATCGCCTTAATTCTTTTTCTCGCGTCCTGGCCGCCACCATAGCTTTGGCCCTCCTTGGTCTTGCCGGTTGCGCCACGGTGCCTGAGCGTCCAAAGCTTCGACTTACGGGCGACCCGATCATCGATGGCAACACCTACCGCGCTGCCGCACCCGTCCAAGATCGCGCTCTCTGGGATTACCGCATCGCCGCCAGCGCCCTGCGTGCCGGCCAGCCTGATGAAGCTAAGCTGCACCTCGACACCGCGCTGCCGTTGATCGGCGGTATTTTGGCCAACGACGCGGACGCCAAAAAAGCCCGTAGCCTGTTTTCTGCCGAAAGCACCAAAACGTTTATCGGTGAGCCCTACGAGCGTGTCATGGCCTACTATTACCGCGGACTCCTCTACTGGCGCGACGGCCAGCCCGATAACGCTCGTGCCTGTTATCGCTCCGGCCAACTCATCGACAGCGACGCCGAGACTACCGAGTACAAGAGTGATTTCGTCCTGCTCGATTATCTCGATGGCCTGGTTTCGGCCAAACTCGCCGCCGATGGCTCCGACGCCTTTGCTCGCGCTCAAGCCAATGCCAAAAATCTAAAACTGCCCGCCTACGATCCCGCCGCCAACGTTCTCATTTTCGCCGAATACGGCACCGGTCCGCGTAAATACGGCGGCGGCGAATACAGTGAACAGCTCAAGTTTTTTGTTAAAAATTCCGCCGCTCACGGCGCCACCCTCAACGTTAACGGTCAGTCGGTAAGCCTCCCGGCCTACGACGATCTCAACTTCCAGGCCACTACGCGCGGCGGTCGCGTCATGGACTACATTCTTGGCGGCAAAGCCGTTTTCAAGCGCACCACCAATACCGTCGGGGACGTCGCTCTCATTGGCTCAATCATCGCGGCCAATAATGGTAGCCGCGATGGTGACCGCGCCGCCGTGGCCCTCGGCGCGATCGGCCTCATCGGTAAAATTGCCTCCGCTGCGACCACCCCACGCGCTGATATCCGCATGTGGGACAACCTCCCGCAACGCCTCAGCTTTGCTGCACTCCGCCTTGCCCCGGGTGATTATCCGGCCACCCTCGAATTCCAAGACGCTACTGGCCAGACCCTGCGCGGACTCACGCAAACCCTGACCCTCCATGTTGATCCGATCGACCGCGATACCGTGATATTTTTGAGCGAACTTAAGCGCTGATCACGAGTCATACAATTACACCACCACCACCGCTTACCACTGTTATGAACATCAAAACCTCTCTTCTCTTAGCCGCTACCGCCGGCCTCGTGCTACTTACTGGCTGCGCCACGCCCGGCCCCTTCACGCCGCAGGACACCACCCGCTACACCGTCGAGAATACCGAAAAATTCGTCCTTCTTGATAAACCCGCGCAAGTCTCTGTTACCTGCACTGGCCTCCAGGAACGCACGCTCGCCGACGGTCGCCTCGAAGTCGTCGCTAATGTAAAAAACCGCGAAGCCCGCCGCATCGAAGTGCAGATCAACGCCGTCTTCAAAGATGACCAAGGTTTCAGCACCGGCGACGAGACTCCGTTCCAAACACTCATCCTCGCCGAAAATTCCACTGAGGCCATCCGCTTCACCGCGATGAACACCCTCGCGAAAAAATACACTATCCGCGTTCGCCAAGCCCGCTAAACCGCGCCGTCTCCGTCATGAAATCTCTTTTCCTTCCTTTCGTTTTGCCCGCGCTCAGTGCCGTCGCTTTTGCGCAAGCCACCGCGCCCGTCACCGAACCCCCAGTCCCCGTCACCCAAGCCTGGCCCACGCCCACGCCCACGGCCCAACCGGCTGCACCCGCCGAACAACGACTCTATGGCGCCCATGCCACTCCGCTTATCGTGCCCGCCGCCGCTCAGGCCGTCGTCGATAAATTTCGCGCCGCCTACAGCACCGCGAACGCTCCGCGCCTCGTCATCTACGTGAATCGTTCGCTCGTGGACGCCGCGGGCCTTAAGCTGACCGGCCGCACGGAATCCTACACCGAGCAATCCGCCGACGGAAAAACGACTTCCTCCATAACCAGAGCTTCTTCCACTTACGCTGCGAAAGATGCCTCTACGTCCACGCCCACGCTCGCCGATCAACAAACCGTGCGTGATATCGAGCGCCTCGTCGGCCGCGCGTTCCGCACTGGCGGCGCCAAACTTTCCGATCAACGTATCGCCGGCGTGATGCTCAGCGAACAACCCGGCGCTCGTTTGCTCGGTGATCAAGCCGCCAAGGAACGCGCTGCGCTCGCCCAGTCTGCCGATATCGCGATCGAAGTGCTCATTTCAACTCGCACGTTGATCGCCGCCGAAGTTTCCGGCGACACCACGGTTGCCGTGCCCGATATTCAGATGACCGCCATTCGCTTAAAAGATGCTGCTATTTTGGGCCAAGCCTCAGCGAGCGATGTCCTTGGCTCAGGTGCTGCCCAGGCTGCGAAAAAATTTAGCGCGGCTGACATCACCGAAGCCACCGCGCTCGCCTTGATGGAGGACATGCTCCTCAACGCGAAGTAAGACTCTGCGCCGCGGGAAAATTCGCGGCGGTTGGGCTGATCGATTGCGAGAAGCGGATTGCACGCACGGCCGTGGCGCGAAACAGTGCGCCTCCTTTCCATGAGCCGCTTCCCCTCTTATTTCGCCGAAGTTCGGCCGACACTCGCCTTGGCGGTTCCGATCATCGTCGGCCAAGTCAGCCAGATGCTCATGGGCATCACCGATAGCGTGATGATCGGCCAGACGGGTACCGTGCCCTTGGCGGCGTCATCGTTTGGCGGAAATGTGTTTGGCGTTTTTTATGTGATCGGGATCGGATTAATGATTCCGGTTGCGATGTTTGTATCGCGTGCGCGCGGGGCGGCGCGGTTGGAGGATTGCGCGGAGTATCTGCGGCATGGGCTGGCGCTGGCATTTGGTTTCGGCGTGCTCGAGACGCTGGCGATGGTGGTGCTCGGGTGGCAGTTGCACTGGTTTCAGCAACCCCCGGAAGTGCTAGCAGTGGTGAATCCGTTTTTTTGGCTGATCGGCGCGTCGATTACGCCCGTATTGGTGTATCTGGCGCTGCGGCAATTTGCGGAGGCGATGGGGCGGCCCTGGGTGCCCATGTTTATCATGCTCGGAGGCGTCGGGCTGAACATTTTTTTAAATTGGATTTTTATTTACGGAAATCTCGGTGCGCCAGCGCTAGGCCTAACGGGCGCGGGC
Source organism: Opitutia bacterium (assembly GCA_947458705.1). Taxonomy (GTDB): domain Bacteria; phylum Verrucomicrobiota; class Verrucomicrobiia; order Opitutales; family Opitutaceae; genus Tous-C4FEB. Next base: position 9,250 of record CANHAH010000009.1, on the reverse strand, counting down.
ATCTCGACGCTCATTTCTCGAACACTTGGAGCTTGGGTGATTTTCGAATGGATGCGGCGTGATCCGGCGGCACGCGCGGCGTGGCCGAAGCAATGGTGGGCGCCGCTCTCGATGACGCGGTTAAAAGAAATGCTGCGGCTTGGGTTACCAACGTCAGGAATTTTATTTTTTGAAAGCGGTGCGTTTGCAGCGGCGGCGATTATGATGGGCTGGCTGGGCGCCTCCGCGTTGGCGGCCCATCAAATCGCCTTCACGTGTGCGGGTACGACCTTCATGGTAACACTCGGGCTTTCGATGGCTGCCGGTATGCGCGTCAGTGCGGCCGTAGGCGCGAAGGAACCGGCACGGTTGCGGCCCATCGGATTTAGTGCACTAGGCTTAGGAGTCATCATCGCGGCGGTGTTCATGGTGATTTATCTCGTGGCCGGGCGCACGGTGGCAGGCTGGTTTGTGGATGATATTGGCGTGGTCGCGTTGGCAGCTCAGCTGCTCGTTGTTGCGGCGCTATTTCAAATCGTCGATGGTGCACAGGTGATCAGCGCTGCGCTCCTGCGCGGCCTGCATGATGTGAAGTTGCCGGCGATCATCACGTTTATCGCCTATTGGGGTGTGGCCATTCCGGGCGGCTATTTCCTTGGTGTGCAGGGGAAATTTGGCGCCGTTGGAATTTGGTCGGCGTTGGCCGCGGGTTTGGGCTTTGCGGCGATTTTCCTGGGTTGGCGCTTCGCGCGCCTGACCCGATCACACGCCTAATTTGGCGCGCACTTCGGCGAGCGTAAGACCGGAAATACGCAGGACTTTTTGGCGAGATTTGTCGCCTTGTTGGAGCGTCACGGCGCGTCGGGGTAGAGCGAGGGTGTCGGCGAGGTATTCGCAGAGCTCGTCATTCGCCCGGCCTTCGAGTGCGGGGGCTTGGACTTTTACTTTTAACGACTTACCTAACCAGCCTACGACGGCATTGGACTGAGCGTTTGGGACGGCTTTGATCGCAAGCGTACAGAAGACGAGCGGTGTGGTCATGGTGCTTCCTCACGAATCGCGCGGAGTTTAATTTTTAGGGCTATCCTATCGAAGTAAGGAAGCAGAGTTGATTTGGGCAAAAGAACAGGGCGGAGGAATCGGTCGTCTTCACGGGGAGGCTGTCTGCAACACCGCGTTACCGCGATTACCTCGCGACGATCTTTTAAAGTTCCTTGAATGGGTTAAACACCTTCAGTCCTGGCCGTCGAAAATCTTTATCGTTACCGGTGACGATAGTGAGGTTGTAGCGGCGCGCAGTCGCGGCTATGTAGCTATCTTCCACAGGCATGCGTTGACCAGGACGCGTTAACTCGTGTTCGTGATCCGCCCACACATGGGCGATGGACACGTTGAAGCCGTAAATTCTGCCGTGGAGGGAATCGACCAGTTTGGTCAACCAGGCTTGTAGCGCCTCCCGTGCGCGGCCGTCTTTGGTTCTTACCCAATAGGCTAGTTGGGCGATAACGACCGCGCTTGTGTAGCACTCATCTTTCTCGCGTTCCAACCACGCCACCACGGCGGAATCGCCCAGACGTTTCGCGGGCTGGCTCAGGACATCCGCATCGAGCAACCAGCTCATAGTTTTCGGTGACGAGCTAATTGTCGGCGACGTGGCGGTAAATCGTCCATCGGTACGGGACACTGCTTCAGGATTTCAAGCCAGTCGCCGACCGGTGCAATGCGGTGGAAGATTAAAGTATCGTCCTCTGCATGAAATTCAGCGCGAAAATGGTCGCCGGGTTTAGCCGGCGCAAGTGTCGCAGGGACGGTCAATCGACGTTTGGCATCTAAGGTCAAGAGCATGGTGGGATAATCCCACACTCAAATTTTTGCGTCAATCAAGATAGACGTCTTTCCATCGATTCTTGGCGTTGCCGTCATTACTCTAACCGCGGTACTCAGCTGCACGCCCTGTTTTTGTTATGCCAACGCTTCGGCGAGCGCGGCGATGATGTCCTCGAACGCTTCGCAACCGACACAGAGCCTTAAGAGATCGGGATCGAGTTGGCTCGCGGCTAATTCGGCGAGGCCGGCGGGCGTCGTCACGAGGTCGTAGTGCGCGAGATACATGAACGGACAAATAAGGGTCGTCGTCATGCCGAAGCTTGGACCTTTGGGCAGGCGCAGCCGGTCGTAGAATTTTTCCAAAGCGCCCGGTGCGCGGAGCGTAAAGGTGATCATGCCGCCGGTGGCATCGGGCGAGCGGGCGAGTTTTTCGAAATTCGCGCGACTGGTGGCGTGGCGCGCCCAGAAAACGTCTTTGATGGCGGGGTGATTTTCGAGAAACGCGACGACGCGGGGCGTGCTCGCGTGGATTTTTTCAAGGACTGATTCGGTGGCGGCGATTTCGTGCGCGAGGCGCGAGGCGTCGCGCACGTAAAGCGGTTCAAGGATGGGGCCTAGTCGACGGCGAAGTTCGGCGGCGTCGAGACGAGCGGGATTGACGGCGATCAAGCCGGCGGTGAGGTCGCCCGCGCTACCCGTGTATTTAGTAAGGCTGGCGAGGGCGAGATCGGCGTGGGGCAGCACGTCGAGGTTGTAGAGCGAGGCCGTGGAAGCGTCGATCAGGAGCGCGGCGCCATGGTTGCGACAAAGCGCAGAGATGGCGGGAATATCAGGTGTCTGGAGGAGAGGATTGGTGGGCACCTCGGCGACGACTCCGGCGATGCGTTGGCCATGCGCGGCGAAGATGCGCTCAAGCGCTTCGAGGTCGAAAATATCGCGGATATAAACGTAGTCGCCGGGACCAGCGGTGAATTTTTTGAGGATCGCGATGGTATCAAGATAGAACCAGCCAAGCTGGAGCCAAATCGTGCGCCCGCGCGTGGCTTGCAAATCGGCGACGGCGCGGAAGGCCGCGTAGATGGCGCTCATGCCACAATTGGTGAGAAACAGATCGGCGTCGGTGACCGGCGCGGTCGTGGCGGCGTGGCCGGCGTTGAGTGCGCGGGCCAGATGGCGGCGAATCTCTGCCGGCGCATCACCGACGAACAGGGCTTCGGGATAAATCGCCGGACGCAGTTCGAGGCGCACGAGGTGATCCTCGGCTTCGCGCGACGAGATGAAGCCACCCAGGTTTTGCAGATACGTTTTGGCCAGAGCAGCGAGTGGCGCCGAGGCGACCGGATGAGCGACACCGTGAAGACCGTGTGTGTCGATGAACAACTGGACGCTGGGATGAGCGAGATGTGCTACAAGCTTTTCGGCGATGGCGAGAGACGACGTGAGCCAGAGCGTGTGGGCAGTGAGCGCTGGATTGATGGCTATAAAGTGTGCGGCGAGTTGACGAGCGAACGGATGCACGACGAAGCGCGGGTAGCCGTTGGCAAGCTGACGGGTGATCGCGGGATCTTTTTCCTCGTAGCCGCGGACCGATCGCATCGTAGGGAGGCTGCAAGAGACCGCGTGCGGGCTAGGCGGGATGGCTTGTCCGAGAGGCAGATGAGGAAAGGCAGACATCTTGGTGAATGGGCGAAGGATGGATCCTTAAAGAGGTAAGAGGCAACCTGCGCCGGTACGCAAGTGAGCGGTGAGTCATTGCCTCCCGCATTTTTCGCCCCCCGGTAAATTTAGAAAAATTAAGCCGGTTGTTAGGAAGGCGTGGGGCCTGGGGAGCGAATCGGTTTGCCGGGGGGCTAGTGGTCGCGTTGAACGGCGCTGATGAAACTTCTTTCCTGGAACGTAAACGGCGTGCGGGCGGCGCTCGGTAAGGGATTACTCGATTGGATGAACGCAGCTCAAGCCGACGTCATTTGTCTTCAGGAAGTGAAGGCGTTGCCGGGCGATGTGCAGCATGTGGTGTGGCCCTCGGGCTATGATCTAACGTGGAACGCGGCGCAGAAAAAAGGCTACAGCGGGACCGCGCTCTTTTCGCGGCGTAAGCCGATGTCGGTCACGCTTGGGTTGGGTTCGCCGGCGCATGATGAAGAAGGGCGCGCAATCACGGCGGAATTTCCGGAGTGCTATGTGATCGGTTTGTATGTGCCGAATGCTCAGCCGGAATTAGCGCGTATTGGTTTCCGCCAGGAGTGGGATCGGGCCTTGCTCGCCTACGTGAAAAAATTAGAGCAAAAAAAACCAGTGCTTTTTTGCGGCGACCTCAACGTGGCGCACGAGGAGATTGATCTCGCGCGGCCTAAAGAAAATGTGGGTAGCCCAGGGTTTTCGAATGAGGAGCGCGCGGGCTTTCGCGATTTTTTGGGCGCCGGCTTTATTGATACGTTCCGCGAGTTTGAAAAAGGACCAGGCCATTACAGCTGGTGGACGTATCGCGCGGGTGCACGGGCAAATAACGTCGGTTGGCGCATCGATTACTTCATGGCGAGCGCGGCGCTACGGCCGGCGTTGCAGCGGGCTTGGATCGAGCCGCAGGTAATGGGTAGCGATCACTGCCCAGTCGGGCTCGAGGTGAAAATTTGAGCGCCGTCGCAACGGCGGCCTTGTGCTTTTGTACTGCGCAAGCGCTGCCGGGGTGTTGAACTCTGGTAGATCATGAGATTTTTCATATCCAAAACCAATCGAAGAGCGGCTTTCGTTCGTTGGAATTTTTGGATGAAAGGAGTGTCGTGATATCGGCAGCTGCGGAGTTGAAGGAACTGATGTTGCGTGCGCCACGGCGGACCTTGGCAGTGGCAGAGAGTCTCACGGCGGGTAACGTACAGGCACGCGTGGCGAGCGTTTCCGGAGCTTCAGGTTATTTTTTGGGCGGCCTAACGGCTTATACCTTGGATCAAAAGGTGGCGTGGCTTGGCGTGGATCGCGCCGCAGCCGCCGCGGTGGATTGCGTATCGGCGGAGATCGCAGCGCAGATGGCTCGTGGGGTGAGCGAACGATTCGGCGCAGATGTGGGTCTGGCGACGACCGGCTACGCAGAGGCAGCGCCCGAGCGAGGCGTGCTGGAGCCGATGGCCTGGTGGGCGGTGGCGATGCGCGATGCGCGCGGGGAATTTTCCGTGAGGACCGGGCGGGTAGATTTGCCCGGCTGCGGGCGGGTCGAGGTGCAGATTCGGGTGGCCGAGGCGGCGTTGGCAGCCTTGGCGGCAACGCTGCGGACAGAGTCCGTTTAACGCGTTTGGCGAGGCGCGTTGGGTGACGCCGCGGACTTTTTTTACGTCAGCGTGTTTTGGAAAAACTCGATGACTTCACCGCTAGGTCCTTCGCAGAAAAAGATGCGAATGGGTACAGGTGCGTGGGCGTTAGTGGTCGCAATCGTTACGTCTTTGGGCTCAGTGGTGATCTTGGCGCCGGTGGCGCGGACGCGCTCGGCGACTTGATCGAGGTGCGCGGTGCGCAGGGCAAAATGAATAATGGCCCCGTTGGGGGCGGGGGTGTAGGCGAGGTCCTCGAAGACTTCGAGGTAGTTGCCGTCCCCGGTGTCGAACATGCCGGCGCGGTTGGGCGCGGTGCGCCAAGTGATTTTTTCGGCGAAGCCGAGGGCGGTGACGTAGAAGGCGAGGGTGCGATCCCAATCGCGGGTTTTGATGCAGACGTGGTGAAAGCCAGTGATGAGGGAGCTCATAGAATTCGGGGCGAGGGGGGCGGTAGACACAAAAAAGGGCGGGCTTTGAAGCCCGCCCAAAGGGAGCGCGGTGCGATCAGGGCGCAATACTTTGGACGAGGTCCATTAGAGGCTGAACTTCGGCGGGGGGCTTGACCCAGTTGCTGTAAAGCAGCTCGGGCATGGTGTAGAGGGTGTTGTAGAGCGTGGCGTTGTCGTCGTCGCTGCGGGTGAGATAGCCGGCTTTGACGGTCGCCCCAGCGAACACGCCCGCGTTTTTGGTGTAGGTCAAAATGGGCGCATCGATCATTTTGTAATCGGGATTATTGGCTTCGGCACCTTTTGGGCCGATGACGGCTTTAGCATCGACGCCGAGGCGGAAGCGTTGGCGGAAGAGGAGCCGGGCGGTCTGGTCGTCGGTGAGGACGTGAATCGTCTCGACGTCGCTGGCGCCAAGCTGGAGGCCGAGGCTGGTCTCGCCGGCGTTGATCAGGACCGGAAGGCTCCAGCGACCAGTGGATTGTTTCACCATGATGACGCCGTAGCCGGCTTTGACCCCGAAGATGAGGCCGGCCTTGAACTGGTTAACGATGATGAGGCCCTTGGCTTTAGCGAGGACGCGAGCCGGGATCGCGGTGCGTGGGTCGCGTTGAAAATCTTGCAGGATGGCTTCGCAGGATTCGACGTGGGTCACCAGTTCGGCTCGGTCGGTTTTGGCGAGGGCACGAGTGGGTGCGAGCACGCAGCACGCGGCGAGGACCAAAGGGAGGAGTTTTTGAACGAAGATAAACGGAGACTGCATGGCGTGGGAGCTAAGCATGATATGGCGGAATTGGAAAGCGCGGAGTGCAGGTGAGCTTCAGGGGCCTAATCGAGGCCTCGGGCAGTCAGTTCGTCCTCATCCCAGCCAAAGTAGTGCCCCAGCTCGTGCAGGTAGGTGAGGCGAACCTCGTCGCGGAAAATCTGGCGGTCTGCCTCCGCGTAGTCCCAGAGATTTTCCAGGTAGAGTATGATCTGCGGCGGTTGGGGTTGGTCGTGGCTAAGAGAGCTGCCATGGGGGTCGCCCGAGAAAAGGCCGAGGATGTCCTCGGGGAAGCCCTCAGCGAGGGTATCAATATCCGGCAAGGTTTCGTAATGAACCGGTACTGCATAGGCTAAGCAGCGTAAGGCAGCGGGAAGGGCGCGCTGGGTAGCGGTAACCGTTTCGGCGGCGAACACCGTAAGTTGATCCTGAGTCACAGCGGCGCGAGGGAGGGCTTTGCCATTAAGGGCGGAGCTCGGTGGCGAGGTCGAATTTTTCGAAACGTTCACCGAGCCACCATAGGCCGCAGGCGACTTCGGCCCCAAGAATGCTCAAGGCTACCAGCGTGCCGAGAACGACGGCGGCAGAGGCGCCGATCAGCCATTGAGAGGCAAAGATAACGAGGGCGGCGCCAAAAACAGCAGGGAAAAGTGAAATTAAAATGACCAGAAGCTGTCCGAAGACGAAGATGAGACGTTGCCCCATGACATCAATGCCGCCGCTGCGTTGGCGGGTGGCTTGAAACCAAGCCGGGAAAAGGAGCGCGGCGGCGTTGGGGATGAGAAGTTGGAGTGCGCAGAGCACGGGTATGACGGCGCCAATACACAGGCTCGCGGTGAGACGGAAACTGGGGGTGAGCCAGGTGAACTTATCGGCCATCGGGGCCAGCGCTAGGACCATAGCGAGGAGGTTGAGCCAGAGTAGGCCGGTGAGAATGGCGATCGGGGTGAGGATTTCACCAAGGATGATCTGCCAGCCTGCGAGCGGGTAAGTTTTCAGAATATCAGCATGAGACAGATCGCTACGAAGGTCTTGGCGGGCGAGTTGAGGGCCTAGTAAGAGGGTGTATACAGAAAAAATAGCGGTGAACGTAATGGTGATATTAGCGCCGATTGTTTGATGTTCGCCTCTCACAATCCACGGCACCGCGATGCAGGTGAGTATCGCGCAGCCAAGCCATATGCGGGCGTGAAAATAAGGAAGCGTGCCTAACAGGTTTTTCCATAGAAATGCGATCTCGGCGCGTCCCGGCACGCGCAGTTGAAAGGGTTCGCGCCGAGATTTAGCTGTGTCCTGTCCGATTCGATACGTGCCTTCGCGCAATTGCGCCAACCGCGCGGCGCGTTTTTCGGCGTAAGCGATCGAGGCTTCCTCGAAGGACGTTTCTTGGCGTGCGACCCAGAAGTAGTGGCCGATTAAAATCATTGCGGCCGGTCCGACGGTACGAAAAAATTCTGGGTAGTTGGGCGCCAGAAAAGGCGCGATGACGAGTTTTCCTGGGATGAGCAGCCAATAAAGCAAGCCGCGATCCATGCAGCGCGCGAGCCAGTCTGCGACATCGCCCGGGCCGAAGTTGCCCTCGGGAAATGCTGGTGCCGCGTTTGAGATTAAGAGGGTTGAAATCAAGATCAGGAGTGCGACCCCAGCGAGGATCAGCCAGCGGCGAATCGCCGGGTTGGCACCGTTATCGATGTGGCGATTGATCGTGAGGGCGGCGCCGGTTAAATGCAGGTTGATCGTCGTCAAAATCAACCACCAGCCCAGCACGTGCGTGAGGGCGCCTCCGCCCAAAAAACTCCAGCCGCTAGAAATCAGCGTGAATATCACCGCCGAGAAAAGAATCCGACTCTGCGCGGCTAGCAGACGAAAATGAATCAGCCGCTGGCGCGAAATCGGCGCTGGAAAAAGAAACGCCACCTCCGCTTCGGTGAAAGGCAGTCCGGGTTTTTCTTTGGGTAGCGCCCAGGTGAACAACACAATCACCAGCAGCACGAGCGCGCCGAAAACACTAAGCGTTGCATTCAGATCGAATGTGGGAGCGAGTGCAGTGGGCAGACTGGCGGCCAAGCCGGGCAGCGATGCTGATCTGTCGGAGAGCTGGCGATAAAATATCCAGTAAATATACGCGATGCCGGCTAGCGCGCCTAAAAAATATTTCGGCTGCTTCAAGCGCCGCAGACGCGAAAGCAGGATGTTTTTTAGCGAGGTGAGCCGGAGGTAAAAAAGGGCGCCGAGCATGGAAGACTGTGGCCTCGAGGTTTAATTTTCCGAACCGCCGGTTGCCCGGATAAAAATTTCTTCGAGGCTCACACCGGTTTCGCCATGGGCGAATTGCGCGGAAATTTCGGCGAGCGTGCCGTGCGCGATTTTTTCGCCTTTTTTCAAAATAAGTACGTGCGAGCACACTTCTTCTAGCAGGTGTAATAAATGCGAACTCAGCACAATCGCCGCACCGGCGCGCGCGCGGGACAAAATGGAGTCTTTCATTCGCCGGATGCCTAGCGGATCAAGCCCGGTCAGTGGTTCGTCGAAAAACATCACCCGTGGGCTGTGCAACAAACCGCAGGCGATCGCGAGTTTCTGCTTCATGCCGCGTGAGAGTTCGCCCGGTAGTTGATCCGCTTTGTCCGCAATCTCCAGTTCCTCTAGTAGCGGTTGCGCGAGGGCGGCGTGATCTGCGACTCCATAGATACGGGCGACAAAATTGAGGTGCTGGCGCACCGTGAGGTAGTCGAAGAGGCGTGGCTCGTCGGGAAAAAATGCCAACTGGCGTTTGGCGCTCACGGGGTCGGCGGCGAGGTCTATGCCATGGATCTGGATCCGGCCGGCGTTGGCCGGGATAATTCCGGCGAGACTACGCAGCGTACTGGTTTTGCCAGCACCATTGGGCCCGACCAGACCGAGGACTTCGCCGGGTTGCACAGCAAACG
>CANHAH010000008.1 GCA_947458705.1 Opitutia bacterium | reverse complement strand
GTCTCGACCTCGGCGATCAGGTAATTTTTTTCGGCTCTCATGGGTCGGGCTCCGGTTAATATTTGCTGAACTCGGACGAGGCGACGCGAACGCCGGGGCTCATGCTCGAGGAGATGGTGACGGACTTGATGAACACGCCGCCCTTGAAGGTGGCAGGCTTGGCTTTACCGACCGCGTCGAGCACGCACAGGGCGTTCTCGAGGATTTGGGCGTTGGTGAAGGACCGCTTACCGACGCCGACGCCGATGATCGCAGCTTTGTCCATTTTGAATTCAACACGACCCGCTTTGACCGCTTTGATGCCGGCAGCGATGTCGTCGGTGACCGTGCCAGACTTCGGGTTCGGCATGAGGCCTTTCGGGCCGAGCACGCGAGCGAGAGTACGGACTTGCTTCATGGCTTCAACGGTGGAGATGGCGACGTCGAAATCGAGCCAGCCTTCGTTGATCTTGGTCATGATGTCGGCGAGACCGGCTGTATCAGCGCCAGCGGCGAGGGCCGCGGCGGGATTATCGGTGAACACCAGGACACGGACTTTCTTACCCGAACCGTTAGGCAGGGGCGTTGTACCGCGGACGTTTTGGTCGCCAGAGGCGCCATCAACGCCGAGGCGGAAGGACAACTCGACGGTTTCGTCGAACTTGGCCTTGGGGAATTTGGTCAGGATTTCCACCGCTTCAGCGAGTGGGTAATCCTTGGCGAGATCAGCGACCTTGAGGGCGCTGCGGTAGCGTTTGCTCTGTTTTTTTGGCATTGTGACTCCTTGCGGTGCGAACGTCCTGGAAGGACTCCCGCGGCGAGTGTGGTTTTTTGTGCTGAGAAATATTAACCGACGACTTCGATACCCATATTGCGGGCGGTGCCGGCGATGATCTTGATGCCGGCTTCGTCGTCCTTAGCGTTGAGATCCTTGGCCTTGAGTTTATAGATCTCAAGGAGCTGTTTTTTGGTGACCTTGCCGACTTTATCTTGGTTAGGCTTGGCCGAACCGCTGGCGATGTTGGCGGCTTTTTTGAGCAGCACGGACGCTGGCGGGGACTTAAGAATGAAAGTGAAGCTCTTGTCGCTGTATACCGTGATCACGACCGGCAAAATCATGCCGTTCTGGTCCTTGGTACGGGCATTGAAGTCCTTACAAAACGCCATGATATGGACGCCTTGGGCACCGAGTGCGGGGCCGACCGGGGGCGCAGGATTGGCGGCGCCGGCTGGGAGTTGAAGACGAATGTAGCCTTGGATTTTCTTGGCCATGGTAAAAAAAGATTAGAGGTAGGTTAAACGGATTAAGTTCGGGAAGACGGCGGCGTGGAGTATCACTCGGTGTTGCGCTGCACTTGCCAGTATTCGAGCTCGACCGGGGTGAAACGGCCGAAAATGGAAACGGAAACCTTAAGCTTACCGCGATCAGGGTCGATCTCGTCGATCCGACCTGTGAGGCTAGCGAAGGCACCATCGGTGATTTTGACTTCTTCGCCGACGGTGTACTGCACCTTGGGCACTTCCTTGCCGTTGGCCGCTTCGATGCGCGAACGGATCTCGACAATCTCAGAAGGTTGCAGGGCAGCAGGGCGCTCGCCACCGACAAAACCGATGACTCCAGCTACTTCTTTGACGAAATACCAGGGCTTGTTGATGACTTTCTTATCTTCGCCGTAGAGCACCATCTGGATGAAAACGTAACCCGGATAGAGTTTACGCACCTTAGTGCTCTTCTTGCCGTTCTTCACTTCGGAAACAACTTCCGTAGGCAGCAAGACTTCGAAAATCGCATCTTCGAGCTCCTCGGCCTTTTTGAATTTCTCAATGTAGGCCTTCACCTTATTCTCCTGGCCGGAGAGGGTGTGGAGCGCAAACCACTGCGCATTGGCGGGAACGTTCGATGTGGCGGACGACATGGGGCAGCTGGATTAATTTACCCAGGACGTGAAGAGGTCCACGACGTTGATAAGAGCGAAGTCACTGATGCTCGTGAAAACACCGAGCAGCACACCGGCCAGCACCACCACGAGAGTGGAGTCGCGCAGTTCGGTGCGGGTGGGCCAGGAAGCTTTTTGGAGCTCGCCGACCATTTCGCCGAAGAAAATACGAGTGCTGCGGAACGGATTTTTCATGAACTTAAATTTGGCAGGCGCGGAGGGAATCGAACCCCCAACCAACGGTTTTGGAGACCGCTACTCTACCAATTGAGCTACACGCCTGTGGAATGGGCTTTCTTAGACGACGCAGCCGAGGCCCCGTTACGAGGCCTCGGCGGAGTCGAGTTTAAGGTTATTTAATCGAACTTATTCGATGATCTCGGTGATACGACCGGCACCGATGGTGCGACCGCCTTCGCGGATAGCGAATTTCTGGGTCGTTTCCATGGCGATCGGAACGATGAGGTCGATCTCGACGGCGATATTGTCGCCAGGCATGATCATCTCAACGCCCTTCGGCAGGTTGACGATACCGGTCACGTCCGTCGTGCGGAAGTAGAACTGAGGACGGTAACCGTTGAAGAACGGGGTGTGGCGGCCGCCTTCGTCCTTAGAGAGGACGTAGATTTCAGCTTTGGCCTTCTTGTGTGGCTTGATGGACTTCGGGGCGGCGATGACTTGGCCACGCTCGATACCATCTTTTTCAATACCACGCAGAAGCATACCGACGTTGTCGCCCGCTTGACCGGAGTCGAGGAGCTTGCGGAACATTTCGATACCGGTGATAACGGTGGTCGTGGTGTCTTTGAGGCCGATGATCTCGACGGTGTCGTTGATCTTGCAGGCGCCGCGCTCGATACGACCGGTGGCAACCGTGCCACGGCCCGTGATCGAGAACACGTCTTCGACCGACATCAGGAAGGGTTTATCGTTCTCGCGGATGGGCTCAGGAATATCTTTGTCGATAGCATCCATGAGGGCCGTGATGGCGTCGTTACCTTCGGGCTTGTTATCAAGAGCGGCGGTGGCGGAACCACGGACGATCGTGGCGTTGTCGCCATCGAATTGATACTTCGAGAGAAGCTCGCGGATTTCCATCTCGACGAGGTCGAGGAGCTCTTTGTCGTCGATGAGGTCAACTTTGTTGAGCCAGACCACGATCTTTGGCACGCCGACTTGGCGGGCAAGGAGGATGTGCTCGCGGGTCTGCGGCATCGGGCCGTCAGCGGCAGAGACGACGAGGATGGCGCCGTCCATTTGCGCGGCACCCGTGATCATGTTCTTCACGAAGTCGGCGTGGCCGGGGCAATCAACGTGCGCATAGTGGCGCTTTTCGGTTTGATACTCAACGTGAGCAACCGAGATCGTGACGATCTTGGAAGCGTCGCGGACGGTGCCGCCTTTAGCGATGTCCGCGTAAGTCTTTACCTCAGCGAGGCCTTTGCGGGCCTGGACGGCAAGAATTGCGGTCGTCGTGGTGGTTTTGCCGTGGTCGACGTGGCCGATGGTGCCAACGTTGACGTGCGGTTTCGTGCGTTCGAATGTGCCTTTAGCCATGGGAGACGTGTGTTTGGGTTTGGATGAAATGTGACTTCTGGTTTTACGTCGTAGAAGCGGGACCGACGTTGTTTTTTGGCATGGAGCCCAGAACCGGAGTCGAACCGGCGACCTCGTCCTTACCAAGAACGTGCTCTACCAACTGAGCTATCTGGGCAGACAAAGAGACCGTGCCAAAAAACGAAAATGAGGGTTGAAAGTGCTTCCCACGATTTGGTCCGTCAACAGCAAACTTGACCTTTTCTATAAAAAACTACGGTCCAACCCAAATTCGATACACGCCGGGCGCCAGTTTAGCGCCTATTCGTGCCTGCTGCGTCAAGTAACTCGCGAAATACGTATCCACCTCCTCCAGTTTGGATCGGACGGTCGGGACTAAAGGCGCACTGAGTCCAGCCGCGTTCACCACGGCCAAGAATTCAATCGGTTCCCAAGTTGCCGCGCCCGGAGGCTTCGCCTCGGCGAGCGTTTCAGCCAACACCACTCTTCCTCCCGAGGCCGGTGCAACTTCGTAATACGCACCCCGTCGCGCTAACTCAGGTAATCCGACAGGGCTGCGACCTATACCCAGCAACGCCGCCCCGGGTGGGTTCAGGGCTAAGGCTATCGAAAAATCCACAGCGGGGTCTTTTTTAGGAGCAAGCGCACGAAATTCCACCTCATCATAGGTGAAGCGAGCGGGATAATCAGCAAAAGCCCCACCGCCTTTGGGTAATGCGACCTCTTTCTGTGCGGCGTTCCAAGCCGTCGGCAAAAACAATGGAGTCGGATCCACCAATGCCGCTTCCTCCGGTGCAACCCGACGAAACCCCACCTGCGGCACATCCGGGAGCGGCGCCTGAGCCTTTACTGTGACCGATCCACGCTCCGCGGCGGGATTTTCTGGCGCGCGAAATAGTATCAAAAAAACAAAGACGATTGCGATCGCCCCTAAAGCCGCCCAAACCCAACGACGACGTTCAATCTGCTCAGAATTAATCACTTGCGCCCCCCCTCGCCTCCATCTGTCGGCTCCAACGCGCCCCAGACCACGGCAAAACCCGCGCGCCGCGCGACGGTGACGATTTCCGCCAACTCATCATTGCGGACGCCCGAGCTAGCCAAAATCAACAACGAGGGTTTCGGCGTAGTCGCCTTCTGCCGCTCAAGCCATAGACCGAGTTGCTTCAACGACACCAACCCATCATCCGCAAAAATCTGCCCAGAGCGACGCACGGTAATGCGGTGCGTCGTAGGCTGCGCACCCGCGGTAGCACCCGCCATTTCCGGAACTTGAAAATCAACCCCGAGCCCTGGCGCCAACACAAAGCGCGAGCCAAACAAAGAGAAAAACAGCACAAGCAACCCTGCGTTCACATAGAACAAAAAATCAAAACACCGGGGTGGCACGCGCAAGTGCGAGGCCAAATCCAGCGGCCGCGTAATCATGTTTCCACAACCTCCGAACCACCCGGCTTCCGGCCGCGATAATCATTTTGCAGGTAACGCATGATCTCGTTGCCAGCCCATTCCACATCGCGCACAATCGAGCGCACTCTACCGCTCAGAAAATGATGCGCGACATGCGCTGGTAGCGCCAACATTAGGCCGCCCGCTGTGCACAACAACGCCTGCCACATGCCCGTGGCCAACGCACTAGCACTCATGTAGTCTTTCTCAAAGGCCAAGAACGTCGTCACCATGCCCAGCACCGTGCCGAGCAACCCAACCATTGGAGCAACCTGCGCGATCGTGGCGATGCTACCGAGCCGGCGCTCGAGCGCCGGCAACTCCACGATCGCCGCCTCCTGCACATGGAAGCGCATCGTCGAAACATCAGCCTCCGCGTGCAGCAACGCCGCCTTCACTACGGCGGCGACCGGCCCCGGCGTCTCCTCACACACCGTCAACGCCTCCACCAACCGCCGTTTCGCTAAAATATTTTTTATACCCTCCAGAAACGTCGTGGCGCGGATCTGCCCACGGTGCAGAAATAATACCCGCTCCAATGCCAGCAACACCGTCAATAAACCCAGCGCCAACAGCACCCACATTATCGGGCCGCCCTTGGCGAAAATCGTGAAATTAAAAACAGACATCGTATTAAATAAAAGTGTTACACGGCACCGCCCCAACTCCGCAAATGCGAAACCGTAGGCCCGCCAAAGACTGTATCACGGCGGCACAGCGACTCCATATTTCGCCAGGCGCGCCTTAGCCTGCGCCTCACCTGGCAATCCCGACTTAAGCAGAAGTAACCAAGCCTCCTTAGCCTCCTCGAGTTTTCCCTGCTGCTCGCGCAATCCGCCAAACTCGATCAACGTCCGAGCCATCCAGTAACGCCCCTTTGCCCGCTCGCTCAGCTGCGCCGCCCGCTTCGCATCCAGCAAAAACGGTGACACTACATCGCGCCACCACCCCACCGCCGCCTTCTCCAACTCCCCACGCTGCCGCAATACCACGCCGAGGTTAAAACCCGCCTCGATTCGCACATCCAAAGGAGCATCTACGCGATCGCGCACATGCTCCAGCAACACCAACGCACTCTCCAAATGCGACGGATCACTTGCCGCCTGCGCGTTGTGACACTCCGCTAAAGCCAACTGCGCCAACACCACATCAGGACTCGTCGCAAACGAGTTCACCAACGACTCATACGTCTGTTGCGCCTGCGGAAACTGACTGAGCTTGCGCAATAAATGCCCCTGCTTCAACCGCGCCGCAAACACCAGTTCACTCTGCGGGTATTTCCGCACCAAATTATCCAATAAATTTTGCGCCTCCGGCAAACGCGCATCACCACTGGCCTCGGCCTGCAACGCCGCGAAATATAACGCATAGGGCGCGTTGATATTGCCCGGAAATTTATCCGCCAAATCTGTATATAGCTGCTGCGCCTGTACCGCGTTGAACTGCTTGGCGTAGTGATCCGCCTCTTCTAGGTACGAAGCCACCGCCGCATCAGAGTCTTTAAAATCCTCACGCAGTTTTTTTAACTGCGCCACGCCCGCCTCTTCCTTGCCCAGCTTAAACAGCGCTTGGGCCTGCAATAACGCCGCCGCACTCGCCAACTCCGTGCGCAGTGCCACCGATTCACTCGCTAACGACTTCGCCAACGCCTCAGGCGTCAAGGCCCGCAGATATTCCAACGCCTTCGCCGGCTGTGCCGGCTCCACATCGAGCGCCAATCGAGCACGTAGCCACTCCAGCCGCGCCCGCAATTTCGCCGGTAATCCCGCCTCCACATTCTCACCGAGCAACCGCTCGACGCGCGCGTAAGCCGACGCCACACCACTCGCCCCGCGCGCTTGCAACGCTCGCGCTAAATTCCACTCCGCTTGCCAACGATCTTCGAGGTAAAAACCCGGCTCCGCCGCGAGTCCATCGAGCACCGTCTGCGCCGACTCCGGCGTGCCCGCTTCGATCTCCGCTTGCACACGTTGAAAACGCAGTGCGCTTAATATCTCCGGCCTAAGCCCTGCCGGTGGATCACGCAAGACAGAGGCATAGGCATCCGCCGCCGGCCGAAAATCCTGCGCGCGGAACCACGCTTCCGCCACTAAGACCCCCAACTCCGCCCGCCGCGCACCCGCCGGCAAAGCCGCGGCCGCCTTCTTAGCGCTATCCGCCGCCAAGCGATAACGCCGCTGCTCCCAAGCTGCACCTGTGAGCACTTCCCAGGCCTCAGCTCGCAGGGGTGATCCTGGGAACTTTTCCAACAACGCCCGGGCATCGTCTTCCGCTGCCGCGTAACTTTTATCACCCAGCAACAGATTCGCTCGATACAAATAAAATTCCTCCTGCAGCGGATGAGATGGTGTCTCGGCGATCAAGCGCCCGAGCTCTGAGCGCAACTGACCGCGAGCCGGATTTTTTTCCGAGGCCTGCGCAAGCAGGCGCAACGCCAAGCGTTGCCGCACTCCATCACGTCCGCCCGCTACGAGCTCCAGCAATGCCTTACGTCCCGCCCCGTCGGATGCGCCCGCGATAAAACCGAGCCACAATCTAAAATCATCCGCATACTGACGCTCATCGCGTGGCAAAACAAGTAACTGCTGCTGTATCACCGCCACCGCTTCAGACTTACGCCCGAGCGCATTTAAATTTGCCGCATAGGTCCGAGCCGCGCCATATCCGGTAGCCTGCCCAGCGAAACGGGTCATCGCTTGGCGTTGCCCGGCCAGATCGGCCTCATTACCCGTGCCGCTGCGCCGGAGCAAAATTCGCTCCGCCTCGAGTCGAAACCTTGTCCGCGCCAGTTCCGTCACAGCCGCAGCCTGAGCCTGTTCAAAAAATTTATTCGTCGCCTTCACGTCACCCGATTCGACCGCGAGCAAGCCTTGCAAATAAAACCACCAAGCACGGTCGCTCGTCGCCAATTCCACTTCTTTCACGGCGGCGAGCGCCGCCTTAGCCGCATCGATTTTGCGTGCCGTTACCGCCGCCAATCCCGCCCGCAATTGCCACGCGCTGGCTCGCAAGCCGATCCAGCCATTCAACGCACCTTCCGCCTCAGCGAGGCGTCCATCATCGAGCAAAGCCGTCACCAAACCAAGCGTAAGCATGGCCCGATCCGCGCCCGGGGCCGCTAAGGCCTCGCGGTATAATTCAACAGCCGTCGACGGAAACCCGAGTTCCTGCGCTCGCTGCGCCGCTGCGTGCGTGAGTGCCGCCGTTCCGGGAGACACCGCCGTCACCGCGCTCGCCGCTGCCAGTGGTACAGGACGGTTCAAACTCTCAAGCGCTTGAGCTCGCGCCGACTCCCTTTCCACCGCCACCGCGGCTACCAAACACGTTAATAAATAAATCGAGGTTCGACGAAGACGCATGAGTTACCGCGCCAAGTTGCTTCTACTGATGGAAACAATCAACCGCGTTGTAACGTATTCCGTCTCGCCCCGCCGGGGCGACTGCACATGATTGGCACCTTCTATTCCACTCCAGCCACTTTATGATTATACTTATCGTCCTAGGCGTTATCGCTGCTATTCTTGTCATCGCTGCGCTCTGGATTGCCGGCATCTACAATTCTCTGGTCGCGCTCCGCAACCGCTTCAAAAACGCCTTCGCCCAAATTGACGTCCAGTTGAAGCGCCGCTACGATCTCATCCCAAATCTCGTTGAAACCGCCAAGGGCTATATGAAGCACGAGAGCAGCACGCTCGAAGCCGTGATCAAAGCCCGCAATATCGCCGCCGCCGCCGCGTCGGCCGTCGCCGCTAATCCCGCCGACGCCAATGCCATGAAGGGCCTCCTCTCGGCCGAAGCCGGCCTCGGCGGAGCACTCTCCCGCCTCATGGTCGTCTCCGAACAATATCCCGACCTAAAGGCCAACCAAAACATGATGCAGCTCACCGAGGAACTCACCTCGACCGAGAATAAAGTCGGCTTCGCCCGCCAAGCCTACAACGACGCGGTCATGGCCTATAACACCGCGCGCGAGATTTTTCCGAATGTGATTTTCGCCGGCATGTTTAGCTTCCTTCCCGCCGAGCTGTTTAAAATTGAAGATCCTACCGAGCGCAACGCACCGAAGGTTTCGTTCAACTAAGCACGATCGCAGAAGAGGTAATCGTATTGCTGTCACCTTAACTTGCGCCCCATGGAAACGATCAGCGTCTACGCCACACCAAGCGGTAATGAGAAGATTTGGGCTCTCCTGAGCCATCTCTCGGGCCTTATAGGCATCCCTTTTTTGCTGCCCCTGGTCGTATATCTATCAATGCGCGGAGATTCTCGCTACGTAACTGACAACGCCCGGGAGGCCTTAAACTTTCACCTTTCGGTCCTGCTCTACGGCCTCTGCTGCTTACTACTTAGCCTCATTTTGATCGGTCTACCGTTGATGATTTTGATCGGCCTAGCCTACTTAGTACTCTCGATCATCGCCGCGGTCAAAGCCTCGGACGGTGGCTGCTACCGTTACCCGCTGACGTTGCGGTTAGTAACATGATCCCTGCGTATATCGCAGCAAATCAGGCCAGTCGAAACTAGAGCTCCGATGGATTTTTTCGAAGCCCAAGCCCGCGCCAAAAAGCGCACGTCGCGGCTTGTTGCGCTCTTTTCGCTCGCCGTCTGCGGCACGATTGCGGCGGGCTACTTCGGCGCGATTTTGCTAAGCGCCCAACTGGATTCAAAATCCGGCCGGACCCGCGATCGCTACGGCTACGTTCAACCCCACCACGCACCAGCCCTCTGGCAACCCCAGCTCCTCGCCGTGGTTTCGCTCGGCACCCTCGCCGTAATCGGCCTAGCGTCACTTTATAAATGGAGTGAATTTTCTGCTGGTGGCTACGCAGTTGCAGAAAGCGTCGGAGGACGGTGCGTCGACCCGCACTCCACCGATCTCGCTGAACGTCGCCTGCTTAATGTCGTTGAAGAAATGGCCCTCGCCTCGGGCGTGCCCATGCCCGCCGTCTACATCCTAGATGACGAGCCGGCCATCAACGCTTTCGCCGCTGGCCTCAGCACTGCCGATGCCGTGGTCGCCGTCACGCGAGGCGCGCTCGAAAAACTCAAGCGCGACGAACTCCAAGGCGTCATTGGTCACGAGTTCAGCCATATTCTCAATGGCGACATGCGCATCAACCTTCGTCTGACGTCACTCATTTTTGGCATTCTTGTCATCGGACTCGCTGGGCGCGGCATTTTATGGTCGTTGCGCGGTGCTCGCGCGAGCTCGTCTCGCGACAATAAAAACTCCGGCGGCATCTTGGTCGCCATCGGGGCCGTAGGGCTCGGACTCTTGATCATCGGCTATGTAGGCTACTTCTTTGGCCGTCTCATCCAGGCGGCCGTTTCCCGCCAGCGTGAATTTCTGGCCGACGCCTCAGCCGTCCAATTTACGCGCAATCCCACTGGCCTAGGCGGCGCCTTAAAAAAAATCGGTGGTCTGGCCATCGGCTCATCCCTGCAAACCTCCAAGAGCGCCGCGATCGGACACTTTTTCTTTGCGCAATGTTTTCGTTCTAATTTTGGCGGACTCTGGGCCACACATCCACCGCTGGATGAACGTATCAGGGCCATAGATCCCACCTTTGCAGGCACCTTCATCGAGCCCCCGCAAATCGAAGAAATGGCTCAGGAGTCGTTGATCTCCGCAAGACTTGCCCCAGCGCCCACCCGCCCCGTGATTCACCCCGACAAGGCCCTAGCGTCCATCGGGACCCTCACGCCCACACTGCTAGCGGAAGCGCAGCAGCTACACGCCTCACTACCTCCTCGCCTCCTTGCCGCCGCGTACTCACCCGCCGAAGCACCAATCCTGCTTTATGGGTTGTTGCTGGAAAACGACGACGATAATGTGCAGCGCCGCCAACTGGCCCTTATTGCTAGTCGCGCCGGCGGCGAGGCGCTGCACCTGCTTAAGTCGCTTGAATCCTGCCTGCGAGATCTGGGTCCTGAACACAAACTACCGCTCCTCCAACTCTCTCTACCCGCGCTAAAAACGCTCCGCCCCTCCGCGCTTACGCCGTTTTTTGAAACCCTTGATGCGCTTGTACACACCGATGGGCGCGTCTCGCCATTTGAGTTCGCTCTCCAAAAATTGCTCCAGCGCCACCTCGCTGCCAGCCGCGCACCGGCGCGTGCGTCGATAGTACAGTTTCATTCATTTCAAGCCGTTGCGGACGCAATCAGCACCGTGCTCTCGACCCTCGCCCACGCCAGCGATCGCGATTCGAATGAAGCCTATGCCGCGGGCGCGGCGCAACTACCGCTCTCCACCGCCAACCTCGGCCCGCTCGCTCTCACCATCGATCTTTTCGCACTCGACGCGGCCCTCGATAAACTCGCCATCGCGAGCGGGCCGATCAAGCAACGTCTACTTAAAGCCGCGGTACACGTCGTCATCTCCGATGGCGACGTCCAAGTCGAGGAATACGAACTGCTGCGCGCCATCGCGGCCACACTCGACGTCCCGCTACCACCATTACCAGCTTAGGGCTGAAAAAAAGCCGCCTCAAAAAGGGCGGCTAGATTATAGAATTGGAATTAAATAATAGGACAGCTCAGGGAAGCTCGTAAACTTCGAGCAAGACGTCGCCCGACACACCGCCCGAAGCGCTGACATGCACCGTGTAACCAGCGCCCGCGGTGAGCGTTAATTTCACCGCCGCTGACTTCGAATCGGTATCGAGACCAAACGCACCTGCCGCCGAGAAATCCGCCGCCGTCACGGCCTGCGCCCAATCGTCGTTATCGGCCACTTTAAGCGCTCCGCGATAGACTTCCAATTTCGGGTCCGCCAAGGCGCCGGCGACACCGAAACCTGCGAGGCGCGCGCCAACTGCGCGCACAAGTACCGTCTTTGTACCAGTGCCACCGATCACAAAGCCGCCGATCAGCATATCATTGGTCCCGCCAGCGCGGCCGAGGGCGGAAAGGTTACTGAAGCGGGCCGAGGCGCCAAGACCGTAAAGTTCGATCAACGTATTGCCCGCCGTGCGGGCGGCCATTTGGAGGGAGTGGGTGCCGTTAATTGCGCGAGATAGTACGGCATCTTTGCTGCCCGCCATCAGAGGAAAAGCGCCAGCAGCATTGAACAGGGTTGTGGCCGCTTGGCCGGAGACCCAATCCTCGTTGGTGTCGAGTTGGGTCGCACCGTTAAACAGAGCAAGTCGTGGATCTTCGATCGCGTTGGTCACTCCGAAACCGGCAAGACCGGGGCCGATGGCTCGAGCGAGGATACTGTCTGTCCCGCTATTTTGGAAACCAACGATCACGGTCTGACCAGCGGATGCCGTTGTGCGAATCGAGCCGTTAGTGATGCGGGTGGCAGTGGTAGTAACTTCTAGTACGGCAATGGAGCCGTCGATGCCGAGATCAGGGAAACCTTCGTAACCAACGAGCAAGGTGGGGCGCCCGGTAGGACTTTCCGCGGCGGAGACGAAGACCAGGGTCTCAGGCGAGACGTGCTGCGTGCCCTTAGTGACGTTGATACCATCGATAAGGTTAAAGTAACCGACGATGCGGACCTGATTGAGATTGGTCACATCAAACTGATAAATACCATTCTGTCGTTCCGCGCCGACGAAAATATACTGCTTCCCTTCGATCTCGCCATAAGCGAGGGCCTCGGGCTCGGGGCCTTTGTCATCGGAGCGGGTGTCGATCGCGGTGGTCGTTCCGCTGTTCATATTGAAGGTCAGTGGGAAGTTATTGCGAACGAACTCTTCAATCATCGATCCGCTGTCGAATACGCGGTTACCAGCCTCATCCCAAATCGTGAAGCTACGGGTACCGATCATCGTGGGAACTTCGATGCCGGCGTCGGCATCGGTGTTGCCATCGAAGCGCGAGATATTGAGTCGGCCAAGGCCGGTCGAATTGTTAAGACTGCCAGCAAACACAAGGTCGCCTGCGCCATCGACCACGGTGTCAACGATACCGGCGGTGCCAGCCCGCACGATATCGCCGTCGTCGGTTCGCGCATCACCTTCATTGGCCGTCGCAACGAAGCGTTTTCCGCCTTGGACAAAGGTTTGAATCGTATCAGGCATGGGCAGACCTGGGACCACATCATTGATGTTGATCGCCGACAAACCGCCGCCAGTTGGGTCTTGGTCGGAACCATCGATGCGCTGAGTAATCGTGCCTAGGTAGTTGATCGCGGTGAACTTGTTGGCGTTGTTGCCGGTGAGATCGAGGATCGCGATGGCGTTGTTTTCTTGGAGAGTCACATAGGCCTTGTCATTGGTCGTAGCGGAAAACTCGGGCTCGATGTAAAGGTAACGATCGGCGGCAGCGACGTCGGCGACATTGATGCGGACGCTGTTAAGGTTAACCCCGCTGGCGAGACCGGTTTTGAAATCGACGGTCGTGACGGAGGGGGCTGCGCTCGTGAGACTCGACGCTGAAGTCACCTCTGAAAGATTAACGACACTGACCGAGCCGGGCGCCTGTGCGGCGTTGGCCGTGTACTCGCCTTCGTTGGCAACAATGACTTTGGTCCCGTCCGGCGTGAACTTCACGGCATCAGGATGGTAGCCCACGTCGACGGTCCTTAGGATCGTGCCGGAGGCCAATTCGAAAAAAGCAACCTTGCCGAGCACCCGAGTGTTATCGCTTGGGATGATCGAGGCGACACCGAAGCCGCGACCGTTGGGATCAGCCGCCACGCTGCTAACCGAAAGCGTCTCGGTGGCGCCAAAGATGTTATCAAAATTGGCGGCCACGACAAAACTCAAAGCGCCTGAAGGAGAGAGTGTGTAGATGTCGATCTTGTGGCTTACGGTGCCCGTGCGAGCCAAGGAATTGGTCGCGAGCACGTAATCAGAGCCAGAAGGAGCGTTATAATGCGCGATGACTTCACCGCCGCCCGGGATTGAAACACCAGAGATCAGTTTGAGTTCAGCGCGGGCCGAGGTCACCGCGAGCGCCATCAATAAAACGAAAGGCAGACGTGTAATGGAGTGGGAGATCATGTTTTCCATTCACGTAAGATCTAGGTCGCCGCGCACGCTATGTAGTGTAACATTACTGCGACTGCGTCACGTATTTGGCACAAATCTGATCCCGCTTCCGCGTTTGAAAATAAACTCAATTTAAACAACACTGAACCCACGGAATCTACTGACGTACTATAACTTAGTTTACCAAAAACGTGGAGGTGTGCAACCACACCGCGCACACGACGTCTTACTAGGTAGCCCACCATGCCTCACTACTTTTCCTCCCCCCCCGGACACGCGTGCCATGGCATCTCGACCGACCTCGCCGACTACTTCCTCACTCGCCGACAGCTCCTATCACGTGTAGGCATGGGCGTCGGCGCCTTAGGCCTAGCCTCACTCGTACCCGCCCAACTCATCGCCGAGACCCCGGTCACCGCTGATTTGAAAATTGGTCCGAGCCCGCTGCTTCCCAAGCCCCCGCATTTCCCTGGCAAAGCCAAAGCCATCATCCACATCTTTGCCCAAGGCGCTCCATCCCACGTCGACACCTGGGACCCCAAGCCTATCCTCACCCGTCTTAACGACAAAAATCTGACCGACGGAGGCATCGCGATGGGTTCGCCGTTTCAGTTTAAAAAATACGGCACAGCCGGCCTCGAGATCAGCGAGGTCTTCGCCAAGACCGCAGCCCACGCCGACGACCTTGCCGTGATCCGCTCGATGTGGACCGACGTCCCCGCCCACGACGTCGCTACGGTATTCATGAATACCGGTTCGCTTCGCCTTACCAAGCCCAGCCTAGGCTCTTGGCTGGTCTACGGCCTCGGCACAGAGAACCAAAACCTACCCGGCTTCATCGCCCTACGCAGCGGCAAACTCCCCACCGGCGGCGCCGGCAATTACGGCTCCGCCTTTCTGCCCGGCACGTTTCAAGGCGCCTCCATCAACACCACCGCCGCAACCGTGCAGCAGATGATCCAAAACATCCGCAATAGCTACGTCTCCTCTGGCGAACAACGCCGCCAACTCGACTTCGTGCACCAACTCAACGAGGTCCACGCCCAAAACCTACAACGCGAAGCCGCCCTGGAGACGCGCCTCGAATCCTACGAAATCGCCTTCCGCATGCAGGCCGAGGCCACCGATGCCTTCGACCTCAGTAAAGAAACCGAAGCCACCCGCGCCACCTACGGCAACACCCAGCAAGGCAAACAACTCCTCATCGCCCGCCGCCTCGTCGAGC
This sequence comes from Opitutia bacterium, assembly GCA_947458705.1. Taxonomy (GTDB): domain Bacteria; phylum Verrucomicrobiota; class Verrucomicrobiia; order Opitutales; family Opitutaceae; genus Tous-C4FEB. The sequence continues at coordinate 29,312 of CANHAH010000008.1, read as the reverse complement.
GCGGTGTTCGTGTCGTCCAGGTCTGGCACGACGGTTGGGACCACCACCAAGACCTTCGCGAAAAACTTTCCGCCAAAGCCGGCGAGATCGACGGTCCCCTCGCCGCACTCTTCGCCGACCTCAAACAACGCGGCCTACTCGACAGCACACTCGTAGTGTGGGGCGGTGAATTCGGTCGAAAACCGACCAAAGATCGCAATGGCTACGAAAACCCTGGCCGCGATCATAACGCTAAAGCCTTCTCCGTCGTCATGGCCGGCGGCGGCATCAAGGGCGGCACCGTCCACGGCTCGACCGACGAATTCGGCGGCGCCGCCGTCACCGATAAAGTTCACGTCCACGACCTCCACGCCACGATGCTCCACTGCCTCGGGCTCGACCATACCAAGCTCACCTACCGCTTCAACGGTCGCGATTTTCGCCTCACCGACGTCGCCGGCGAAGTCGTCAAACCCGTCCTCGCCTGAGCGCCCCACCCGCCATGCGCCTGTACACGCTACTGTTAATTCTCTTACTGGCTGCGTTCACCCGCGCCGCAACGCCCAACCTCGCGCCCGCCGCCGCCCTCTCCCCCGCCGACCTCGCCTTCTTCGAGAACAAGATCCGCCCCGTCCTCGTCGATCACTGTTACAAATGCCACAGCCACGAGGCCGATCGCGTAAAAGGCGGGCTCCTCCTGGATACTTCCGCCGCGCTCCTCATGGGCGGCGACAACGGTCCGGTCCTGATCCCCGGCCAGCCCAACAAAAGTCTCATCATCACCGCCATCAGCTACAAAGATGAGGAACTCCAGATGCCCCCAAAGGGCAAAAAACTCACCGACGCCCAAATAGCTGACCTCACCGAATGGGTCCGCCGCGGCGCCCCAGATCCCCGCGTCCCTGCTTACTCCAAACCGGGCGCCCTGACCACCTACGGCGGCGTCGGGAAAAACCATTGGGCCTTTCAGCCCGTAAAGAAACCCGAACTCCCTACACCTGCCTCTCCCGTCGACGCCGCCTGGATCCAAAACCCGGTCGACACTTTCATCCTCGCCACTCTGCAAGATCACGGCCTCAACCCCAACCCTGCCGCCGATCGACGCGTTCTCATACGCCGCATCTCCTTCGATCTCACCGGCCTCCCGCCCTCCGCCACCGAGATCAACGCCTTTGTAGCCGACCCCGCCCCCGATGCCTACGCCCAGCTCGTCGATCGCCTCCTTGCTTCCCCCGCCTACGGGGAACGTTGGGGACGCTACTGGCTCGATGTAGCCCGCTACTCTGACACCAAAGGCGACGCCAAGGGCCGCGAAGACCTCCGCTATCCGAATGCCTGGACCTACCGCGACTACGTCATCGACGCCTTCAATCGCGACCTTCCCTACAACCAATTCATCGTCGAACAACTCGCCGCTGATCGCCTCCTCGCCGCAGCCATCAAGAAATCCAAATCGAAAAACTCCGAGTCGGAGGCGCCGCTCGACCAACGCTCCCTTGCAGCCCTTGGGTTCCTTTCCCTTGGTAACAAATTCAACGGCGTCTCCCATGACATCATCAACGACCGCATCGACGTCACCAGCAAAGCCTTCCTCGGCCTGACCGTTTCCTGCGCGCGTTGCCACGACCACAAATTCGACCCGATTCCGACCAAAGATTACTACTCGCTTTACGGCGTCTTCGCCAATCTCAACGAGCCCAAGTACGCCCGCGACCAACCCACCCTCTTCGCCAAAATCCCCAAAACGCCCGAGCTGCTCGACTACCTCGCCAAATCCGACGCCCTCAAACGCCAGGCCGACGACCTCGAAACCCGCTACACCGCCTTCCGCAAATCCCGCGAAAAAGACGCCGAGAAACGCAAAGAACTTCTCCGCGAAGAAACCCGCATCGAGCGAGAGATAGGCGACCTCGACTCCAACCACCCCGGCTCCCCAGCCCGCGCCGCCGTCGTGACCGATGTACCCCGCTCCCGCGATTACGCCGTACTCATCCGTGGCGAGGCTCAAAACAAAGGGCCAGTAGTCCCTCGCCGTTTTCTCGAAATTCTTTCAACCGATCCCAAGAAGCGCCCCGAATGGCGCGAAGGCAGCGGTCGACTACCCCTCGCTCTCGCCATCGCCGACCCCCAAAACCCCATGACCGCGCGCGTCCTCGTCAATCGCGTATGGCAACAACACTTTGGTACCGGATTTGTTCCCACCCCCGACGACCTTGGCAACATGTCCGCTCCGCCCAGCCACCCCGAACTCCTAGACTACCTCGCGAGCCGATTCGTTGAAGAGGGTTGGTCCATCAAAAAACTCCACCGCCTTATTGTTCTTAGCGCCACCTACCAGCAAAGCTCCGCCAACAACCCCAAGTACGCCGAGCAAGATCCCAATAATCGCTACCTCTGGCGCGCCCCGGTTCGCCGGCTCGATTTTGAGCAACTCCACGATTCCCTTCTCGCCATCGCCGGTACCCTAGAATCCAAGCTCGGCGGCCGCTCTATCCCGATCGGCACGGAGGAATTCGCCACTCGCCGCGCCGTCTACACCTACATCGACCGCCGCAACCCTCCCGAACTCCTCACCCAGTTCGATTTCCCCAACCCGGACCTACCCAGCGGCCGTCGCTACGAAACGATCGTTCCCGCCCAAGCCCTGTTTTTAATGAACAGCCCTCTCGTCGTCGAGACCGCCCGCCGCCTCACACACCGCCCCGATTTTTCCGGCCTCAAGAGCGACCAAGAACGCGTCACTTCCCTCTACCTCGCCATCTATCAACGCCCGCCCAGTGAGCAAGAAATCGCCCTCGGCGTTCGCTACGTGAAAGCAAATCCCGCCGGCCTCGCCCTCGATCTTCCGCTCGCGCCTGTCTCCGCCCGCACCGAAGAAACCCGCAAACAACAACGCCAAGCTCAACGCGCCGCCCAGATGGCCAGCCTGAAAAAAGGGGGCATGGACAACCGCCCGCCCGGCGGCTTCGCGCTCAACGAAAATCGCGCCCCTGTAGACGCCTGGACTAAACTAGCCCACGCTCTTTTTCAAACCAACGAGGCGATCTTCCTAAATTGATGCGCCTCATTTAGTGGCGCTCGCCCTAAATCGGCCGAGATGATCAAAGCTGTTTGTAGCCGATATCTGCGACCGGTGGAGTGGGCTCGGGTGGCGTCAGCCCATGGGCGCGCATCACCTCATGAAAAGCCGCAATTGTTTCAAACGACGGTTTAAAATTTCCGTACCGATGCCCTTCAGCCACCAGCAAAGGTGTCCAGCCACGTTGGTTTTTTTTATTCCAGATTTCGATCTTTGCGCCTTGCGCGTCTAAGAATTTAACGACTTTCGGGAAGTTGGCGAACCCTGCACCGTGCATCGCCGTGTCGCCATTTTTAGAAACGGCATCAATGTCTGCGCCCAGACTGAGTAAATAATCGCAAGCTGCAACCGCTTCGTCGTCGGTGCCGGCTTCTTCCTCGGCGGAACGGGTGCCAAGTCCCGCCGCAGCCATCAAAGGAGTGCAACCGTCCACATTTGTGATCTTCGGATCGGCACCGAGCTCAACGAGAAGTTTCATGAATTCGAGGTCTGCCGTATCCGCCGCCAACATAAAGGGGGTGCAACCTTTGCGGTTGATACGGCCACCGCCAGAGGGGCCAGCGATCAGACGCAAATTCACATCGGCACCATGAGCGACGAGCTTGCGGATGAGTTGTTCACTAGTGAAGTTACCGTGGTCCTCAGGAATGGGATCACCTTCGTCCTCGCCGATGTCGGGTTTGCGAATCCACGCGAGAATATGCAAAGGAGCGTAGCCGGAGCGCAGGTCATTGGGATCGGCGCCGAGATCTAAGAGCACGGCGGCGACTTCAAAATGGCCGTTTTCAACGGCCAGCGTAAGCGCGCTGTTACCGCGTTTGGGCAGCTTGTTGCCTGTCTTGGTTGGCGCCGTAACCGCGTTGATGTCCAATCCTGTTTTCAATAAAATCCGCACCGTCTCGACGTGGCCTGCACGGACCGCAAAGAGCAACGCGTTGAGGCCGGTAGGCACCGTCGCCGTCACATCCGCCTTGGCGGCGATTAGTGCCGCGACCACGGCAGTATGTCCTTCGGCGGCAGCCCACATCAGGGCGGTTTGCCCGCCGGGAAGTGCGGAATCAACGACAGCGCCATGCGCGAGGAGTGAGGTCACGACCGCGACCCGACCCGTACGCGCGGCGATCATGAGGGGCGTTTCACCGCCCAAAATAGCGCGGTTAGCATCGGCGCCGGCAGCAAGGAGCGCATCCACCGTCGCAGTGTCACCATTGGTACAAGCGAGCGCCAGCGGAGTGACACCGTAACGATTAGGCGTTTGGGCGAGCGTAGGCTCCTCCGAGAGCAAGCGACGCACGAGCGACAGATCCGAGGCTTGGACGGCGCTCAACATCGCCTCCGAGGCGTAAACGCGCGAGCACGCTTCGCTCATGACGAGGCCCAGCAAAAACACACACAGGCTAAGCGAGCTCCAAAGGGGTGAGCCGGACAAGGGCTGTAGGATACGTTTCGGCTTCATGGCGCAAGCCACGGTCAGACGCTAATAGGAGTAAACAGATCGGTGATTTTACCGGAACTGTCGCCAAAGCGGTCGATGTTCACACCCACTTTATCAAGGAGCGTAAGGTGCAGATTAGCGAGCGGCACGGGCTTATCGTAGCGAATATGTCGATTGCCCTTCATGCCTCCAGCAGCGCCTCCGGCTATGAGGATGGGTAGATTGGTGTGGTCATGCACATTGGGGTTTCCAATACCACTGCCGTAAAGTAGCAACGAGTGATCCAAGAGCGTGCCATTGCCCTCAGGTGTCGATTTAAGACGCTCCAGAAAATAAGCAAATAACGATACATGGAACGCGTTGATCTTGGCCATGCGGGCAATTTTATCCGGGTCGTTACCGTGATGGGAAAGCGGATGATGCGGGTCGGCGACGCCGGTCTCGACAGCGTACGTACGATTGCTCGTTTCCCGGGCTAATTGGAAGGTCGTCACTCGGGTGATGTCGCCCTGCATGGCGAGCACTTGCAGATCAAACATAAGCTTTGCGTGCTCGGTATAAGAGGCAGGAACGCCAAGTGGACGCTCAAGATCCGGCGGGAGCGAACTGAGGGTTACATCGGCTTCGGCTTTCTGAATGCGCCGTTCGACTTCGCGGACCGTGTCGAGATATTCAGCGATCTTGGCGCGGTCGGCTGGACCCAATTGGCGTTTTAGACTAGAAATATCCTCGGTGATCCAATCGAGCAAACTAGCCCGCTGGCGGAGCGAAGCGCGGCGCTCGACCAGACTACCGCCTTCACCAAACAAGCGCTCAAAAACGATGCGTGGATGCGCCTCTGATGGAAGCGGGGTGGTCGGCGAAGACCAGGAGAGATTATTTTGATAAACACAGGCGTAACCATTGTCGCACTGGCCAGTAGTCTGCAGCATGTCCATCGAGAGCTCTAAGGAGGCAAGCTGAGTATCGCGACCAAGCTGTCGCGCCGCGAGTTGGTCAGCGGTGGTGCCGAGGTAGTAGTCAGAGCTTTCCGTATGTTTGGCTTTTGCTGCGCTAAGGAACGAGGAATTAGAGGTGGCGTGGGAACCCGGATAAGCGTTACGCAGTTCGAGATTGGTGAAAGCCGTGAGGTGTTCACGATGAGGCGCAAGCGATGCAAGAATAGGCGAAAGCTCGGTTAATTTTCCGTCGGTACCGCGCGGCGTCCAGCGGGACTGATCACAGCCCATCGGCATAAAAATATAACCGAGACGACGAACCGGCAGGGCCGCCGTCTTCGTCGCAGCGGTGGCCGCTGGAATCATCGCATCGAGCAACGGGAGCGACAACGCAGCTCCCATTCCACGGAGAAAAGTACGGCGAGGCAGGGCTTTTTTAGAAACGAATGAGCTCATGGTTTTGGAGTGCGGCGCATCTGAAATTGCGGACTATTAACAACACCTAGAATGAGAGCGGAAAAACGAAAATCTTCCGCTTCCGCGCGACCCACGATCGCGCGGACGGCGGGAGCATCGGACAACTCGACGCCGCGGCCGAGGGCAAAGGTAAGAAGTTTTTCCGTCAGCGTAGCCGCAAATAAATCCGGCCGCGCGAGGAGAGCCTGTTCTAGACCAGCGACACCTTCAAACTGCGAGCCATCGGGAAAGCCGCCCGTTGCATCAACGGGCACTCGCTCATCTGCCGTGCGCCAACGTCCGACTGCATCGAAATTTTCGAGTGAGAAACCAACCGGATCCATCAAATTATGACAACTCGCGCAGGCGGGTTTCTCGCGGTGTGCGGCAAGGCGGGCCCGGATCGGGAGCGCCGCGGAGACATGACCCTCATCGAGGGCCGGCACATTAGGAGGCGGCGGCGGCGCCGGCGCGCCGGCAAGATTGGCGAGAATCCAGTTGCCGCGGATGACGGGTGAGGTGCGAGTCGCGTAGGAGGTCACAGGGAGAATACTGCCTTGGCGAAGCAAACCACCGCGCTGCCGTTCGGCCATGCCTGCGAACGAGACTCGACGGAAATGACTACCGTATATATGCGGTACGACGTAGTGTTTGGCGAGGCGCTCATCCAGGAAAGTGTAATCAGCAGAGATCAATTCTGTTACCGGACGATCTGCAGTCATAATGTTTTCAAAAAAAAGTTCAGTCTCGCGGCGCATTGAGTAGCGGAGATTATCGTCAAAATCGATAAAACGGCGTACATCTGGAGCCACGGATTGCAGGCCGCGGAGATGCAGCCATTGCGCAGCGAAATTGGTGGCGAGATTGCGAGCTCGCGGATCGGCGAGCATACGGCGGACCTGCTGCTCGAGTACTGCCGGGCGGCGGAAATCACCGCGAACCGCCGCTTCAAGCAGCGCATCATCCGGCAAACTGCTCCACAGGAAAAATGAAAGTCGTGAGGCGAGTTCCAGATCACTGATGCGATAAACCGTACCCGGCGCCAAGCCCGAGGGATCGGTTTCCACTCGGATCAAAAACTGCGGAGCGACGAGAATCGCGGCGAGCGCGCTTTCAATACCCGATTCAAAGCCCGCGCCTTCTGAACTCCCTTCACGAAAAAATTGAAGGGGACGGCGAAGATCGTCATCGTTGATTGGTCGACGATAAGCGCGTCGCAGGAGCGGCGCCAAAATCACCCGAGCACGATCTTCGTCGTTAGCCAGATCAACACCCTTTGAATTCTCACCGAAAATTAAACGCCGACTTGGTGTGTCGCCCGGACCAGTAGCGTTAAATGGACCAGTGATCGAAGTCTGGTAGAGCGCTGGTGCGGTACGAGGGTGGCGGTGCATGTTGAACCGCGCAACAAAGGGCTGGCGCTCGGTCTCGATCAGCAATGAGGGGTTTTTAATGAAAGTAACCCCGACATTATGCGGACCGGCCTTAATAGGGACGCGGAACTTCAGGTGAGTATCGACCCCCTCGGCATTTTTATCGGCACCGGGCGGCTTCACGGTGGCAAGAGCCACACGTTCACCATCGATGAGCACTTCTAGATCGTGGGGCGCTTTGAGGCCCTCGACCTGTTCGTTGCGATCACGCGCAAGGCGAACTTGAATCTCATAATCCCCGTCCCGCGGAAACGTATAAGGGATTAATGCCCCGCCGCGCGTGCCAAGAGGGAGTCCTTCGATATGTCCTTCCTGGGTGCGATCCGGAGGGACCCGAAAAGTATCACCGCCGGGCGACTTGCGTGGCGCACCAACAGCTAGACGAGCGATTTTTTGTGCCGCAGTCACATAACGATCTAGCAGCGTGGTCGACAGGTTGCCAACCGTGACGTTGTCAAAGCCTCGCGCCGGTTCGTCATTTGGAAGCAAGGTCGTAGCATCAATCTCTAGCGCAAGCAGATCGCGGATCGCGTTTTGGTATTCGGTGCGATTTAGCCGGCGAAACGTATCTGTGCGACCGGGATCAGGTGCAGTAGTCGCCGCGCGATCCAGCTCGGCTTTTAAAAAAAATACGACCTGCCGATATTCGGTGGATGCGGGACGCTCCTCCCCGAGGGGAGGCATTTGCTGGTGATCCAATTTGCGCAAAATATTCTCCCAGAGTGCAGGATCAGTAGTCGGGCTCTTGGCTGCGATTCCTTCAAATGAGAGTCCTCCTTTTGCAATGCTATCATCGTGACAATCCATGCAGTATCGACCGACCAAGTCCTGAGCGAGATGAGCCGGCGCTGCGGCCGCCTGCGAGCCAAGTAACCACCATGTCGCTACGGCAGTCGCAAAGACACGCAGACAGGATGTAATCAACTGATCAAAAAAACGGGGCATGGAGGCGGGGGTAACGCACTCCAACGGAGCCTTCAGCTCTTGGAGTAAGCGAGGCAAAAAACCTGCCGTACGCAATAAGCCCCAGGTCTTAAACCAAATTTGTCGGCTGCTTCCCTGCTAACACCTCGCCGCCCTTTGACGCGTCGAATGAGCCATCCCACTTCGCCACAATCAGGGTCGCCACGGCGTTACCGATGAAATTTGTGATCGCGCGCGCTTCCGACATAAACCGGTCCACGCCGAGAATCAGCGCCATGCCCGCTACTGGAATCTTATCCGTTGCCGCCAGCGTTGCCGCCAGCGTGATAAATCCGCTCCCAGTCACACCCGCCGCGCCCTTCGAAGTGATCATAAGTACGAGCAATAATTTTCCCTGTTCCCATAATGTCAGCGGTGTGTCCGTAGCTTGCGCTACAAAGAGTGCCGCCATCGTCAAATAAATCGATGTTCCATCCAAGTTAAACGAGTAGCCTGAGGGCACGACAATACCGACCACAGGGCGCGCGCAGCCCGCCGTCTCCATCTTGTGCATCAAACCCGGCAACGCCGTCTCCGAGGATGAGGTTCCCAGCACGATCAACAACTCCTCCCGGATGTATTTAATTATTTTCCACACGCTAAAACCGTTGAACCGTGCAATCAGCCCGAGTACGACAAAGACAAACAGCGCACAGGTCACGTAGACGCACGCCATCAACGCCCCGAGCGAAACCAGCGAGCGGAGGCCGTATTTTCCTATGGTAAAAGCCATGGCACCAAATGCAGCCACCGGCGCCAGCTTGGTGACCATGCTCACGATACCGAAAATCACACGTGACACTTCGTTGATCAAGTTCAGCACCGGTCGCCCGTGCTCGCCAATCTGCCCGAGCGCGATGCCAAATAACACCGCCAGCAATAAAACCTGCAAAATTTCTCCTTCAGCAAAAGCTCCGACAAAGGTGTTCGGGATAATGTGCAATAAAAACTCCGTGGTCGTCTGCCCCTGCGCTGCCTTGGTGTAACCCGCAACCGCTTTTGCATCTAGCGAAGCTGCATTTGCATGTACGCCAGCACCTGGCATGAACACATTCGCCACCACGAGACCGATGATCAATGCGAGCGTGGAAACGATTTCAAAATACAACAGCGCCTTCCCACCCACGCGGCCGACTTTCTTCAAGTCACCCATGCCGGCGAGACCCACGACCACGGTCGCAAAAATGATCGGTGCGATAAGCATCTTCACCAGCTTGATGAAGCCATCGCCGAGCGGCTTCAAAGAAGCGCCGAAATCAGGCCACAGGTAACCCACCATCACTCCGACCACAATCGCGGCCAGCACCTGTAGATACAGGGTATTACGTTTACCAGAGTTCGCGGTGGCAGCGGGGTCGCTATGCATGACCTAGCGAAGCCTCGACGACGCCTCAGGCGCAATTTTATTCCCGTACCTTCGCCATGCCTGCGGCCACTACGGCGGCGACATTACGTAGGATCGCCCGCTCGCTCGCGTGATCCGTCGTAAAGACCACGAGCACGTACTTTTGGCCGCTCGGCATCTCCACATACGCTGATTCATGCCGCGTCTGGCTCGTCCAACCAGCTTTAGACCATAACTTAGCTCCTTCGGGCAATTCCGTCCCGGTGAACTTTGCTTGATCATCAAGATCTTCCGTCTTCGCCGCTGGATCGCGCAATAACAGCGCCCGCATCTCCGCGCTTCGCGTGGGCGTCACGCAGCGCCCCGTCACGATCTCCACCCACAACCGCGCCGTTGCATCGGTCGTGAGCATATTACGCTTGGGCTCATAGGCACGGATCGCCTGCGACTCCCGCCCATACGGCCCGTCACCCCAAGGCTTCTTGCTCGCATTTACGCCCACATATCCTAGCCCCAAAAAATGCCGCGTAACCACCGCCCGCTTTTCGAACCACAGTTTAAGTTCCGCTTCGGGTAACTCCGGACCACTCGTGGTCCCGGTCAACAAATCGATCACGTAGTGCGTCGCATCGTTTGACGAATCCACGATCATATCGCGCATTGCCCGTCGCAGTTCGGGCGTATCTGCGAACTTTCCGTCCTCAAGCCAACGGTGCGCCGCCGCGAGGTAAAATAATTTGATCACACTGGCTGGGTAAATTAACACCTCACCACGATAACTCGCCTGCAGCGGCCGGTCCGTCGTACTGAGATCGATGAGAGTAATCGCGAGTTGATCGGCTTTAAGTCCACGTGACTGAAACCGCTCCAGGGTAGAGTGCACCGCCCGATCCACCAACGGCTGCAACTCACCCGCCTGCGCCAACGTCAACCCGACGCACCATAAAACCCAGAGACCGATTGTACGTTTCATCTCCATACCTAAACACTCACTGCAAAGCGCATCAAGTTGCGATCGCTCCAACGAGATTGCCCCCGGTCTCCGTGTGCACTGAACTCTCCAACGTGATCCTCGCCGCCAAACTCTCGACGCTCGCCGACGATTTTACGCCCATCGACGACCTGCAGGAGCGTCTTACCCTCCTGGTCGAACGCGCCCGGCGCACCCCGCCCCTTCCCTCCTCCGCCCGCACCGAGGCCCACCGTGTACTCGGTTGTATCTCCGCTGTCTGGCTCACCGCCGAGCTCCGGCCCGATGGGGTACTCGCTTTCCAAGCGGATGCCGACTCGCCCCTCGTGCGCGGCCTTGTCGTCGGTCTAGCCGATTTTTTCAGCGGCGCCACTCCCCTCGAGATCGCCGCCAGCGACGCCGACCCACTCGCCACCCTCGAGCTCCTCGCCAACCTATCTCCTACACGTCGCAACGGCCTCACTGCGGTCCGCCAACGCATCCGCACCCTAGCCCAGTCGCACCTCGTCTGAGGCCAGCCCAGCGCCCGCTTCGTCATGATGTTCTGCGACGCCCACAACCACCTCGCTGCCCCAGCGCTCGCCCCGCACATCCCGGCGATTTTCCCCGCGCTTAGCGCCGCAGGCATCACCCATGTCGTTGTCAACGGCACCGAGGAGGCCGACTGGCCCACCGTCGCCGCGCTCGCCGCCAGAGTCCCGGCGGAGCGCCCAGCACTCCACATCACTCCCAGCTACGGTCTCCACCCCTGGGACACCGGCAACCGATCCCCCACGTGGCTCGAAACGCTGGGTCAGTATTTAGCCGCCGATCCTAGCGCGGCCGTCGGCGAGATCGGCCTAGACCGCTGGATGCTCGACCGCGCCCGGGCCGATGATCCGCGCCTTGCCGGCCTGCGCCGAGCGCCGTTGGACGAGCAACGCGACATTTTCCAAACGCAGCTCGCGCTGGCCGTCGCGCTCGACCGTCCCGCCACGATTCACTGCATCGACGCCTTCGGCCTGTTGCTTGAGACGTTGCAAGCCGGCCCGCTCCCGCCGCGTGGTTTTCTCCTGCACGCCTACAGCGGCTCGGTCGAACTCGTCGCACCCTTCGCCGCGCTCGGCGCATATTTCTCCTTTAACGGCGCGTACTTAGCCCCACGGCACGTGCGCCTACGGGCCTTATATCAAACCATACCGCTGGAGCGTCTGCTCGTCGAGACCGATGCGCCCGCTATGCAGGCTCCTCCTAGGCACGCGCCCCACGCGTTTGCTGCTGCGCCGGAGTTGAACCATCCAGCCAACCTCGCCGACACCTACACCGCCCTAGCAACCCTCCGCGAGCTTTCACTTAGTACGCTCACCACCCTTGTCGCCGCCAACTACCGACGCCTATTCCTCCGTGCTTAGGCGCAGTCGATTGCTCAAACCCGAGGGCTCACGCCTCAAGTTCTCGCACCATTTCCTGCGCAGCGACGAGGCCAAAGGCGCCCGTGACCCACACCGCGGTGCCAAAGCCCGTCGCGCAGTCCAACTTCAGATTCGTTCCTGGTTCGACCTCGGCGCGACACGTGCCATCGGCCCACGGAAACACCGGTTTCTCCTCGGTCCACACACAGCGTACGCCGTATAGATTCCCCTTGCCGCCCGCGAAACCGTAATCACGCCGCAGTTTTTTGCGCACCTGACGAAGTAACTCGTCGCAGCCCGATTGACCGAGATCACCAGCACGCAACTGCGTCGCATCGCGCCGCCCACCCGCGCCACCCACGGTCACGCATTTGAGGCGTCGCTTCACTACTTCAGCGATAATCAGCGCCTTATGTGACATGAGATCCACCGCATCCACGACGCCGTCAAATTTCTCAGAGAGCAAACGTTCCGCCGAGGCTGGAGTGAAAAACTCCGCCACGGTAGTGACGTGACAAGCCGGGTTGATCAAGCGCACGCGCTCGGCGAGCACGTCGATTTTAGGCCGGCCGATCTGCCCATCAAGCGCAGGCAACTGGCGATTAACATTAGTCACGCACACATCGTCGAGATCGATCAAGGTAAGCGCGCCCACACCGCTGCGCGCGAGGCCCTCGACCGTCCACGAGCCCACTCCCCCGACGCCGATAACAGCCACATGAGCCGCGCGTAACTTATCCAGCGACGGAGCGCCGAGCAATCGGCCTATACCACCAAAACGTTCAGCGTAATCGTCGTGCATGTACGCGCAATCAAGTTCCGCCATCCCGAGCTCAGGGCCGGTCCGCGGGTGCGCCCTTAGATTCTTCCTGCCGGCGAATCAACTGCGTGCGCAAAAACGTATCAGGCGGGGCTGCGCGCCAAGCGGTGAGCCAGATCGAGGCGAGCATTTCGCCACCGGTGAGTAAGCGCGCTTTTATGAAGTCGCGGCCTTCAGCACTCGGCGTCACACCGGGTTTCACACGAAACTTATCAGCCTTGTCCATCGCGTATAACGGTTCAACGCGTTGTTGCGAAGCGATGAGATAATCCATCACCGCGACAAACAACGGCTCGCGTCCATCCGCGCGAGGCGCGAGGACGATGGGCTGCGCGGGTTTCACCTGCGCGGATATTTCGGTGAGTTTGATGCCGGCCTTTGCGATGAAGCCTCCATCGATCCAGCTATGGATACCACTAGCAGTAGCGTAGCCATTGGGATTAGCGCCAACCCAGCCATTGTGATGCACGGTCGTGTGCAAGGGCTGAGCGCAGTCGCCGACGTAGTGACCCATTACGCCCATGGTGTAGATCGCGTTAGCCTTGGCGTTGGCGATTTCCTCGGGGGTGCCGAGTTCTTCAAATACTTTCAGGTATGCAAACGCCGAGCGTAGCCGAGCGAAATGCTCCGCGATCATCCAAGGCGCAAATCCAGGCCACTCGCGCGTGTGATCAGCATTTTTAGCCGGATCGATCTTAGGCAATTTATCGGCGTGTGCCGCGCGAGCGGCGGCAAATTGCACGATAAAATCATAGCGAAACGACGAGACCTTAGCCGGGTCGATACCGACTTCGGTGAGTTGTTCGAGGTCACAAAAATGATCGGTCCAGCTGCCGCCGGATTGTTTCATGATGAGGTCGGGTACGTTACGCCAACGGTCACCTTCGCCGGAGAGAAACAACACTCGCTCGATATTATCTGGTTGGCGGACAAAGGCTGGGAACTCAGCCGGCAAGGCCTGCAATGCGATCTGATTGACCATACGGTGACCATTGTAATCCCAAGCCGCGAGCGGCGCGGCGGTAGTGAGAATGGCAAAGAAGACAGCGAGGTGGCGGGAGTTCATTGTGAAAATGAGCGAAAGTGAGAATAAATTTAATTGGCAGGAGTTTTCACTCCGCTACGCAGACTTTGCAACTGCGACGCGTAGGCGCCAAGTCCGTTGGCGATCGCCTCGGCGAGTTGCTGGCGGTAAGTGGCGTTGCCGATGCGTCGAGCTTCGCTAGTATTGGAAAGGAAGCCGCCTTCGATCAGCACGGCAGGACAAGAAACGAGACGGAGCACTGCGAGGCGGTCGTGTTTGAAACCGCGGTCATCAAGCTTCAAGTCACGCAGTAGGCGCCGCTGAATCGAATAAGCGAGGAGGCTGTTCCAAACATCATTGCCGTTGCCGGGATTGATGACCTCGTCATCGAGGCGACGCATAGCACGGGTGACGGGCGGTTGGTGCTGCGGGGTAAAACGATAGACTTCGGCCCCGCTGACTTTCTCCACCTGCTCGGCGACTGAGTTAAAATGGATGCTCACAAATACATCTGCGTCGACTTCATCAGCGATCTGCGCTCGACGTTGTAAGTCATCCTGTTTACCGGGTTTCAACTGGCGATCGTCGCTGCGTGTGAGCACGACCTTCCAGCCGCGCGCCTCAAGTATTTTTTTTAATCGCAGCGAGGTATCGAGCGTGAAGGTTTTCTCAAACAGGCCGAGAGCGCCGTTGACCTTGCCGGTGTCGGGCCCGCCGTGGCCGGGATCGATCACGATGGTTTTTGGGGCGGATTTGGGAACGCCAAGCAAAGACGGACGCACGAGCGGCACAAGGCAGCGCTCAAGATCGATCTTGCTGACGTATAAATTACCACTGCGCGACAGAGGCGCCTGTCCTAAAAAAATGCGATGGCCGTTGAGTCCAGCTTCGAGTCGATCAGAAGCTAGTTCGAGACGGATGTCTTTATCGGTGAGCACCGCCTCACGCGCTGAAAGCGTCCATCCAACTTTCAGTCCTAAGCGTTTCGCCGCGACGCTAATCTCAACCCAATCAGTAGCGCCGAAACGCGAGGAGCGAGGAATTTGGGCAGGGCTGGCAGTTTCGTTTTTAGGCTTCGCGGCTGAGGGCACCGACGGAGCAGTTACAGGAGCGCCCGGGCGTGTGGGAGGTAAACGCAGGACATTTTCCTGCGCGGCAACTCCGGAAACAAGCAACCATCCCATCAAGCCACCCAGCGCGGCCAATAGCACCCGCTGGGTGTTCATACTAAAAACCTCAGGCACCCGCCGTGGGTTTGTCATCCTCGTCGTCATCGCCCGATAAGTCGGGACCATCATCAACGGCGGGCGAGCTGCCTTGCGATTGGAACTTCGGCTTGCGTTTATTGGGCGCGAGCGGGGTGAGCATCACGTGAATATTACGACCGATCAGTTTAGGTTCGGCGTCAGGGTTACCCATACCCACCAGTTCGCCGACCGCACGCGTCATGACGGCAAACCCGAGATCGGTATGAGCCATTTCGCGACCGCGGAACTTGAGACGGAGCTTCACTTTATTGCCATGACCGAGAAATTCTTCGGCGTGGCGGACCTTGGTGAAGAAATCGCCGTCTGCGATACGCGCGCTAAATTCTATTTCCTTAATCTTGCTCGCCGTGGATTTCACGTGAGAGGTCTTCTTCTGCTCCTCGTATACATACTTGCCGAAATCCATAATGCGGCAGACCGGGGGCGTGGCATTGGGCGCGACTTCGACGAGGTCGAGGCCGACTTCCAAAGCCAATGAAATGGCCTTCGTGGTTTCGAGAATACCGAGCTGTTTGCCTTCGGGCGAGATGCAGCGCACGGAGGGCACCTTGATCCGATGATTGCGGCGGATGGCCGCGAAAGGGTCGACGTTGCGACGCTGATAAGAACCGGAGCGATTGCCGCCACCGCCGGCGGAAGGGAACGAAGTAGCCATCAATTAGATTTGGTCAAAAGAGTGAAGACGTGACATATGTCGCCGCTCGACCCACGCGGGGCAACACCAATTTGACCGAGTTCGCCGGGGCGAGATTCATACGCTAAAGCTCTCACCACAGGAGCAACTGGCCTTGGCGTTGGGGTTGGAGAACTTAAAACCACCCGCAACCATCGCACCTGAATAGTCAAGGTGCGTACCTTTTAGATAAAGTGCCGTCTTCGGATCGACGAGGACCTGTGTGTTGGCCGTGCGCACGAGGATATCGCCGCGTTTCGGCGACGGCACGAATTTCATCTTATAACTCAAGCCATTGCACCCTCCGCCAGTGATCGCGATTCGGAGAAACTCACCCTGCGCCTCGCGAGCAATCAACGCTGCGACCTTACCCCCGGCTGCGGGCGTGAGTAGCACGAGGTTCTCGTTTCCAGCGCGCACGCCATCGGGCAAAAGAGTAGACGGAGAAATCTCGGGGGCGAGCGATGACATTCAACTTCGACTATCGCGGTTTGCGTGCGTTTATCAAGCGCCGCGCCACAATCACCGCGTTAAAAAAACTCGTAGGGCTAGCTCTACCCTGACCGGCGATGCCAAAAGCCGTACCGTGGTCAGGACTAGTCCGCACGTGCGGCAGCCCGAGCGTGACGTTCACCGCTTCGTCAAAATCTATCACCTTTAACGGTGCAAGCCCTTGGTCGTGATAGAGTGCCACCACGACATCAAACTCGCCGCGCAAGGCTCGGGCAAACAACGTGTCGCCTGGTTGGCACTCGCTTAGACCAGGAAACTCCGCGCGCATTTGAGTCAGCGCTGGATTGATAAAATCGCGTTCCTCTTCCCCTATTAATCCACCCTCACCTGCGTGAGGATTCAGACCGCAAACACCGATGCGAGGCGTTGAGACCCCTTGGGCACGCGCGAGCGCATCCGCTGCGGCGACGGTGCGATGCAACAACTGCGGCCCTAGAAGTTGAGGCACTTCGCACAAAGGCACGTGCCAGGTCGTCAACACCACGCGCAAGCGCCCGCCGCAAAACGCCATCACGGGTTCACCGCCCCATTGTGCCGCAAAGAATTCCGTCTGCCCCGGCCACGTGTAACCCACGCGCGACAATCCCGCTTTACTCACTGGTCCGGTCACGACGCCGCTAAATTCACCCATCGCGCAACCTTCCGCTGCACGTTGCATCGCCGCCCAAGCCACAAGCGCTCCTTCGGCTGTCGGCTGTCCCGGTATCGCCAAAAAATCCTCCATACCCACAGAAATCTTCGTCGCAGGCGTTTCGAGCGACGCCAACCAACGGACAGGCCCGATCACGACTACATCTGCGGCTTCCGCGGGATGAGCCGCAAGCCAGGCCGCCACGATTTCCGGGCCCACGCCCGCAGGATCACCGCATGTGAACGCGAGTTTAGCCGCGCTCATGGCGTCGCCTCGTCGACTAACGCGCGACGCGCACGCGCAAAACTGCGTTTACCTCCGCTGAAGAACTCAAGGAATTTCCGCGCCTCAAGGCTCGGATAGTTATTACCCATTAACAATGCCGCCGCCACTTCGCGGATGTTACCCTGAGTGAAATACACCTCGTGAAACGCCGCTTTCAATTGAGCGATCGCCGTGCGCTCGACGCAGCGCCGCTTTAGGCCTACAATGTTGAAACCGATAACTTCATCGCGCTCCGCCACCATCGTAAAGTGGGGCACATCGCGAGTGACCGAGGCGTTACCCGCGACCATAACTCCTTCACCGATCCGACAAAATTGATGCAGACCGGCGCCACCACCAACAAAGGTATTGGCTCCGATCTCGACGTGGCCCGCGAGCATAGCGTTGTTGGCCAGCACTACGTGATCGCCGACCACGCAATCGTGCGCGACGTGGGCATTAGCCATGAGAAAACAACCGGCCCCCACAGTCGTCACCTGCCCCACATGGATAGAGCGATTGATTGTAACGTGCTCGCGGATGACCGTACCTGCGCCGATGCGCACGCCAGTCACAAGCGAGCGGTCGAATTTCAAATATTGCGGATCGCCGCCAATCACCGCGAACGGATGCACGATTACACGATTACCCAACACACAATGTCGCGTTATGACGGCGTAGGCCATGATCTCGCAATCTGCGCCGATTTGGGCACCGGGTTCGATTAAAGCCGTGGGATGGATGTTGCTACTCATTTGATCATGTCAGAGCGAATTTTACGGCCCACGGGCTCACGGCCAACAGGCAGTTCAAGCTGCGAGTCCTTAAGTAGATCGTAATTTTTTAAAATGCGCATGACCTGTAGTGTGTCGCTCTTGCTGTAGTTTTGGTTACTTTCGATTTTGTCGATCAAGTCGGTGAGCATAGCGCGAAAAGAAATAATCGCATCGACCCCTCGCTCCTTGAGCAAGGCCACGCTTTGTGACCGAAACGGTTCCGCTGTAGGCAACGCGGGCAAGACCAAAATCTTCGTCACCACCGCGTCGTGCTCGCCGTCGGGCGCATCAGGTTCGAAAAATCGCGGAACTTGCTTAAGTACGTTTTCTTCCAAAAACCCGAAAATCTCCGGAGAGCTCCGTAGAATCGCCGGAGTAAAGACGTTCGTGTGCCACGGTTTGACGGACACCACGGCGCGTTGGATGAAGGGTAGCTCGTTTGCGAAAAGGAAAAAATCTGGCGAGCGACTGCCGCGCACCCATGCCGGATTCGACACCAATAAATCGATCTCTTCTTCCCCTGTTTTCTTGCGCGCAGTCACGGAGTATTTACGCGCTTGGCGCACGAAAAATCCGTTCTGTTCAAAATACTCGCGGACGATGCCTTCGTCGATGGCCGACATGGAAATAGCTTAACGCACGCCGCCCGATAAACACACGGAGATTTTTTGGTCTACTCGATTAAGGCCCGACAGCTCCCGCTCGCGGTCAAACTGCGCCCACTGCGGCGAAACTCGCTTCGGCCAAACTAGGATCTATCCCACCCTGCGTCGCCGCGGCGCCCAAGGTCTTCAATACCACGAAACGCAACCCGCCAGCGCGCACTTTTTTATCTCGGGCCATCGCGGCCGCCAATTCGCCGATCGCCAACGGCGCGCGTAACCGCGTCGGCAAACCATGAGCCAAAACCACTGCATCCACGCGGGCGACATCAGCCGCGCCGATCGCACCGAGTTTCTCCGACAACCGCGCAGCAGCACACAAGCCGATAGCGACAGCTTCACCGTGCAGGTAAGCACCGTAGCCGGTCACCTGCTCGATAGCGTGGCCAAACGTATGACCAAGGTTGAGCAATGCCCGACCGCCTTCTTGGGCAAGTTCACGTTCGTCCGCCTCGACAATTGCCGCCTTCAATTCACAGCAACGCCGCACGATCGCGGCTAACTCTGGCGAATTCATCTTTAATGGCGCTCTTTCGAGTTGCGCCAGCAAGGCCTCATCACCGAGCAAACCATATTTAATGACCTCCGCCATGCCCGCAGCAAATTCACGGGGTGGTAACGTTGCCAGTAAACCGGTCGCCACGAATACGCCGCGGGGTTGATGAAACGCGCCGACGAGATTTTTTCCCGCCGACAGATTGATGCCCGTTTTTCCTCCAACGGAACTATCGACCATTGCTAGCAATGTAGTTGGAATTTGGACAAAATCGATCCCTCGCAAATACGCCGCTGCTGCAAAACCACCGAGATCACCTATCACGCCACCGCCCACGGCAAAAAGTACGCTCGTGCGATCCATGCGATGTGCCGCAAGAAAATCAAGCACGCGACCGAGTTCCGCCAAAGACTTCGTCCCCTCACCAGGCGCGAGCGCCAAAACCGGCATTTCGCCAAACATCGCCGACATCGCCGCCGCTTGCAGCGTCGCCACGGTCTGATCGGTTACGACGGCGACCTTGCGACCAGCGGCCGATAATTCGGCCACCTTGGCGCGCACCTCCACGCTCAAGTCCGTCCCAAACCAGATGGGATAACTCCGCTCTGCCAGATTAACGATAAGACGTTCAGCCATTCTGTTCGCGTTAATGCCTTCACCATAGAACAGGTCAAATATCCATTCTCGCATCCGCTCGACGACTGTGCCCCTTTTTTTCTATCATTTGGCACACAAGATCTAGGCTGGTTCGGTAATTTACTTACAATTTTTCTCATGACGTTTCGTAAAATTCTTTTTTGGCTGCACTTGATTGCTGGTCTCATCGCGGGTTTTTCGATCGCCATCATGTGCTTCACAGGCACTGCACTCGCTTTTGAAAAAGAACTTGTCGCCTACGCTGAACGCGACGCCAGACGCATAGAGAGGCCTGCTGAAACCCCGCGACTGACGCTCACAGAACTGCTTTCACGTGTTCGCGCCGCTCACCCCACGGCTAAACTTTCCGGCATCACGCTCGAAAACGATGCCCGCACAGCCATAGCCTTCACTGCCGGCCGCAACGAGACATTTTACACCAATCCCTTCACCGGCGAAATCCGCCAAGTCACCTCCACACGAACACGTGATTTTCTTCATCTCATGGAAGACTGGCACCGCCAACTTGCTCTCGGCGGCTCAAACCGCACGATCGGCAAAGCCATCAATGGCGCGGGCAATATCGCCTTCTTTTTCCTCTCCGTTTCCGGTCTATATTTATGGTGGCCTCGCAAATGGCGTACCAAGGGCCTCAAGCGATCGCTCTGGTTCGTCCCCGCCGCCAACGCCAAAGCTCGCGACTGGAATTGGCACAACGTCATCGGCCTCTGGTCGGCTCCAGTTCTCATCGTGCTCACTCTAACCGCGCTACCGATTTCATACCGCTGGGCCGGCAATTTGATTTTCACGCTCACCGGCACGCCACCACCACCGCCCACGTCCGCTTCGGCCGCATCGCTGCCAGCACCCGTCGCTAAGGCCCAACCTTTATCCGCCGAAAGCTTGATCGCCCGCGCGCAAAAAGAACTACCCGCATGGACGTCCCTCACATATCGCGCCGGCAACACCGCCGCGGCCCCCACGCCCGCCACCGTCACCCTACGCACCGCCGATGCATGGCCCAGGACCGCCTTGACGACCTTATCGATCGATCCGCACACGGGCGAAATTCTTAAAACCAACGGCTACGCCAGTCTAAACGCCGCCCAACGTGTCCGCTCTTGGACACGCTATCTACATACCGGCGAAGCGCTCGGTGCGCTCGGTCAAGCAATCGCCGCCCTCGCCTCGCTAGGTGGTTGTGTGCTCGTCTATACGGGCTTTGCCCTAGCCTGGCACCGTTGGCGACGCTGGCGAAATCCGCCAGCACTCGGCGCGCCCTAATTTTCTACCTGCTACCGCAGGCGAAGTTCAGACTGTCCGTACGCTTTAACCGTAACGCCTCTCTTCGCGCCTCGTCCCACGCTTAAAACCCATCTAACCATGCCGATTTACCTGCGTTTATTTTTTGTCCTGCATTTGCTCGCGCGTGCTCTCGCCGCCGCCGATTCCACGCCAGGCACACTACGCTCGGACTGGATTGATCCCGACACCGGCCATCGCGTCATTAGACTTTCGCCTGATACGGGCGGCTCCAGTCTCTACTTTCATCAAAACGGCTACACCGCCGAAGGAGATAAACTCATCCTCAATACACCGATGGGCATCGCCACCGTGGATATTTCTACACTTGGTTTAACCGCGCCAAAGGTAGAAATCATCGCCGCCGATTCTCGCGTAATCGCCACCGCGTGGCGCACGCGCGAAGCCTACGTACGTCGCGGGGATGCCATCATCGCAATCCACCTCGACACCAAAGCTGTCCGAGAGGTCACGCAACTCCCCGCGCCAGCGCGCGTCCGCAGCGGCCAGTACGCGATCAACTGTGACGAAACGCTCCTCGTCGGCATCGCGCCCGATCCCGAAGGACAAACGATCCCGCGCACACCACCCTCGGGCGGCAGCGGAGGCACGCTCGAAGCCCAATGGGCCACCGGTACACCGAAAATGATCTACACCGTCGACCTCAAAACAGGCGCCTACCGCGTCATCCATCGCGAAAACGACTGGACGAACCACCTTCAATGTTCGCCCACGGATCCGCTCCAAATTCTTTTCTGTCACGAGGGCCCGTGGCACTTCAATGACCGCACTTGGACGATTCGTGCTGATGGGTCCTCGCCCGCCCGTCTGCTGCACGAACGCACGATGAACATGGAAATTCAAGGACACGAATTTTTCAGCCCCGACGGAAAACAAGTCTGGTATGATCTGCAGACGCCGCGCAGTACCGTCTTTTGGCTAGCCGGCGTCGATCTCACGACTGGCCACCGTACATGGTACCATCTCCCTCGCCAAGAATGGTCCGTACACTACAACGTCTCCCGCGATGGCAAGTTGTTCGCCGGCGACGGCGGCGGCCCAGGCAGCGTCGCCACTCGCACCGGCGATGGTGAACTCCTCAACCCACCAGGCAACGGCCAATGGATTTACCTTTTCCGCCCCGCGATGGTGCGCGGAAGCTCGTACCGCGACAAAAAAAATCTCATCGACATCGGCACGTTTAAGACTGAACGCCTCGTCAACATGGCTCGTCATAACTACAGCAAAGACACTGGCGTCGAGCCGAACCTCACGTTCACGCCCGACGGACGGTGGATTATCTTCAGCGGCAATTTCGATAGCAATCCTGGCCGCGGCAAAAAAGCCCAGACGCACACCTACGCCGTCGAGATCGCCCCAGCTACGGCCGCACATCGCTGAGGCGCCCTTAAAGTGTATTCAAAAATGCCAGCGAAGAAGGCCATTACGCCGTGCCGGCAAACGCACACTGCTGGTTCATCGGCACCAGAGCATCCCCCCGTATTTCAGATGCCCGTCATAATTTAACGACTACTCTGAATAAAGAACAACGTCTCGTCTAGTTGTCGTTAAGGACTTAGGGCTGCATAGTATGACCCGTTCCGCCAAGGTACAGTCGAGGCTCCGGCCCTTACTTGCCAAAAACATCTCGGTAGACACCGTATTTACATGCTCCTCCCCAAGCACTCTCTTCGTTCCGCGTGCCTCTTTGTCGCGTTTTTATTAACCTGGTTAAGCTCACGCGCCGCCCAAAACACCCCGAGTGCTACACCCGCTGCAACTGTGGCACTTCTAGATAAATCCGGTAACCCTACCGGCACGCGGACCCTCGCCATCGGCGATACCGCCCCTGATTTCGCCCTCCCAGGCATCGACGGACGTACCTACAAGCTATCCGATTTCGCCGGACCCGATGTGCTCATGGTCCTATTCACATCGAATCACTGTCCCACTTCGCACGGCATCGAAAAACGTCTCCAAAAACTTCGCGACGATCTGCGCGGCCGAAGTTTCGGCCTGGTCGCCATCAACCCCAATCACCCCGACGGCCTCAGCCTCGACGAACTTGGCTACGGCGAATACAACGATTCCTTCGCCGACATGAAACCCTACGCCAAGAGTCTCGGGTGGGATTTTCCCTATTTATACGACGGCGACCAACAGCTGATCGCCCGCGCGTACGGCTGCCTCGCCACGCCGCATGTCTTTATCTTCGATAAAGACCGCCGCCTTCGCTACGCAGGCCGCTTCGATGACTCGCGTTTCCCGCAGGAAGAAACCGTCAAATCGGCCGACGCCCGCAACGCCATCTTCGCCCTCCTCGAGGGCAAACTCGTCCCCGTAGAGCTCACAAAACCGCACGGCTGCTCCACCAAATGGCGTGAGAAAAAAGCCGCCCACATCCTCCGCGAAACCAGCTGGACCCAAATCCCGGTTTCGCTCGAGCGCATAGATTCCGCTGGCGTCGCCACCCTACGCGCCAACCCCACTCCCAAGGTCCGCCTCGTCAACGTCTGGGCTACGTGGTGCGCCCCCTGCGTGGAAGAGTTCCCCTTGCTCGTTGCGCTCTCGCGCCAATTCGACATGCGCGATTTCGAGCTCATTACTATCTCGCTAGACGCTCCTAAAGACGAAGCCAAAGCCCAAGCTTTCCTGCAAAAACAAGGCGCCGGTCTGACTAAAAACGTCCAAGCCTCCATCAAAAAAGAGGGCCGCACCACCAATCACTACATTTTCACTGGTGCTAATCAGGACGCTCTCGGCGCCGCGCTCGATCCCGACTGGCCCGGCCCGCTGCCTCACACGGTGCTCATCGCGCCCAATGGAAAAATTCTCTGGCGCCACAACGGCGTGATCGACCACGCCACCGCCCGCGCTGCCATCGTCGCTGCGCTGACACCTTATTACGCGCCCACACAGACTCAGGCTAAACCCGTAAAACCCGCCGCCAAGAAATAATTTCCGCCCGTTTTCTCGCCCTTGCCTGCGTACCCTTTTTGGGCGCAGGCTTTTTTTATGCCTAACCTCGTTCTACCCTTCGTTGGTTTCCTCGCCCTCATGTCCATCGTCCAAGTCCAGTCTGCTCCTGCCGCCAATCCACTCCTAACCCTGAGCCCGCTGCCACTGGCGTATCCGCAGTTTGATAAAATCAAAGACGAGCATTACGCGCCCGCCTACGAACGCGGCATGACCGAGAATCTCGCTGAGATCGCCGCCATCGCAAATAACGCCACGCCTGCAACATTCGAAAACACCATCGTAGCCATCGAGCGCTCGGGCCAAATCCTTGGCCGCGTGTCGCGTATTTTTTCCAACATAAACGGCTGCAACACCAACCCCACCCTCCAAGCCGTCGAAAAAGAGTTCGCCCCTAAACTCGCCTCGCACCGCGACGCTATTCTGCTTAACGCCGCGCTCTTCAATCGAATCCGCTCCCTGTATGAGGCCCGCTCAGACCTGAGCCTTGATCCTGAATCCGCCCGCCTCCTCAGCGAGACCTACAAATCGTTTGTCCGTGCCGGTGCCCGTCTTTCCGAAGCCGACAAAACCAAACTCAAAGCCCTCAACGCCGAGATCGCCTCCGCCGAAACTGCGTTTTCACAAAACGTCCTGAAAGAGCGAACCGCCTCTGCCGTTTATTTCACTGACCGCGCCGCGCTCGCCGGTCTATCGGAAGCCGAAATCACCGCCGCCGCCGAGCTCGCCAAATCCTCCGGCCGCGCCGGCCAATTCGCCCTCGCCCTCGTCAACACCAGTGGCCAACCCGCGCTCACCTCACTCACCGATCGCACCAGCCGCGAACTTGTCTTACGCGCATCCCTCGCCCGCGGCAGTCGCGGCGGCGAATTCGATAACCGCGCCAACGTCACCATCCTCGCTCGGCTCCGGGCCGAGCGCGCAGCCCTGCTCGGTTACGCCACGCACGCCGACTACGTACTTGAAGACCAGACCGCCAAAAACGTCGCCGCCGCCAAAGCTCTGCTCGCAAAACTTGCCCCGCCCGCCGTCGCCAACGCCCGCAAAGAAGCCGCCGATATCCAACAGATCATCGATGCCGAATTAGCCGGCAAACCTGGCCGCTTCACCGCCACAGCCAGCGACTGGGATCTTTACTCGGAAAAAGTGCGCACCGCCCGTTACGCATTCGACGAGGCGCAAGTGAAACCCTACTTCGAGCTCAACCATGTGCTCGTCGACGGTGCGTTCTTCGCGGCCACGAAACTCTTCGGTATCACCTTCAAGGAGCGCACCGACCTGCCCGTTTACCGCCCTGAGGTCCGCGTGTTTGAGGTCTTCAACGCCAACGGCGCCACGCTCGCACTCTTCATTTTTGACGCCTACGCCCGTCCATCCAAAAACGGCGGTGCCTGGATGAACGAATACGAATCGCAATCCGCACTCCTCGGGACGCACCCCGTCGTCGGCAACCACCTCAACATTCCCCAACCGCCCGCTGGCGAGCCCACGCTCCTCACCTTCGACGAAGTCACTACACTCTTCCACGAATTCGGCCACGCCCTACACGGCATTTTCTCCGACGTGAAATATCCGCGCTTCAGCGGCACCAGCGTCCCCAGCGACTTCGTTGAATTCCCATCACAAGTTAACGAGATGTGGGCGGTCTGGCCCGATATTCTTAAAAACTACGCCAAGCACTACAAAACTGGCGAACCACTCCCCGCCGCTATACTAGCCAAGGTCCTGGACGCCCGCAAATTCAACCAAGGCTACGTAACGACCGAATACCTCGCCGCCGCTTTCCTCGATCTCACATGGCATGGCTTGAAGCCCGCCGAAGTTCCCGCCGCTGATGGCGTGCTCGCCTTCGAAGCCGCCGCTTTGAAAAAAGTTGGCCTTGATTTCACCCCGGTGCCACCGCGCTACCGCTCGACGTATTTCTCACACGTGTTTTCCGGTGGTTACTCCGCCGGCTACTATTCCTACATCTGGTCTGAAGTCCTCGACGCTACCACGGTCGACTGGTTCAAGCAAAACGGCGGCCTTACCCGTGCCAACGGCGATCGCTTCCGTCAAAAGCTCCTCGCCCGCGGCGGCACCGCGGATGCGCTCAGCCTGTTTCGCGATTTCACCGGCCGCGAGCCCGACATTAAACCGCTTCTCGCTCGCCGCGGCCTCGACACACCCGCGACCGACGCTGCTGCCACCAACCCGCTTCTCACGCCTAGCCCCCTACCCTTCAATTACCCACCTTTTAATCTTATTAAAAACGAACACTACCTGCCGGCCTATGAAGCCGGCATGACCGAGAATCTTGCCGAGATTGCCGCGATTGCCCAAAACCTTGCACCGGCCACTTTCGAAAATACCATCGTCGCCCTCGAGCGCTCCGGCCGCTTGCTCACCCGCGTCGCCACCGTCTTCGGCGGCCTATCCGGCGCCAACACCAACCCAGAGATGCAAAAAATCCAGCGCACGATGTCGCCGCGTCTAGCCGCGCACAGCGACGCGATCCGTCTTAACACCGCTCTTTTCACTCGCATCGCGACCCTCTACGCCGCTCGCGCCTCCCTCAAGCTCGACCCCGAATCCGATCGCCTGCTCTGGCGCACGTATCAAGACTTCGTTCGAGCCGGCGCCAAGCTCGGCGAGGACGACAAAACCAAACTCCGCGCACTCAACTCCGAACTCGCTACGCTCCAAACGGCGTTCACCCAAAACGTCCTCAAAGAACGCGACTCCTCCGGCGTGCTCTTCGCCACCCGTGCCGAACTCGACGGCTTGAGCGACACCTCGATCGCCACGGCCGCTGCCGCTGCGAAAGCAGCCGGCCACGACGGCAAATTTTTAATCGCCCTCGTCAATACCAGCGGGCAACCCCCGCTCACGGATCTCAAAAACCACACTACCCGCGCCAAACTCATGGCCGCCTCCCTCGCCCGCGGCAGCCGCGGTGGCGAATACGACACCCGCGCCATAGTCTCCGCCATCGCCAAGAAACGCGCGGCCCGCGCCGCCCTCCTCGGCTACGCGCACCACGCCGCTTACCAGCTCGAAGAACAAACCGTCGGCAGTGTCGAAGTGTTAAATAAACTCCTCGCTCAACTCGCCCCACCCGCCGTCGCCAACGCGCGCAAAGAAGCCGCCGACATGCAGGCGATTGTCGATGCGGAAAAAGGCGGCTTTAACCTCGGGGCCGCCGACTGGGATCTTTACACCGAGAAAGTCCGCGCCGCCCGTTACGCCTTCGACGAATCCCAGTTGCGCCCCTACTATGAACTTAACCGAGTCTTGATCGACGGCGTGTTCTTCGCGGCCACCAAGCTCTACGGCATTACCTTCAAAGAGCGCCACGATCTACCCGTCTACGAACCAACCGTGCGCACCTTCGACGTGTTCAACGCTGACGGCTCCGCCTTGGCGATTTTCTTTTTTGATCCCTACGCGCGCTCAAATAAAAACGGCGGCGCCTGGGCCAACTCCTACTCGTCGCAAAGCCACTTACTCGGCACACACCCTGTCATAGGCAATCACCTTAACATTCCCCAACCGCCCGCCGGCCAGCCCACTCTCCTCACGCACAGCGAGGTCAACACCGCCTTCCACGAGTTCGGTCACGCCCTCCACGGAATGTTCTCTAATGTAAAATACCCGCGCTTCAGCGGCACGTCTGTTCCGCGCGACTTCGTTGAGTTTCCCTCGCAGGTGAACGAGATGTGGGCCAGCTGGCCTGAGATTCTCCAAAATTACGCCAAGCATTATAAGACGGGCGCGCCGCTCCCCATTGAACTTCTCGCGAAAGTCCAAGCCGCCGCGAAATTCAATCAAGGGTTCAAGACCACCGAATACCTGGCCGCCACACTCCTCGACCAAGCCTGGCATCAAGTCAGCGCCGGCGAAGTCCCCGAGGCCGATGGCGTACTCGCCTTCGAAGCCGCCGCGTTGAAAAAATACGGCGTAGACTTCGCCGCGGTCCCGCCACGCTACCGCTCGACATATTTTTCGCACACGTTCTCCGGTGGTTACTCCGCCGGATATTATTCTTACATTTGGTCAGAAGTCCTCGACGCCAACACCGTTGAATGGATCAAACAAAACGGCGGCCTCCAACGCGCCAACGGCGACCGCTTCCGCACCAAACTACTCTCGCGCGGCGGAACCGCCGATGCTCTCGGTCTAT
The DNA here is from genome assembly GCA_947458705.1 of Opitutia bacterium. GTDB lineage: Bacteria > Verrucomicrobiota > Verrucomicrobiia > Opitutales > Opitutaceae > Tous-C4FEB. Next base: position 1,120 of record CANHAH010000008.1, on the reverse strand, counting down.
TCCGGGATTTCACCGGCGGCGAGCCCGACATCAAACCGCTGCTAGTCCGCCGCGGTCTCGACACGCCCGCGCAAAAATAAATTCACGTCTTTAGCTTCAGTACGGCCGTCGCCACATATCTGGCGGCCGCCTAAGCTCGTGGTTGCGTACCGTGTCCGGCCGCGAGATGCGCGACTGAGATTTGACCTCGGTCGAGCTTGAACCCGCCGACAAAAGGATTCGTCGCCATGAACAGTGGCGTATCCAGATCGGCGAACTCAAACCCACCGAGTCCGGCGGCGAAACAAGCCGAGACGCTCATCGCCAAAATACTTTCGACGTTACCGCCGATCATCAGGCCAAGTCCCGCCGCACGCGCCGCCTGAGCCAGTTCGAGCGCGGCGAGGATGCCGGATTTCATTAATTTGATATTCACGACGTGCGCTGCGCCCGCTGCCGCGATCGCGCGTGCGTCATCCGCCGTGCACGCACTTTCGTCAGACGCAACTTTCCAACCCGATTCCTTGATCAACAACGCCGCGCCCACGAGGTCGTCTTTTGCAAGCCATTGTTCGAGCAGCGCCGGCGTGATGCCCGCCGCTTTCAATCCGCGCACCAACTCACTCGCGGCCGCGCGACTCAGACCGGCGTTGCCATCGAGAATCAATGGCGCATCCGGAGCAGCCGCATGTATCGCAGCCACGCGCGCGAGATCGCCCGTCGTACCGCCTGCGCCGCCGACTTTGACTTTAATCATCCGGATGCCACGAGCGCGGATGGCCCGCGCGGCGTCCGCCGCTTCTGCGATGGTACCTGTGGTCACGGTCATATCTGTCTCAAGCATGGTGCTCGCCCCACCAAAAAATTTCCACATCGGTTCGCCGAGGTGTCGGGTCCACGCATCCAGTAAAGCCATTTCCAAAGCGCATTGTGCCGAACCACAATCCTTCCCACCACGAGTAAAAAATTCCGCCGCGAGCGCGCGCCAGTCTTTCCCCTCGCGTCCGGGTAACCACGCGCGCGCGTCGTTGAGCGCCGCGAGCGCCATGGCCTGCGTCTCGCCGTTGTAGGGCGGCAACGGCGCCGCTTCACCGTAGCCGCGCGTGCCATCGGCGAGCTCGATGGTGACGAGCACGTTGTT
>CANHAH010000007.1 GCA_947458705.1 Opitutia bacterium | reverse complement strand
ATCGCTATCGCCGCCCGCAAACGTGGCCTGAGCCCCGCCACCTACATAAAGCGTGTCGCCCTCGAAAGCACCCAAAGCTCCATCACCAGCGACGCCAAACTCGAACGCCTCGCCACCCTCGTGCGCTCCGTCTACGATGCCGTCGAAGAAGAAATCGACTACCGTGCCGCCGCCGCCGCTTGGGGACGTCACCTCAAAAGCGGAGCCAAGACCATGAGCGGCGATGAGGCTCGTCATGCGTTGGGACTTTGAACTGAGCCCTGAGGCGGTCAAACAGCTTGAGAAAATCGGCCCTTCGGCCGCAGAGAGTATTTTAGGGGTTCTCGAAAAACGCATCCGTGGCGCTGCAGATCCAATGGCCTTCGGCAAAGCCCTTCGCGGCGAGCTCAAGGGGTTTTGGCGCTACCGCGTGAAAGACTACCGCATACTCTGTCGGATCGAGGAGTGCCGCGTCGTTGTCATAGTTATCGCCGTCGGCCACCGCTCGAGCATTTACGAAAACTAAAGCCGAGCCTCACCGCGCGGTCTTTTTTGCGCCCAGCTGCCGCGCCAACTTGGCCAACGCTCGGATCAAGTCCTGATCCACTCGCGCGTACGGCAACTCACCCATCATCAGCGGCACAAAATCATCCGAATAACCTGCCCTCCGCTGCGCCGCCGCATCCGGTGCGTAGCCGTTGCCACCAACTAAGCTCACGACCCAGGTGGCCACGTGCGGACTGTTTTTCAAAATCACCGATTGCAAGCTGTGGTACACTTCCAGCCCGCAGCCCAACAACGCCACCGGCCCGATCCTCAAACCATGCACGCGTACCGGCGGATTTGGCGCCACCCGCCCGCGCCACTCCGTGAGCAACGCCCGCATACCCTGTAACCGGGCCATCTCCATCCCGCGAGTGTGCAAAGGCGGTAACCCGCCAGCGTGGGGAAAATCTGTCACGCCGGCTTCGGTGAAAATCTTTTCCAAAGCCGACACCCGCTTGAGTACCCGAGCCTTCGACCAAGCCACGCGAGTAAATTTAATTTCATCACTCACGTTAACCAAAGCGTTAGCCGCGCACGCGACCGGTCGCGCCACGCGCAATCCACGCGCCACCGCGCCTACATACTGACGCGCGATCGCGTTCAAGGCCCGCCGCGATTCCCGCGGTACGCGGTGGTTCAACTTCGGGTTAACATCGCCTAGCGCTCCCGGCAAAAAAATCGCCACCGCACCCGCGTGCTTCGCTTCCAGTTGGATCGAGGCTAGTCCGACAAAATCCCCGTGAATCGCCGCGGTTTTTTCGCCATAAACAACCGGGTGACAGCCGAAATGGTGGAGCAACCCGACCAGTTTTCCGCCCGCACCATACGCTGCCAACACGCGTACGGTCGGGTCTGTCTGCTCGGGCTTTTCTGGCCGCCAAAGTGGATTTATCCGCTCCGCAAAATTTGCGTTCAGCGCAAAACCCGTGTCTGTCTCGCGGTTCACAGCAATGCCTTCACACGCGACGTGTGCGTGTCGCCACTCGACCTCGGCCAGCGCGGCCTTAGCACGGACCGCTGCCTCGGCCGCCCGTGCGGGCAATGTCTCCAAATAAACCGCATCCGGCTCACCCCACCCAAACATCCCGCCGACCGAGGGTGCACTGTGCGTGTGCGTAGAAGACAAAAATACCTCATCCGCTCGGCAACCCACGCGCGCAGCGACAGCCGCGCGAATGCGCTCGGCCAAGGGCCGCGGCGTTCCACACAACTCCACACTCAGCAACACGACATTCGTTTTTCCGTCACGGATCACTGCCGCACGCGCCGCAAGGGGCGCGACGATTTCCTGCGCCGCGCGATTGCGGTACGGCCCGTAGCCAGCCAATTGAACGCCGAGACGCGGCGTGAGGTCGCTCTTGCCGAAGCCCGCTTTCATCAGCGTCGCGCCGGCGCGGTCGGTCCCGCCGTGCGCTCGTGATCGCGCAGCGCCCCGATGTTTGCTTCTACTTTCAAAATAATCTCGGCCATACGGCTCACCATTTCTTCGTTGGGATCAACGAAGTCAAAACGCGTCTCGATCGAGTTGGCCACGCGCCAACGACACTGCGGCAACGCCATCCCTCGATAATCCACGCCCGAGCGCTCAAGCGCCGCGAGCCAGGAGACCCTCGGGCCACGGTAATCCTGCCAGTGTAGCCGCGCCCAATCCGGGATTGGCGACGGCACATAACCAAAGGCCATCATGCCTTCCGCCTTCATCGCCGCCGCGAAGGTGTTGCGCGACACACCCGCCGCCACGGGATCAAAATTCATTGTGAGCAGATGATACACCGGCTTCACGCCCACCGCGTAGTCAGGCATCCGCAAAAATTTCGCCGCGGCTATTTTACTCCGTAATAGCTCCGCGTGCCGGCGACGCTCAGCGATCCAGCCGTCGATTCGTCCAAATTGTTCCGTGAGTAACACTGCATTTAACGGAGTCACGCGATACGTGTACACGAGCGAATCCACCCAAGGTCGTAGCGCATCCGGAAAATCTTTTTCCGGCGAGCGTCCCATGTGTTGTCCGATCATCGCACCTTTCCAAAAAACGGATTCGTCCGGCGTGACGAGATAACCCGCCTCCGTCGTCGGCAGTACTTTACCGCCCATGCAGGAAAATCCTGCGGCATCGCCGACGTTGCCCACGCGCAAGCCGTCGATCTCCGCGCCGTGCGCTTGGCTGCCGTCTTCGATGAGTTTCAAACCGCGGCGGTCGGCGATTTCGCGTAAGCGGCGCAAGTTCGCGGGTTGCCCGAAAATATGCACCGCTAGAATCGCCTTCGTTCGCGGCGTGATCGCCGCCTCCACCGCTACCGGATCGATCAAGCCGGTGTCGCGCTCCACATCCACAAAGATTGGAATCGCATTCTGATGCAGAATACAAGAGGTCGACGCGCCCCACGTGTAAGGCGTCGTGATCACTTCATCGCCCGAGCAAATTTCCAAACCCGCCAGCGCCGCCTGCAACGCCGCGTGGCCCGAGCTGCACGCCAACACCCGACGTCCGCCGTGATAACGCGAGATCGTTTCTTCGGCCTCTGCGATTTCCGGAGAATGAAACCGCCCGAGTCCAACGGCCTTGCCCGCGCGCAAGACTTCGCCAACACGCTCAATCGCTCGCTCCGAAAATACAGGGAACTTCGAGTACACCACATCGCCCACTGGCGTGCCGCCAAGCAGGGCCAATTTCGACGCCAAGGATGAAGAATGTGTGCTCATAAAGTAATCAATCTACCACGTCGCTCCCTCCGCGGGAATAGCCGCACTTACGAAGCCATGGCCAAACTTCCGCTCCGTGCCGCCAGCGCCGCCCGCGGCGTCTGTCCCGTCACCCGCTTAAACGCGCGGCTAAACGCAAAGGGATCAGCAAAGCCCAATCCGAGCGCGACGGCCTTAACGCTCGCACCGGCACTCCCGAGGCGTTGCTGCGCCAAAGCGATTCGCTCACCCAAAATAAATCGCCCAAGCGGAGTGCCCGTCTTTGCGCGAAAAAGTCCCGTCAGATAATTAGGCGACACGTGCACCGCCCGTGCCACATCTTCCAGAGCCAGCGGCCGCGCGGCGTTCGCCTGCACATAATCCACTGCTCTACCAACGAGTTGAGCGCGCGTATCGTGCTGCGCCTCGCCGCCGTCGAGTACGCGGCGATACAACGCGAGTGTCACCGTGAGCATCGCCTCGCGCAGCGCATCCACGTCAGGCGTGCGTCCCGCGCTCGCCATGGTGCGCAATACCGTCAAACGCCCACGGGCCTCCGCCGGTAACGCCGCCAAGCTCATGCGATGTTCTACTTCGAAACCGCCACGTTTGGAGTAACGCGTCGCGTGCAGACTCGGTTCGCCTGCGTGTAAACTCCACCATACGAGCCGATAGCCCACGCCAGGCCGCCCAAATGCCTCGGCGTGCGCCGTGCCTGCGGGACAAATTACCAGATCACCTGGCTCCAATCCGCAACCAGCGCGTTCAAAACTAAACCGGCACCGTCCGGCCAACAGGAGGCAAAGCTCCGCGTGTTCGTGCGCGTGATCTTCCCCGTAAAGCGCTGGAATAAACTTCATATGCGGTCGGCGCTCCGCTGGCCGCGCGCCGGGCCACGGGCCGAGCACCTGCGCCGTTCCCAACCCGCCCAAAGCGGAAATTAATTCGCGACCTAGAAATACCGTGAGCGACACGCGACCATGGAAACGACCTGCACCGACGTCTGCAAAACTTTCTTCCACGTCACCCGACGCGGCGCAGTGTACTTAAACCACGCGAGCGCCACCCGCAACTACGAGCTCCACGGGGTTCCCACCTACTTCGTGCGCCAAAAGGCGTTCGTCACGGTGCCGCAACATAATCAAATCGGCGCGTTGTCCAACTTCGATCGTGCCGCGATCGCTCAACCCAAGCACCGCCGCCGCGTTCACGGTAGTAGCGGTAATCGCCTCAGCTGGCGTCAGCCCCGCGTAACGCACCGCCAACGCAATGACGAAGGGCATCGAGTGCGTCGGTGCCGAGGCTACACCGTAATCGCTCGCGAGCGCAAGTAATCCACCACTGTCCGCAAAAGCTCCGGCGCGCGCGTACCGACCTTTGCTATGAAAACTCGCCGCCGGCGTGAACACGCCAAAAGTGTCGCTCGCCGCCAACGTCACGAGGTCCGCCTTTGAGGCATTTTCTAAATGATCCACGCTGCGAAGATGCAGACGCAAAGCCTCGGGCACCATTCCCGTCGACATCGTCGCGTCCGCACTCACGCGCAGCGGCAACCCATGTTTGCCCGCGCGCTCAAACAGACGCACGCACGCCTCCACTGGCCACGCATCCGCCGCGCTCACGGCTTCGACCGCAATCCCAGGAAATTCGTGCCACACCGCCGGCAACAGCTCACGCACGACCATACGCGTGAAAGCCGGCGCGTCACCTTCCAGAGCTTGCCCAAGTAGGGCCGTGGGCACGACGGTGCCAGCGAATTCCTGCGCCGCACGAGCGATGGCGTGCAGCATCTTCGTCTCACCTTCGATGCTCAGCCCGTAGCCGCTCTTTACTTCCATCGTTGTGGTGCCACCGCGCAGCATCGCGTCGAGGCGAACGCGCAAACTCGCCGCGAGTTGTTTCCGCGTCGCCTCTCGCACGGCGCGCACAGTCGCTTGGATGCCGCCGCCTTTTTTTAAAATCTCTGCCGACGCGACCCCGCTCAATTCCTGTTCCCAGTCAGCGAGGCGGTCGCCCGCCCAGCAGGCGTGCGTATGACAATCGACGAAACCGGGCATCAAGACGCGCCCGTCCGCCTCAATCACTTCGGCATCCGCCGATACGGGTAACTCCGGTCCTACGGCCGCGATTTTCCCGTCCACTACGAGCACATCGCCGCGCGCAATCACGCCGAGTTCCTTGAGCGCTGGACCGCGCCGAGCCTTGCGCCCGCCGAGCAACGTCGTCACAGCGGCCCCATCGGGTTGAGCGAGGGTAAGGACGCGAGCGTGCCGGATCAAAAGACTCATGGCGCGAATCTTTACGGTAATGCCTGCGCCTGCAAGCCGCACGCCACAGTTGCCAATTACGCCCAACCATCACCTAGTTTCAATCCTGCCGCCATGTCCGCCGATCTCTCCGAACTTTATCAACAGGTCATCCTAGACCACAACCGCCGCCCCCGCAACCGCGGCAAACTCCCGACCGCAAACCGCGTCGCCCACGGCAATAACCCTTCCTGCGGCGATGAATGCAGCGTGCATTTGCGCCTCGATGGCGACCGCATCGCGGAAATTACCTTCGATGGATCCGGTTGCGCCATTTCACAGGCCAGCGCCTCGCTCATGACGACGCAACTAAAGGGCAAGACCGCTGCCGAAGCCCAAAAGCTTTACGACGAATTCCACCACATAGTCACCACCGGCGAAGCGCCCGCCGAGATCAGCGACCTCGCCGCGTTCGCCGGCGTTCATACGTTCCCAGCCCGCATCAAGTGCGCCACGCTGGGTTGGCACGCAGCTCTTAACGCCCTCAAAGGCGACCCGCTTCCGGCCACCACCGAGACGCATAAAGATTAAGCCGTTTTCCTTTTCCGCCGCCCGCACTATGTTCGACCTAGCCCGCACCCGCGCTGATTTCCCGATCCTGCACCAACAGGTCAACGGCAAGCCCCTCGTCTACCTCGACAACGGTGCCACGTCGCAAAAACCGCGCCGCGTGATCGACGCTCTGGTCCACTATTACGAGCGCGACAACTCCAACGTCCACCGCGGCCTCCACTCTCTCTCCATGCGAGCCACCGACGCCTACGAGGGCGCGCGCGCGCGAGTAGCTAAATTCATCCACGCCGCCGACCCCGCAGAAATTATTTTCACGCGCGGCACGACCGAAAGTATTAATATTATCGCGCATGGCTGGGTACGCGCGCACCTCAAAGCCGGCGACGTTATCCTCACCACCGAGATGGAGCACCACTCCAACTTAGTACCGTGGCAACAAGCCGCCCGCGCCGTCGGCGCCACGGTCCGCTACATTCCTGTGCTCGGCGCCGATGCCGAGGGCGGACTAGATTATGCTGCGCTCGATACGTTGCTCACACCCGCAGTGAAGCTCCTGGCATTCACCCAAATCTCCAATACGCTCGGCACCATCAACGACGCCGCGCGCCTCTGCGCTCGCGCCCGCGCGATCGGTGCCGTCTCAGTTATAGACGCCGCTCAATCCATCGGTCACACCCGCATCGACGTACAGGCCCTCGGTTGCGATTTTCTCGCTTTCTCCGGCCACAAGATGTGCGGCCCAACGGGTATCGGCGTGCTTTACGGTCGGCGCGCATTACTCGATCAACTCGCCCCCGACGAAACTGGCGGCGGCATGGTCGTCAGTGTCACCTACGAGGGCGCGACGTGGAAACCATCTCCCGAACGTCACGAAGCCGGCACGCCCAACATCGCTGATGCCATTGCTCTTGGCGCGGCCTGCGATTACCTTGATGAGATCGGCCGCGATGCCATCGCCGAGCACGATCACCAACTAGCGCAGATCGCGATGGAAAAACTCTCCGTCATCCCGGGCATACGCATCATAGGTCCACGCGCCGGCCAGCCTCGAGGCGGACTTGTGAGCTTCGCCTTCGCCGAAGTCCACGCCCACGACGTTGTCACGTTTGCCGATGAAGACGGCCTCGCGCTTCGCGGCGGCCATCACTGCAACCAGCCGCTCATGCGTAAGCTCGGCCTCACCAGCACCACGCGAGCAAGTTTCTATCTGTACAACACCGCAGCCGAGATCGATGTGCTCGTCTCGAGCCTCTACCGCATCCAAAAATTTTTCGTCGGTTAAACCCGATGTCTTTCCTCTAGACTGTCCCTTCCGGCTCGCCTCCCGCTGCCGTTTTAGTTTTGGATTTTACCCTATGAAACTCCGTTCACTCTTAGTCACCCTTGCCGCGCTATGCGTCGGCACCGCCGCCCTCGCCGATGAAGGCATGTGGCTCTATTCCGCCCCGCCCCGCGCCCAGATTAAAGCCAAATACGGCTTCGAGCTCACCGATGCTTGGCTCGATCACGTGCGCCTCTCCTCAGTACGCTTCAATAGCGGCGGCTCCGCCTCATTCGTCTCCGGCGACGGCCTGGTTATTACCAACCATCACGTTGGTGCCGACTCCCTCCAAAAAATGGGTTCCCAAGAGCACAACTACCTCCGCGACGGCTTTTACGCCAAAACTGCATCTGAAGAGATCAAGTGTAACGACCTCGAAGTAAACGTACTGCAATCCATCGAAGACGTCACCGCCCGCATTAACGCCGCCGTTTCTGTCACCCTCAGCGGTGCCGAAGCCGCCCTAGCACGCCGTAAAATCATCGCAGAAGTTGAAAAAGAATCCCGCGACAAAACCGGTCTACGCAGCGATGTCGTCACCCTCTACCAAGGCGGCGCTTACCATCTTTATCGCTTCAAACGCTACACCGACATCCGCCTCGTCTTCGCCCCCGAGGCACAGATCGCCTTCTTCGGCGGCGACCCCGACAACTTCGAATTCCCCCGCTACGACCTCGATGTTTGTTTCTTCCGCGTCTACGAAAATAATCAACCGGTCCAGTCCACCCACTACTTAAAATGGTCTGCGCGCGGTGCCGCGGATAGCGAACTTGTATTCGTCTCCGGCCACCCGGGCCGCACCAGTCGCCTGCTCACCACCCCTGAGCTCGCCTACCTCCGCGACAACCAATTTCCCGACCAACTCGCCACCCTCAAGCGTCGCGAAGTCCTCCTCAGCTCCTGGAGCGCGCGTAGCCAAGAAAATAACCGTAGGGCGCGCGAGGACCTCTTCGGTATTCAAAATTCCCGCAAAGTCCGCGACGGCGGTCTCGCCGCACTACAAGACCCTGCCTTCTTCGGCGCCAAAGTCGCCGCCGAAAAAGCCCTAAAACAGAAGCTGGCCGATTCGCCTAACGGCGCCGAGGCCCTCGCGGCCTTCGAGCGCATCGCCGCCGCGCAAAAGAGCATAGCCCTCGTCGCTAACCGCCAACGTTTACTCGAGGGCGGCGGAGGCTTCAATGCCGACTCCTTTAGCCTCGCCCGCCGTTTGCTCCGCGCAGGTGACGAACGACCCAAGCCCAACGGCGAACGCCTCGCCGAATTCGCCGAAGCCCGTCGAGAATCCTTCGAGCTCATGCTCTTCACCGATAAACCCATCTACGCTGATTACGAAATCCTTTCCCTCGCCGATTCACTTACCTACCTCGCCGCCAACCTCGGCGCCGACGACCCTCTCGTGCTCGCCGTACTCGCCGGCAAATCCCCCCGCGCCCGCGCCGCCGAACTCATAAACACGACCCAAGTGCGCGACGTCGCCTTCCGTAAAAAACTCTACACCGGCGGAGCCGCCGTCGTCGCCGCAGCCCACGACCCCATGATCGAAGTCGCCCGCCTCATCGACACTGAAGCCCGCGCCCTGCGTAAAATCGTCGAGGCTCAGACCGAAATTAAACAACAAGCCCAAGCCCTCATCGGCAAAGCCCGCTTCGGCCTTGAAGGCGCCAACACCTACCCCGACGCCACCTTCACGCTGCGCCTCAGTTACGGCACCGTTAAAGGCTACGAGGAAAACGGAGCCCCTGTCGCCGCCATGACGACCCTCGCCGGTCTCTACGCCCGCAGCGCCGAGCAAGACAACAAATCGCCCTTCGACCTCCCGCCACGCTGGGTCGCGAAAAAATCCGCCCTCGATCTCAACGTGCCCTTCAATTTCGTCAGCACCAACGACATCATCGGCGGCAACTCCGGCAGCCCAATCGTGAACCAAAAAGCTGAATTCGTCGGCATCATCTTCGACGGCAACATCCAATCGCTCTCCGCCGACTTCGGCTACGACGACAAACAATCCCGCGCCCTGAGCGTGCACAGCGCCGGCATCTTGGAAGCGTTGAAAAAAGTCTACGAAGTACCGGCCCTAGTCTCCGAGCTGACCCAAGGCCACCGTTAATCAAGCCCGCCCTCGTCTTCTTTGCCCTTCAGGGCCGGTCTCACGGACCGGCCCTTTTTCATGGGCAACTCTAGCGCCGCAAACTCTCACTCGGCTGAGTCATTTATCTCATTTTACCGATGAGCATCTTGTATTAACCGACGCTCTCAAAGCCCCACCGCGCTGAACGCACCCGCCAGCCCAGACGCCAACACGACCCAGCCGAGGCCAACGCGGCCCCACTGCAACACCACCCCCGCCGTCACGCCCAAGCCCAAGACCCAAAAATCAACACCGCCACTTATGCCCCGCGGCCACAGCGCGTGCCACGTAAACCAAACCGCCAACTGCGCGATCACGCCGACCACCGCCGCCGACACCGCCGCCAAGGCCCCGCGCCAGGGAGCCCACCCGCGACACCGCTCCACGTACGGCGCGCCCACAAGAATAAATAAAAATGTCGGCACAAAGGTCACCCACGTCGTCATCGCCGCACTCCACGTCGCCGCAGCCAAAGGCGACAGCCCACCAGGTTGCGCCCAGCCCGCGAGGAACCCCACGTATTGCAGCACCAAAATCAACGGCCCCGGGGTAGTCTCCGCGAGCGCCAACCCGTCCATCATCTGCTGTGAAGTGACCCAATAATAATGCTCCACCGCCTGTTGCCCCACATAGGGCAACACCGCGTACGCCCCACCAAAAGTCACCGCCGCCGCCTTGCTAAAAAACCAACCGAGCTGGGCGTAAAGTCCACCGCCGCCTTGCAGCCACGCCGCGCCCACGACCGGTACAAACCACAACGCCAAGCCGATACCAGCGATCCACACCGTCTCGCGCACCGTGCGCGTTTGCGTCACATCGTTTGCCTCTGCCGCCTCGCTCGCACCCGCGGTCGATGTTTGCCCAAACGCATCTGGCCAACGTCGCACGCCGAAAAACCCCACCGCCAGCGCGACGAGAACGACGACCGGAAACGGCACCAGGCCCAAAGCGAGCACCACACCCGCCGTCACTGCGAGCGCCCACGCGATCGGCGTTTTCAAAGACTTGCGCCCAACCCGCAGGACGGCCACCGCGAGAATCGCCAACACCGCCGCCTTCAGCCCGTGCAGCACGCCCGCCACCGCCGGCACCGAGCCGAAGCTCACGTAAATCCAACTCAAGCCCCACATCGCCAGCGCGCCCGGCAACACAAACAACACGCCTGCCACCAATCCACCGCGCAAGCCATGCAAGAGCCATCCGCAATAGGTCGCCAGTTGCGTCGCCTCCGGACCGGGCAAGAGCATACAGAAATTCAACGCGTGCAGAAATCGCGATTCCTCGACCCACTTTTTCTGCTCCACGAGTTCCCTATGCATCATCGCGATCTGCCCCGCAGGTCCGCCGAAGCTGAGCAACCCCAGTTTGAGCCAAAACTTCACTGCCATGCGAAACGTGGGGCGCGCTACCATCTCTCCACCACACGTCACCCGCGCCTTCGCGCAAAGTCAAAAATTGACCGTGCAGGTTAAATTCACCTCCCCAAAACACGCGGCTCTCAAACCGCACAAATCTCCATGATACCGCATTGCCGCGCGTTGTTTTAAACCCCAGAGTACAGACTTCTCCCATGCGCCTCGCCCGACGTCTCGTTCTCTGTCTTGTCGCCCCGCTCATCTCGTTGCCACTTTGCGCCGAGACCTACGACCTCATCATCCGGCACGCCTCGCTCATAGACGGCACCGGCGCACCTGCCCGTCCCGGTGATCTCGCGATCCGCGCCGGCCGTATCGTGGCCATGGGACAACTCCCGGCCGACTCCAACGCACCCACAGAAATTGACGCCGCCGGCCACGTCGTCGCGCCCGGCTTCATCGACGTCCACACCCACTCTGAAGACGTGAACGATCTGCCCACGGCAGAAAATTTCCTGCGTATGGGCGTCACCACCATCGTCACAGGTAATTGCGGCGGCTCGAAACTCGAAGTTGGCGCCTTCTTCAGCCAGCTCTCGCGCACCGGTGTCTCGCTCAACGTCGCTACACTCATCGGACACAACACTGTGCGTTTCCAAGTCATGGGCGGCAGCTTCATGCGCCCGCCTACACCCACCGAGTTGGAAAAAATGTGCGCCCTAGTTGAACAAGCAATGAAGGAAGGCGCCGTTGGCTTGAGCACGGGACTGATCTACTTGCCCGGCTCTTTTGCCAAAACCGATGAAATCATCGCCCTCGCCAAAGTCGCAGCCGCACACGGCGGCATCTATGCAAGCCACATGCGCTACGAAAATTCCCGCATTCTTGATGCCCTCGACGAACTCACCACCGTAGCCCGCGAGGCAAAAATCCCCGCCGAAGTTTCCCATATCAAACTCTCCAGTCCCAACGCTTGGGGACGCGCCGACGAAATCCTAGCCTACCTCGACCGCGCTCGCGCCTCGGGTTTGAAAATTACGCAGGACCAATATGCCTACACCGCCTCAAGCACCGGAATATCCGCGCTCATTGCTGCCGAGTTCCGCGAAGGCGGCGCCGCCCGCTACAAAGAGCGCCTCGCCGATCCCTCGATCAAGGCCCAGATGGTCGCCGAGATGAAAGACTCGATCGCTAAAGGCAAACGAGGCGACTTCACCTACGCCGTCGTCGCCAACTTCAAACCCGATCCGCGCTTTAACGGCAAAACCATACCGCAATGCGCGCAACTTCTCCGCGGCGCGGCGACACTCGACGACCAGATTGAGACGATCCTCGACATCGAAGCGCGCGGCGGTGCGCAAGGCGTCTTCCACGGTATGAGCGAGCCCGACCTCAAAAAATTTCTCGGCCAACCGCTCACCATGATCGCCTCCGATTCCGGCATCCGGAAGTTTGGCGAAGCCGTCCCGCACCCGCGCGGCTACGGTAACAACGCCCGCGTACTAGGACGCTACGTCCGCGATCAAAAGGTAATTCCAATCGAAGACGCCGTTCGCAAAATGACCTCGCTGCCCGCGCGCACGTTTCGTCTTGGCGAGCGCGGCGAACTCCGCCCCGGCGCTATCGCTGACATTGTCGTCTTCGACCCGGTTACGGTCAATGATACCTCAACCTACGACGACCCGCACCATTATGCGACTGGGTTCAGTGACGTGATCGTTAACGGCGTGCCCGTGATTCGCGCCGGTCAACTCACCCGCGCCCGACCTGGCCAAGCGGTACGGTTGAACTAAGTTTTATCTCAGTAGACGGCGCGAAAACCCGCTCCTTTAGTGCCGGGAGGATGTCTATTAAGCCAACGAGCAGCAATTCCACGCAGAGAAACCTATGCGCTGTTCCTTTGGCCCCGAAAAATCACCGCCCTAAAAATTGGCGCAGCGCACAAACCACATTAGTATTAACGTTTTAATTTCAACAGTCGTTCACCCGCTGCGTGGAGCGTCGCGGGTTTTTTGGCAAAATTAAGCCGTACGTAACGATTTTCGCCGTTCGCAAAAAAACTTGATCCTGGCACAGGCGCGACGCCGATCTCCCTAGTCATCCAGTGCGCGAATTCCACGTCACTTGCGTAGCCGAAAGGTGAAATGTCGAGCATCACAAAATACGCACCCTCAGGCCGCGTGTAGCTCAAGCCGGTCTGATCGAGATAACTCAGCAACACATCGCGTGAGGCCGCATACTTCGCCGTCAATTCGTCGTAGTAACTTGCCGGAAAATTTAGCGCCGTCACTACCGCGTGTTGCAAAGGCGCTGCCGCGCCCACTGTCAAAAAATCATGCACCTTACGCGCCTGCGCAATCACACTAGGCGCAGCATGGAGGTAACCCAGCCGCCACCCTGTGATCGAAAACGTCTTTGATAACGACGAACACATGAGCGTGCGCTGAGCCATACCAGGCAACGTCGAGAAATACGTGTGCCGATGTGGAGCGAACACGATGTGCTCGTACACTTCATCCGTGAGCACCCACGTGTCGAATTCTTCAGCGAGCGACGCGATCTGTAAAAGCTCCTCGCGCGTAAACACCCGACCACACGGATTCGATGGATTGCATAATACGAACGCCTTCAATCCACTCGCGAATGCCCGGCGTAGCTCCGCCGGATCAAAGCGATAGTGCGGCGGATGTAATTGTATGTGAATGGGTTGAGCGCCGGATAAAATTGCATCGGCGTTATAGTTTTCGTAAAAAGGAGAGAACATCCCGACTTTATCACCCGGATCACATACGGTCATGAACGCAGCCATCATCGCCTCAGTGGCACCACAGGTCACCACGAGCTCGCTATCCGCATCAACTGGCCGCCCCGTGAACCGCGCGATCTTAGCACCGAGCGCCATGCGTAATTCAGGGGCACCCCACGTAACGGCGTATTGGTGCCTGCCGGCATCCATCGCATCTTTGCCCGCCTGAACAAGCGCAGCAGGCGGATCCCAGTCAGGAAAACCTTGCGAGAGATTGATCGCGCCGTGTCGAACGGCGACGCGTGACATCTCACGAATGAGCGACTCGGTGAAACCGGCAGTGCGTTGCGAGGTGCGGGGCATGAGAGAAATATCAGAAAAAAGCGGGCAAATATAAACCACCACGCCGGTAGACCGGCATGATCACGGAATTTTTAACGTCATACCTTCCTTCAGCGGCGTGCCCGCTCCAGCTGGTAGTACATCACGATTGGCCTCGATGAGAGCCTGGACGCGCGCATTAGTGGCAGCGCCGTAATATTTTTTTGCGATGGCGTAGAGCGAATCTTTTGCCGCGACCGTGTGCCGCCGACCTCCAGTTGAACTCAAAGCGGAGACCTTGCCGCGTGCACCCGCGACATTACCTGAAGTTTGAAAATCAGCGCTGGGCTCTGGTTCGCGATTAGCAATTGGCGCGAGGGTGATAGCCGAAGCTTCGTCCGCCGAAGTGGGCGCAGGGAGGCGTGCATCGACGCTTTCAATGGTGGCACCACGAGGAACAGAAGCGAGGTTCGCGGGCGCGTTACCGCTAAGACCACGCAAGGTGGAGAGTTCATTACGAAGTTGTTCATTTTCGCGCTCAAGACGTTCACGTTGGTCAAAACCGTCGAGCCGCACTTCACGGGAGTCGAGGGGCTGATTGGGCAGCGTACGTCCGAAATCGCGTTTAGCCGCCTCGATTTGTTGGCGCACAAGCGGAGCCTGGCGAGAGTTGGGCTGTTGTTCGAGGTACTTACGAAAATGATAAATGGCCGCGATAGGGTCTTTGATGTGCTGTTTATAAATGAGACCGGCCTCGAGGTGCGACTCAGGCGAGGCCTCGCCGCGCCGCGCGATAACACGCAAAAACGTCGACAGCGCTTCCTGCGGACGGCCCTGTTTCACCAGTTGCTGACCTTCGCGGTACGCAGCGTCGTCCGTCTCCGCGCTCAAGCCCAAACTCTCGCCGGGACCACAACTCACGCCCGCCAGCCCAAAGGCTAGCACCATTAATGCGGAGAGAATTTTAAAAAACTTGGACATCGGAAACAGTGAAAGGGATTGAATGCGAATAAGCCTCCCCTAAGTTCCAGTCTCCGCCCTCGCGGTTCAAATCATAAATGGCCATCGCTCCGAAATCTGCTCTCGCCCGCGCCCGCCGCTGCTTCCGTATCGAAGGCGAGGCCCTCACCGCCACCGCCCGGAGCTTAGACCGGGAATTTGTCGCCACCGCTCGTGCCGTCGAGTCCACGGTCACCGCCAGTGGCAAACTGATCTTCAGCGGCGTCGGCAAATCAGCCCATATCGCCCAAAAAATAGCCGCGACCTTCAACAGTACCGGTGTAGCCTCCTGTTTTCTCGACGCCACACAGGCGCTTCACGGTGATCTTGGGCTATGCGCTGAGGGCGATCTGGCGATTCTTCTTAGTAACAGCGGCCAATCCGAAGAAATTCTACGCCTCGTACCGCTCTTGAAACGTTTTGGTCTGAGCATCGTTGCGTTCACCGCCCACGGCGATTCCGACCTAGCCCGCGCGGCAGACCATCGCCTCCTCTACCGAGCTCCACGCGAAGCCTGCCCGCTCAAACTCGCCCCCACCGCGAGCACCACTGCTGCCCTCGCCCTCGGCGACGCCCTCGCGATGGTGATCCTCGAAGCCCGCGGACTCACCCGCGACGACTTTGCGCGCTTCCACCCTGCGGGCAATCTCGGCCGGGTGCTGCTCCTGCGCGTACGAGATATCATGCGGACCGCCGAGCGCCTTCCAATCGCAACGGACACCGTCACCCTTCAAGAGGCGATTCTAGCGATGACCAAAGCCAAGAGCGGAAGCATCGCCCTCGTCGCCAAAAAAACTGGCCGCTTATCGGGCATTCTGACCGACGGTGATTTTCGTCGTAGCGCGCTCACTGGGCCGGATTTTTTGAGCCGCCCCGTGGCTACGTTCATGACGCGAAAACCCAAAACCGTCTCCGCCGAAGCCCTTGGCGTAGACGCGCTCCGTCTCTTTGAGGCCCACAAGATCGACGATCTGATTGTAGTCGATGCTCAGGGTCGCCCCGTCGGCCTAATCGATGGACAGGATTTGCCTAAATTGAAAATCGTGTGAAACCTCCTATCCGCATCGCCATTATTGGCCTCGGCGGATTCGCCGGATCACACCACACTACGGTCGCCCGACTTGAGGAACGCGGTCAGGCCAAACTCATCTGCACCTGTGATCCACACACCGATGGGTTCGCCAAAGACCTTGAAACCCTCGGCTTCGCCGCCCGTGGCGTGCAAGTCTTTGCCGACTACCGACTCATGCTCGCGGCTTGCGCGCGCAATCTGGACCTCGTCGTCATCCCCACGCCAATCAATCTCCATGCCGAGATGCACGCGGCGGTCACCGCTTTAGGCCTGCCCGTTTATCTAGAGAAACCGCCTACACTCGATCATGCCGAACTCGAGCGTATGATCGTAGCCGATAAACGCGCGGCTAAATCCTCTCTCGTCGGCTTCAATTTTATAGTTGAGAAACCACGTCTCGCGTTAAAAGAGCGCCTACTCGCGGGTGAGTTCGGCGCACTGCGGAGCACGACCCTCAGCGCTCTCTGGCCGCGACCCGCGAGTTACTTCCTGCGCAATGACTGGGCCGGTCGCCTCTTGATAGCGGATCGACCCGTCCTCGATTCGTGTTTCGGCAACGCCATGGCGCACTTCGTACACAACATGCTGTTCTGGGCCGGCCCGCACTCGCTTCAAAGCTGGGCGCAACTCGCCACCGTCCAAGCCGAACTTTACCGCGCGCATGCCATCGAGGGTGCCGACACGTTTTTTGTCGAAGCGACGACCGCCACCGGCGTCAACTTGCGCTTCGCGCTCACGCACGCTTGCGCCGGCACTGCCTCACACAACGAGACTCTCCATTGCGAGCGCGCCACGCTGCAGTACGCAGTAGGCCGACAGATCGAGATTTGCTGGCACGACGGCCGCATTGAGCGCAGCACACCCGAGCCCTTCGATGGCCTCGAGTGCAACCACCTCGAATATTACCGTTACCTACGAGGTGAAACTTCCCGCCCTGCCACTTCCCTCGTCGACTCTCGCCCCTTCGTGGCGCTTAACGATCTTGCCCATGTCTCAAGTCGCATCATCACGCCGTTTCCGCCCAACCTCGTCTCTGGCGTGCGCGACGAAAAAGAACAAAAAGATTATCTCAATATCACCGGAATGAACGCAGCCTGCGATTCGTTTCTCAGTCACGGTATTTGGCCCGGCGCCCACGGCTGGAACCACCCGGGGAGCGAAATAACAACACCCACCGACCTCCCGCGTTTCGAAGCCACCGTCCGCAAAATGGCCACCCCGTAAGGCCGATTAACGCCAACCCTTCGCGGCGCTAATTTCCGCAGCTAAAGCGACTCAAAAATCGCCGCTCGCTTTACTCCCCGCGCCTCTCGCGCCAAGTTGTACATATGCCCATGCCCGCTTTCGTTTATCAAGACCCGCTGCCTCTCGGCCCCGACGACACCATTTACCGCCTCCTCACCAAGGAAGGCGTAAGCACCACAATTTTCGAAGGACAGGAAGTTCTCAAAATCGCACCCGAGACCCTCGCCTACCTCGCACAACACGCCTTTCACGACACGTCGTTTTTTCTCCGCTCCAAACACGTCGCCCAAGTAGCCGCCATTCTCGACGACCCCGCCGCCAGCGCCAACGACCGATACGTCGCCCTTACCCTACTCAAAAACGCCGAGATCGCCGCTCGCGGCATTCTGCCAATGTGCCAGGACACCGGCACCGCCACCATCCTCGGCAAAAAGGGTCAGCAAGTCTGGACCGGCGCCAACGACGCCGAGTGGCTCAGTCGCGGCGTCTACGACTGCTACACCAAGGAAAATCTCCGCTACTCACAAGTCGCTCCGATCGACCTTTGGAAAGAGGTCAACACCGGCACCAACCTCCCCGCCCAAATCGATCTCTACGCCACCGAGGGCGCAAAATATGAATTCCTCTTCGTCGCCAAAGGCGGCGGTTCCGCCAACAAAATGTTTCTCTACCAAGAAACCAAGGCGCTGCTCAATCCAAAGAGCCTAGAAAAATTCGTCACCGACAAACTCCAATACCTCGGCACCAGCGCCTGCCCGCCCTACCACCTCGTCTTTGTTCTTGGCGGCACTAGCGCAGAAGCCTGCCTGAAAACCCTCAAGCTCGCCTCCGCTAAATACCTAGACGCACTCCCCACGACCGGCAACGAACACGGCCGCGCCTTCCGCGACCTGGAGTGGGAAAAGAAAATCCTCGAAATCGCTCAAAACAGCAAAATCGGCGCTCAATTCGGCGGTAAATACTTCGCCCTAGACGTCCGCGTCGTTCGCCTACCGCGCCACGGTGCCAGCTGCCCCGTCGGTATGGGCGTATCCTGCAGTGCCGACCGAAACATTAAAGCCAAGATCACCAAAGAAGGAGTCTTCCTCGAAGCGATGGAAACCAACCCCGGCCGATTCATACCCGCTGCCGACCGCCGTTTCAAAGACGACAATATTGTCAAAATCGATCTCCGTCGGCCAATGCCCGAGATCCTAGCCGAACTCTCCAAATATCCGGTAACCACCCGCGTATCGCTCACTGGCCCGATGATCGTGGCCCGCGACAGCGCCCACGCCAAACTCCAGGAGCGCATCGACGCCGGACTCGGCCTACCCGACTACGTTAAAAACCACCCCATCTACTACGCCGGTCCAGCCAAGACCCCTGCCGGTTTCGCCTCCGGCTCCTTCGGACCTACGACGGCCGGGCGCATGGATAGTTATGTGAATAATTTTCAAGCTCTCGGCGGCTCCATGATCATGCTCGCCAAAGGCAATCGCAGCCAAGCCGTCACCAAATCATGTAAAGCTCACGGTGGATTTTACCTCGGCAGCATCGGCGGCCCCGCCGCAATCTTGGCACAGGACAACATCAAGAAAGTCGAGGTCCTTGAATACCCTGAGCTCGGCATGGAAGCAATTTGGAAGATCGAAGTAGAAGACTTCCCCGCCTTCATCCTCGTGGACGACAAGGGCAACGACTTCTTCGTCAACAACTGCGGCATCTGCGTACCGGGCTAAACCGCCGCGTTCAGCCCAACACCGTCACGATCAACGTGCGGGTGTGCGGCGCGTGACGGTGTTCCCATAGAAAAATTCCCTGCCACGTCCCCAGCTGTAACCTGCCTTCGGCAAACGGAACGCTCTCGCTCGTCCGCGTGAGAGCCATTTTAATGTGCGAGGGCATGTCATCGGGCCCTTCAAGCGTGTGCTCAAACTCGGGATCATCCGACGGCACAAGGCGATCAAGCCACGCTACGAGATCGCGCCGCGCCGAAGGATCAGCGTTTTCCATGATCACCAAGCTCGCACTCGTATGCTGACAAAAAATTGTCACCACACCTCGATTCATCCCGCTACGACCAAGCACGCCCGCAACCTGCTCGGTGCATTCATGCAAGCCCGCTCCGTGCACCCGTAACGTCAGCGTCTCTTGGAAAACAGACATACTCTCAGCCAATCAACTCCCGCCCGGCGCTCAAGCCCGGGTGCAATCTAATCGTTCTGGGCACCAACCAAAATGCCCACCTCAGAATTTTACCATCAAGCGATCGCCGCCGAGCCCGAGTCGGCTGTTAACAGATTCGTATAGACGTTCGTCGGAAATGCGGCTGGCTAACCGCTCGCTGCTACGCGGAGTGAAGGGTTTCGCATTAGCCACGACCGGCAACGCCGTACCAAGGTAACGTGCACGCCGCACATCAGCGGGAGCCTTCATCTGCGCGAGCGGATCTACCACCGGCATACGCGCCGGCATGACGCGTGATTCAAAACCGCGTATCGCGGGATTCAGCAGCGGTCGACCGCCAAAGGTATTATCGTTCGATTGGGCTGCAGCAAAATTTTCCGCGATAGAACGGGCCGATGGACTCGAAACGGCTACCTTGTCAGGGCCGCTACCACGGAGTGCCGGCATCGCCGAAACGCGCCCTGCCCCGTCAGCTGTAGTAAAATTATTTTCTGCCGACGCGTTGATGTCGGCATCTTCCGTCGCCGCAGCTTCCGTGGCGCTAATCGCCGAAAAAGCAACGACGTTGGCAGGAGCCGGAGCCAGTAAGCCGGAATTTGCCAGAAGGTTGTTTTCAGTTCCTTGATTCACGAGCCCAGGCAAAACGACGCCACTGGAACCGGTGTTCAGGGATTGATATTCTCGCACGCTCAAAAAAGTCAGTGCCAACACCGCAGTGGCTCCGAGCGGTAAATGATAACGCGAAAGTCCTGCCAGGGCGCGGGCGGGCAAAGTCTGCCACCATGGACGTTTCGTGACTAGGGCCGCGAGTTGCTTGGCACGTAGCTCGCGCTCGAATTGAGCCCAAAAATCAGCCGCCGGGCGCTCAGCCCTCTTCAAACGCAGCAAATCCTCAACCATCACGGGTTTGTGGCGATTTGAATTCATCGGCGCAGGTAGGGCTGGAGCTCAGATTGCAAAAGTTGCTTCGCGTAGTGCAGACGCGAGCGCACGGTTCCCACGGAAGAATCCATGATCTCGGCGATCTCTTGGTGGCTAAGGCCCTCGATTTCGAATAAAGTAACCACGGTACGATGCTTGATAGACAGTTTTTGCATCGCTTCGTTCAATTTTTCCTGAAGTTCACGCACGTAAGTATCTTTTTCGGCGCCGCTCGTGTCCGTGAGGGCGGCGATGATCTCGCGGGAAACAGGTTCATCGGCGTCGATCTGTTGTAGGCTAAAAAACGAGCGGAGACGGTGTTTACGCAGGTGACTAAGCGCCGTATTAACCGCGATCCGATACAACCAAGTGAAAAAGGCCGACTGCCCACTAAAACGGTGGATAGACTGAAACGTCTTAATAAAGGCGTCTTGCGTAAGATCGGCCGCATCTTCGCGGTTCGAGGTCATGTTATAAATGATCCCGAGCACTCGCTCGCGGTATTTGAGGATCAACTCATCAAAAGCCGCCACGTCGCCGCTTTGCACACGATGCACGATGGCAATGTCGGCATCGGCCTCGAGCACTCGCTCCGGCGAGGCAACGAGGGTTTTGCCGATGACCTTGGTGGCGTGCATGACCTCGTTAGCAAACGCGAGACCGCCCCCGGAGCAAATGGAAAGTTTTTTGCTCATCGTGGTAATTGGAAATAAAACTCGGTGCATTTTCCCGGTTCGCTCGTGCACGCAATGCTGCCGCCGTGTGCGACGATGATCTCCCGGGCAATCGCCAAACCAAGCCCCGCGCCGGCCTTCGTCTGTCCCGGCGCTCGATAAAAACGATCAAATACCTTGGCCAAACTCTCCGCCGGAATGCCCAGACCTTGGTCGCTAACAGAAAAACGCACAAAGCCCAATGGGGCCACCGAGGCCGTAAGCGTAATCAAGCCGCTCGGCGGGCTGAATTTTGCGGCGTTGGTAAGCAAGTTGATAAACACATGACGGATGCGAGCCACATCCACGCGGACCCGAACGAGTTCCTCGACACTACACACTTCTAGGTGCGCACCAGCTGCCGCAATAAAACCGCGCGCCTCAGCCGCGACCTCGGCGAGTAATTCGCTCACGGAAATTTCAGTGAGATCAAGCGCGGTCGCACCGGCTTCGAGACGCGTCAAATCGAGTAGGTTATCGAGAATGCGCAGCAACCGGTCCGCGTCGTCCCGCGCGGACTCAAGCAACTCACGTTGCGCCGGCGCGAGCGCACCAACGTTTTGCTCGAGCAATAGGTAGATCGCTAAGCGCAAGCTCGTGAGCGGAGTCTTGAGCTCGTGGCTGACGGTGCCAGCAAGATTAGTTTTAGCGTCATCAAGCAGGCGAAACTTGGTCACATCTTGGAGTATGATCGCGGCGCCCTTGAAGGAGATGAGCGTGTCGCCGATCGCAAGAATGCGCGGCAGGTAATACCGCAATTCGCGATCCACCCGCAAGGAAACGACGTGGCGATAATCAGTAGGCAAATAATGCTGACCCGATGCCATCACCTGCGCGAGCGAATCGGCGAGCTCTGGTGGAAATTTATCAGGCAAATCTAGTGTTTTTGCAAGACGCTCGGCTGCTGGATTGCGCACTGTGTAAGTACCGTGAATATCCAAAACAAATACAGGATCCGGCGCCGATGTGAGGGTGGCCTCCATCGTACGCTGCGTGCGAACAACGTGTGCTAAAGTCGAATCGCGGTAAGCGCGGAGTTTGGCCGACATTTGGTTAAACGCGCGCGCAAGTTGACCCAGTTCGTCCCTTGACCGCTCTGCCACCTCCTGGTCGAGATTACCTTGGCCGACGGCGAGCACCGACGCGGTAAGCTCCTTAATTGGCTGAAGGAGAAAACTCGAAAACCGCCAAGCTAAAACCAACGACATAAGCAGCGCGGCGGCAATACCGCTGAGCATAACATACAAGGTCGTGGTAGCAAGGGATTCGGCGCGTGCGGCGGTTGCCAACGCCGCGGTGTAGTCACTGCGGTTAAGCTCATCAATGGCGGCGAAAAGTCGATAAAGTGCGGTCTCAAGACGTTGCATCGTCAGGAGCGAGCCAGGCCCAACCGAACGTAAAGCAGCTTCAGCTTGAATCGCATAATCGTGCAGAGCCTCATCAATCACAGCGATCAAAGGCGCGCGTAAGCCGCCCACTGCTGTAGCCGATTGCGCCATGAGCTCACGCGTAAACGACGCACGCGCGTCATCAAAAAATCGCTGAGCTTCGATCGGATCAGAGCGTGTCGAAACGGATGAAGCGCGACTCATGGCCGTAACCGCCGCCCGCATTCGCTGGCTGGCCAAGACCGCCGCGTGGTCTGCGATCAACTCACGCTGGATCGACCCCGTGAATTGTCGGCTCACGATTACCGTGTAGCCGCCCGTCGCGAGCAATAGCAGCAGAAACGGCAAAAAACCGATATAGAGACGGGTACGCAGCATCGCAAACGGGTGCGTTTAAAGTAGGCAGAGCTTCTGGCGCTTGCGGTACAAGGTAGCTGGATCGATGCCTAGGATACGCGCGGCTTCATCCAGTGTAGCCGTTGTCGCTAGCACGCGGCGCAGGTGTTCCGTCTCGAGCGCATCCAAAGTAATGCGCGCACCAACGTTAATCGCCGAATCTATCGGAGCGCCCAACGTATCCGGTAAATCGGCCAGCTCGATAGTCTCATGAGCAGCAAGGATTACAGCGCGTTCAACGAGGTTGCTCAATTCCCGCAAGTTACCGGGCCAGGCGTACGTCATTAATACCGATTTCACGGCGGGCGAATAAGCGACGATTTTTTTGCCCAAACGTGCAGCAAAATGCCGCCGATAACTTTCTGCCAGCGCCAGCAGGTCGCCAGGCCGTTCACGCAAGGCGGGCAACGTAACCGCTATGACATTAAGTCTATAATAAAGATCTTCCCGGAAGCGACCCGCCTTAACTTCGTCCGGTAAATTGCGGTTGGTCGCGGCGATGACGCGGATCTGCGCGCGTCGAGTGACGGTCTCACCCACGCGCTCGTATTCGCGCTCCTGTAGAAGCCGTAAGAGCTTAGGCTGGATAGCGAGCGGTAGTTCACCGATTTCATCCAGAAACAATGTACCACCAGCCGCCGCAGCTACTTTGCCCACTGTATCGGTGACGGCTCCAGTGAATGAGCCTTTCACGTGACCAAATAACTCGCTCTCCAACAACTCTCGCGAAAGCGACGGACAATTGACCGTCACAAAAGCTGCGTCGCGTTGCGCGCTACGCCGGTGCAATTCACGAGCGAGCAAACTTTTGCCAGTGCCACTCGGGCCGAGTAGTAACAGGCTCGCGGGACTTTCCGCAGCCTTAAACGCCATCGCGAGAGCACGGGCCATGACGGGTTCAGCTGATTCCAAAGCGATCGGAGGCAACTCGATGGCAAGATCGGATTCGAGGGCGCGGACGCGATTGTGAAGCGTCGCAGCTTTTTCAATCTTGGCGAGCGCAGCGCGGATCTGATCCGGCATGAAAGGTTTCGGGATAAAATCGAAAGCCCCGAGCCGCATCGCCTCCACCGTAGTAGCAATATTTGCGTAGGCGGTGAATATCACGACCGCAACCGCGGGTTGTAGGCGTAGAATACGTGCGAGCACATCTAGCCCGTCTTCAGCTCCGAGTTTTAGATCAAGAAACACGGCGTCAAAAACTTCATCAGCCAACATCTTCAGGGCACGGGCCCCAGTAGCAGCCTCGACGGCAGTATGACCCATTGTTTCGAGAGCAATCCGCATGGTTTTACGAATCGAAGGCTCATCGTCAGCAATAAGGACACGCATGGTCGGAGGTTATATTAAAATCGTGGCGCCAAGACAGAAAGTGCCGACATGAAGAGATTTAACTCACGCCCAAACCGGGAATCCGTTCGTAACGTATACACTTATGACCAAAATGAGCCCACCAGGTTCCCGCGGCGGCGATTAAAGATTTTTTCTTTAGTCGAATGCCGTCGATAAAGTCTCTACGCCTGAACCTTCAAAACCAGCCATGGCGCCTTCCAGCAATTCCTCTTCCCGTTCTGAAACCGGTCATATCGTTCCTCCACCACGCGTGGCCGATCTTGAAATCAAAGATGCCCAGCTGATTTTCAGCGCGGTTTGGTCCGATCTTCAGGCTGAATTCGGCCGTGAAAACCTGCGCTTCCCCAAGGAATTCATCCTGCTCGGCGGTGCCCCAGGCGCCGGTAAAGGCACCAACACAAGCTTCATCGCCCAAGCCCGCGGTCTCACCTGCGAGCCGGTCGTCATAAGCGCCTTACTCGACACGCCTGAAGCTAAACGGCTCAAAGATGGCGGCAACATGGTCGGCGACCGCGAAGTAATCGGGTTGCTCCTTCGCCGTTTATTGCGGGAGGAGTTTCGCGATGGCGTCATCCTCGATGGTTTTCCGCGCACCAAAGTACAGGTCGAGTGCCTAAAGTTGCTCGTGGACAAGATGCATATGCTACGCCGCGAGTTCTACTCGACGCCGTTAAGCATCCATTTTCGACAGCCCACGATTCATATCATGGTGTTGTTTGTAGATGAGAAGACTTCGGTGGACCGACAACTATTTCGCGGACGCGAAGTAAAAGCCCACAACGAAGAAGTCCGCCGCTCGGGCGTGGGCGAATTACTTGAAGAGCGCGCCACCGACTTCGACCAAGCGCTGGCGCAACGACGTTATCGAGTTTTTAAAGAACAAACGTGGGACGCACTTCAAGAGCTGAAGGAGATTTTCCATTATCATTTCGTCAACGCGCAGGGCTCGGTCACTGAGGTCGAGCGCAACATCCAGCACGAACTCGAATATCAGAGCACACTCGAGCTCGACCCGCGCACAGTGGACCGGCTGCGTGCGATTCCAGTTGCAAGCGAGATCATCATTCATGCCCGTCAAGAGCTCGTGCGCCGCCTCGATGGCTACGAACTGGAATATGCCGAGTTATTTGGCCGCGTGGCGGCCTTCATCGAAAAAAAGATGATGCCGATCGTACTGCGCCACGCCATATCAGGAGTCGCCTTGGTAAACGCCGAGGATTCATGCCTCGAGGATCCCGTTGCCCTGGCAATGTTGATCGATATATTTTCCGAACGCGGCTATCACGCGGCCGTGGATCTGCACCGCATCGAAATTCCCGAACATTTCGACGTAAAAACCGGGCAAATCAAATGCCGGTTGAAAAAAGTGTACCGAATCCAAGTGCGTTTTCCGGGCTCGGAAATTCGCCGCGGCTGATTCCCAACTGCCAGACGCGACCGCAGCGACTCAAGCCGGACTCATCACTCGTAGCGCAGCGCTTCGATCGGATCGAGCGCGGCGGCTTTCCACGCGGGGTAAAAACCGAAGCCGACGCCGATCCCGCAGCAGACCAGCAAACCCGCGACGGCCCAGCCCCAGGGGAAAACCACTGAGGCGCTAAGCAACAACGCAAGTCCGTTGCCCGCGCCAACCCCAAGTAAGATGCCGACCAATCCACCAGCGACCGATATCGCAACCGACTCGATCAGAAATTGCGTAAGAATGCTGATTTTTCGCGCGCCGATGGATTTACGGATCCCGATCTCCTTCGTGCGCTCAGTCACACTAACAAGCATGATGTTCATGATGCCGACTCCCGCAGCGAGGAGTGCGATCGCGCTGATCACAAAAGCACCAGCGCTGATCGCGTCAGCTACTTTGGCGAAAGCGGCAATGAGCGAATCGTTCGAGAAAATCTCAAAATCATTTTCCTGCTCGGGCCGCAGACCACGCACGATGCGCATCGCGGTCACGATTTTATCCAGAGTCTCGTTGTAGCGATCCTGCGACGGCGCTTGGATCGCGATGCTGATACTCCGACGAGCGCTGCCGAAATCGATCACGAAACGCGTGATCGGGATAATCAAAATACCGTCCTGAGAATTGCCAAAGGAAGAGCCACGCTCGGCAAATGTACCGATCACGGTGTACGTTTTACCGGAGACTTTGACTAGTTTACCCAAGGGCGTCTCGTTGGGAAAAAGCCGGGAAACAATCGTCTGGCCGATGATGATCACGGGGCGAGCCAGCTCGATATCGGCCGGGGTCAAATTGCGACCGATGCCTATACTGTATTGATTGGCTGTAAGAAAGTGTTCGTTACTACCACCGAAATTGAGTCCGGGGCTGGTCTTACGATTTTCGTAAGTGGCCTGAACGACGCCTTCGTTATTGAAAGCTTTGAGGCAGACGACATCGGTATACCCTTCAATGAGTTGGGCAAAACGGAGCGCGTTAGGCAGGGTGATGTCGCGACGATTTTCGAAGCGACGACGATTTGCTCCGTCACTGGAAATACCAACGGGATTTTTTCCAACTTGAATGATATTGGAACCCAAAAAACTAAGACCGGACTCAACTGACTGACGCAGCGCGGAGACCGCCGTCATTACACCTATGACGGAAAAAACGCCGATCGTGATGCCGAGCATCGTGAGGGCTGAACGAAGTTTATTAACGCCCAGCGAACCGAGGGCCATGCGGAGAATTTCGGTAAATTTCATGCGCGTCTTATTCGTAGCGCAGTGCCACCACCGGATCGAGACGGGAAGCGCCCCACGCCGGAGCAAAACCTGATATGATGCCCGTTAAAATGGAAACGGCCATGCTGATAAAAACGAGGCTCACTGAGAACTCGACGGGAATCGCCGGAAATGCCGCGCCGACCGCCAGCACGAGCCCGTAAGTAAGCCCAAGGCCAACGAAGCCGCCGATTAGACAAATCGAAACGGCCTCAATAAGAAATTGTAGCAAGATGGTCCGCCGGCGAGCGCCGAGGGCTTTGCGCGTACCGATCTCCTTGGTGCGCTCCTTCACGGAGACGAAGGTAATGTTCATGATTCCGATGGCGCCGACGAATAACGAAAGTCCCGTGATAAATAATCCTGCGAGAGCGATGCCTTGCTTGATCGGATCGAGTTGAGCTTTGAATGCGCCTTGTTCGTTGATGTTAAAATTATCCCGTTCACCGGGAAGTTGAGCACGCACACGACGCATCGCACCCGTGAGCTCTTCACGAGCATCGGCCACGCGAGTTTTGTCGGTGATTTTAACGCGAATCTCAGCGCCACGTCGCACACTGAAATATTTACGAAACGCCTCGAGTGGTAAAATCGCCTGATTATCGAATGAAAAAAGACCGAGAAATGATCCTTGTTTCGCAACGACGCCGATGACCGTAAAAGGATGTCCTCCAATCATAACCGTCTGATCAATGGAAGAGCGATTTTGAAAGAGCGCTTCGGCGACATCGAAACCTAAAACGCAGACTGGTCGACCGCCGGCGGCTTCTGTGTCGTTAAAAAGACGGCCTTCGGAAAAATCGGCGCTGATGAGTCGCCCGTAGTCTGCGGTGGTGCCGATCGTGAAGACTCCGCTAACTTTGTTTTCACCAGCCTTAACGGAATTGCCACGCGTGGAGACAGGCACCGCGACTTCGAGTAGGGAGTTGGGTGTCTGCTCGATGATGTGGTTGAGCTTGTCGGCATCTTCTGGGCGGATGGGCGGGCGATTGGCGTAGTTCCACCAATCTTCGACGCCACCCCATGGCCATTTCTGGACGTAAAGAACGTCGTCGCCGAGCATCGCGAGGCTTTTATTAAAACCTGTGTCGATACCGCGAATGGCCGTACCCATGAGCGTAACGGCAACGATACCGATAATGACGCCAAGCGCTGTGAGTACCGAGCGCAGCTTGTTCGCTCGGATTTGAGCGAAGGCTATGCGAAAGGACTCGGTAAGCTCGTAAAGGAGACGCTTCATGTCAGCGGGGCGAAACGCGACTTAATAGACCGAGCCATCACTCTCGATTAGACCATCGCGCAGGCGAACAATACGTCGGGCGTGGCGAGCGATGTCTTCTTCGTGGGTGACTACGATCAAGGTGTTACCCTGCTCGTAGAGTTGCTCGAAGAGCGCCATGATTTCGACGCCCGTCTTAGAATCGAGATTACCCGTGGGCTCGTCAGCGAGTATGATCGAGGGCGAATTGACGAGGGCTCGGGCGATAGCGACGCGCTGGCGTTGACCGCCCGAGAGCTCGTTAGGCTTGTGATGTAGGCGCGAACCAAGGCCGACGTTTTCCAAAGCATGGATAGCGCGCGCTCGGCGTTCGGCGGGCGCGTAACCTGCATATATGAGAGGCAACTCGACGTTAGCCAAAGCGGTAGAACGCGGAAGGAGATTGAAAGTTTGAAAAACAAAGCCGATCTCGCGGTTACGGATGTCAGCAAGTTCATCGTCGATCATAGAGGCGACGCTCTTCCCATTGAATTCGTAACGACCAGCGGTGGGCGTATCGAGACAACCCAGCATATTCATGAGAGTGGATTTACCGGAGCCGGAAGGACCCATGATCGCGAGGTATTCGTTGCGATGGATCTGAACCGAAACGCCGCGCAAGGCGTGGATAGTCTCTTCGCCCATTTCGTAAAGCTTAGTGACGCCAGCGATGTCGATGACTAGAGGGCCAGCCGGGCGCGTGAGGCGGCCGGCGGCGGGGACTTGTGAAGGAATCATGGCGTGGAGGCGGAGACGAATAAAGCGAGGGCCGCGCCCAAATTATTTCTTGTCCTCTTCACTCTTGGGTTTCTCGAGCTGGACCTTGGCGCCGTCTTTGAGTTTGCGGGTGAGGGCTGCGTAACTGCCTGAGACAATATCTTCGCCGGATTTCACGCCGCTTTTGATTTCGATGGAGATGTTGTCCGCGATGCCAGTCTCGACTTTACGGAGTTCGACGATGTCGCCTTTTTTTACGAAGACCACGCGGTCGAGTTTTACTTTGTTACGACGGGCTTCTTCACGCTCGTTAGCAACGTCGAGGTCGTTGCCAGATTTCTCGCGGGTTTCCTTGGCTTTTTCTTTCTGGAGATCTTCTGAGGTTTTACCACCGGCGGCACGGACAGTGACGCTTTGCACCGGAACGGAAATGACATTTTCAACCGTCTGCGTTTCGATGTCGACGGTCGCGCTCATGCCGGGGCGGAGTTTAATATCACGATCAGCGATGCGGATTTTTACCAGGAAGTTCGTCACTTCATCGGTGTTAAGCATCTGATTGGATCCGGCGCCAGAACCCCCTGCACCTTGAGCCGAACTGGAGATTTCATAGACGGATCCGGCAAATTTGCGGCCAGGAAAGGCATCGATGGAGATCACGGTTTTATCACCGATCTTCACATTAACGATGTCGTTTTCGTTAACCTTTACTCGAACTTCCATATTAGTGAGATCGGCCACACGCATGATTTCGGTGCCGGTGAAACTGCTTTGGGCCACGACGCGCTCACCGACTTCGCTGGTCAGGGAACTAATGGACCCATCCATGGGCGCATAAATGGTAGTTTTGTTAAGTTGGTCGCGGGATTGACTAAGGGAAGCTTCAGTGCGGCGAATCTGCGCCTGATAATTTTCGACGTTGGCTTGGGCGACTTCGAGAAGAGTTTTGGTGGCCGTATAATCCGACTCGGAGATGAGGTTTTTCTTATGCAACTCCTCAGATTGGGCGAAATCTTGGCTAGCCTTCATGAGTTGGGCTTTGCCGAGGACGGCGGTGGCTTTGGCGGAGGCGAGAGCAGCCTCTTGTTGCTCGAGTTGCGCCTGATAAGTGTCGGGCTTAATCTTAACCAGTAGCGTGCCCTTCTTGATCGTCTGCCCCTCGATTACGGGGATGGCGATGATTTCACCGGCGACCTCAGGGGAAATTTTAACTTCCGTCTCGGGCTGAATTTTACCCGTGGCAGTGACGAGCTGCGTAATGGTCTTAACCACAGCTTTTTCGACTGTGACAACTTGGCCTATATCGGCCTTTTTGTTTTTAAAATAAGCCGCGGCCCCTAGGCCGATGACAAGCAAAAGGGCGCCAATAACGATATATTTCGTTTTAGATTTTTTGACGGCGACAGGCGCGAGGACAGATGCGTTCATGTTATCAAATAGGTATATAAGTTAAAAATGAAAAAACGACGACCACTAGGCAAGCTACACATGCCCCAAAATGAAATATAATGGCGTGCGGTCGGTGTGACCAAACCCAAAAATCAGCGCCAGCGACTGCTGATATAAGTCAAGAAACTGATGTCGGGATTGGGAAGCGCTCGCGGTACGTTAACACAACACCAACGCTTATCAAAAGTTGCACGAAAGTTAGCCTAAAAGACGATAACTGCCCTTGGGAATTTGGAACCGAAAACCCAAGATTAAGGCGATCCGCGATGTGAAGTCGCAAAACGAGCAACATCAATGGCGGCATCAAAAGGCACGCCCTCCGCCAAATGATTGATCCATTGCCTAGCCAACATCGGCGCGAGCAAAGCTCCCTTAGCTCCAAGACCGTTGAGCAAACCCAAACGCGCCACCGTCGGATGCCTGCCCGCGACTGGATGTCGATCGGGTAAATTGACCCGCACACCCGCCGTGTGTCCGGTGACTGTGTAATGCTGTCCTCGAAGCAGTTGAGCGGCGCTGCTTTCTAATATCTTGCGCGCATCTAAAGTCGGGGTCGCGTCCACCACCCCAGGTGAATGCGTCGCGCCGCACCAGGCCGCTCCCTTGCCTACAGGCAATAGCCAATGACCTGAATTGCGAATCTCGTCCGCGGGCAAATGCGACACCGCTAACTCAATCGTCTCACCCTTGGAAAATTCCCACGGAACCATCGCCCATGCAGGGTCCAGCGCACCGGCCAACCCACGGCAATCTACCACAAGATTGTACCTCGTGGTTTCCACCATCAGATTGACCGTCTCTAGGCGCCAACGCCCTGCCCGCGTCCAACGCTCCTGCGCCGACGCTAATAACTGCGGCAGATCCACGCGCGCAGCTCCTTCGATCCAAAGTCCGTCTGTCTCCGCAACCACTGCATACGGAGCCAACTCCCCGCGCGCCGTCTTCTCCGCACCCGTACGTCGCTCACGCTCATCCTGAAAAATGCGTCGCACCCGCATTTCACGCCAGACCTTCACACCCCAGGCCGACTCGATCTCAAAGTACGCCGCCCTCGCCACCGGCAACGCCGCTTCGATGCGCCAACTTTTTACCAACCTTCTTCCCGTTACAGGATTAATGATACCTGCGGCCATACGAGAAACCATCGCCGGTACGCCCTCGGCTCCAGCCGCCAACATAAACGGAATGCCAGCCCGCTCGCATTCCCAAGCGAGCAAAGTTCCCGCGACCCCTTGCCCGACGATCAACACCTCTGCCGCTGCGACCTTAGGCTTCATCGTGCGGCGCGTCGCGTCGGCAAACTCGCCGCCGCCGTCGCCTGACCATGACGTTTATTTTTTTCATCCGGCGTGCGTAACTGGATCGTTTCCGCCAACTCAGGAAACTCCGCGAACAAGACTGCGCCTGCTCGTTCCAAAATAATTTCCCCGCCGTCACCCGAGGTCACACGCCCAAGCACAAGTAAATTCCTCACTTCATAAAAATTCGCATAATGGGCGATCGCGTAACCGAAGCACACGCCGATGCTTTCATAAATCGCACGCGCCCGGGCATCGCCGACCTTCATCGCCGTTTGTACCGCGATCAACTGCTCCGGCAACGGCAACGTTGCCGGAAAATTAAAACCGGCCTGCGCCGCGAGTCGCCCCACCCCTTGTTGCGAAAAATACTGTACGCCACAACCGATGTCGCCCGACCACTCATCGCGGGGCGCATCCAGCCGATAATCAATCGGTGCAAACGCGAGCTCATTGAGCCACGGTGTGATGTTGCCTGACGGTGTCACGTAACCGCCCGCCTGACTCGTACCCATCGAGACGCCTAGCACCGCGTTATCGTTCATCGACATCGCACCCGCTAGCGCGGTGACTTCACCATCGTTTACGACCTCAAACGGCACCCCACCCCAGCGCTCCTGCAAAGTGAAAAACATTCGGCGGATATGTTGTTCAAAATCGCTCGATGAAACGCCGCGAAACAAAGACGCCGCACGGACTTCGTTGCTCACATAAACACCAGCCGCACTCCCCCCGATCGCGTCCACACGCGGCAAATGCGCCGCCGCTCGCTTCAATGAATCATTAACGCCTTCTATATGATAAGACGGGTCTTTTTGGAAATAAGGATCCCAGGCGATTTCCTCCGAGAAAACCACTTCGCCATCAATCAGCGCCGAAGCCTTCCGGTCGCTCCCACCGAGATCGAAACCAATCCGACAACCGTCTAGATTTCGACCCATCGGCAGACTCGTCTCGCGGGTCTCTGGTAGATTTTCCCAGCTTACCGCTTCGACCGAAAACGCCCGGTCGAAAATTTTTATTCCCATAAACTCACAATCAAAAGCACGCGTACCGCTAGGCGCATAAATTTTCGAAAGCGCCACCGCGATCTCATCGGCCCCAGCAATTAACACGCGTGGGCCACCCTTCATCCACAATAAAAACTTAAGAAGTCGTTCGGCGTACGTCAGCGTGAGTACGCCCGCAGGATGATTCGCAGCCAACACGCGACTTTCATGACGAAACACCGATCCATCTTTGCGCTCGAGCACGATCACAAATGGCCGCGAGCCGGGATCCTTGGCCACAAGCGCGCAATAAGCGCGTTGCCAAAGCGCAGCTGGCAAAAAATTGGGATCAAGGACGGGACGAAGTTTGGGCGCAACAGACAGCATATAGTCAGGCGCGCACGTTAGCTCACCCCCTGCGAAATTGGGAAGAGATTTTCCCGACCGTACCTAAAAAAATCACTTCCTCTCCGCAGCCCAGAGCGCCGCACCGACGATGCCGGCGTTGTTCAGAAACTCCGCTGGTACAAGCCGCGCACGGGGTTTGATGTATTTAAAAAATTTAGCATGATCTGCGCTAACGCCGCCACCGACGATGATTAACTCCGGCCAAAATAATTTTTCAAGAATCGCCACATAATCACGCAGACGTCCGCCCCACTCTTTCCAAGATAATTTCTTCTGTTCGAGCACTGAAGCCGCGAGAAATTTTTCAGCCGACTTGCCGTGTTTGCCCCAAGGAAAATGCCCAAGCTCCATAGCGGTGATGACACCTTGATAAGAAAAACATGAACCGACACCCGTTCCAAGCGTCAGCAACAATGCCTTACCCATGAAGCCGTGCCCCGCGCCGTATCGCATCTCGGCCGCGCCGGCCGCAGCCGCATCGTTGATCATTGCGATTGAGCAGCGTGTCGCCTGCCCGAAGAGCTTCGCCCCGTCGCAACCAATAAAATTTTTATCGAGATTGGCTGAGGTCCAAATCGTCGAGCCTTGAATCACCCCTGGGAAACCGATGCCCACAGGACCTTTCCACTTAAAATGTTGCGTCATCGCTTTGACCGCGCCGGCCATTTCCTTGGGAGTGAGCGTATCGGGAGTATCGATGCGAAACCGCTCCGAGAGTAGTTTGCCCGTCGTGGTGTCCACAAGAGCTCCTTTGAGTGCCGACCCACCGATATCGATGCCGAGAGTTTTCATTAAATTTCAAATTCCAAAAAAAACACAGGACCCGCCGAGATCAACCGACAAACCAAGCTCGCCCGCAATACGCTTTAGCCGCAAGCGTGGCCGTCCGAGCCATGCGCGTGACCATGACTTAATTCATCCTCCGTCGCGGCGCGAACCGATAAGATTTCGACCTCAAAGGTAAGGTCCACCCCCGCCAGAGGGTGATTCGCATCCAATAAAACCTCGTCACCATCAATGCCGGCGATGGTAACGACTGGAGCGAAACGATCACTGTCGGTCTGAAATTGATCGCCCACATGAAGTTCGCCCTCAACAGGCAACTGCGATCGTTTTATGCGCTGCACTTGAGCTGGATCACGGTCGCCATAGGCTTTCGCCGCCAGCACGGTGAAGCGGCCCTTAAAGCCCGCAGCCACGCCGCGCAATTGCTCATCGAGTCCGTCGATGATTTGACCAGCCCCTTCAAGATACGTCACAGGCGCAGTGCCACCCGAAGTATCGAGCACCTGGCCAGAAGGATCGCGGAGCGTGTAATGAAACGTGACGACAGAACGCATTCCTTTAAATTGTGCAGAGCATCGGCTTGGTCCGAGCAAAATCTCACGATTGGAAAAAACTCATGGTCCACTCAAGTTTCCTGACGCAAGATTTCCAACGGCGGATAATCCGTGACGCCGCGCCCCGTCACTAAACCTGTGACCACCGTAACCGCCGCCGCTGCCGCGACCGCGCCAAGGATAAGCAAAGGCGGCGCCACGGGAGAAATCTTAAACACAAAATGTGCGATTAAGGCGTTACCCGCGACTGACAACCCGCCGCCGACGACGGCTGCAAGCACGCCGAGAATCGAGTATTCCACCAGTTGGATTTGCACGAGCTGGCGCCTCGTCGCTCCGAGGGTGCGGAGTAATACGGTCTCGCGGATCCGTTGATAACGCCCGTTGAGCACCGCGCCAACGAGTACTATCACGCCGGTGAATACCGTGAAGAGCGCCATGAACTGGATCACAAAAGCCACCTTCGAAAAAATACTGTCTAACGCCTGCAAAATCAGCGCGAGGTCGATGGCCGAGATATTAGGAAACGCGGCTACGAGGGCGCGTTGCGTCTGCGCAGAAACCGCCGGACTCGCGGCTCGAAGCGCTGCCACAAACGTCTTCGGAGCCGCCTCGATCGCACCTTCGGGAAACACCACGAAAAAATTAGAGTCGAGTCGTCGCCACTCGACGGCTCGCACACTCGTTACTTTGGTGCGCACGGGCACACCCTGCACGTCCCACTCAATCTCGTCGCCGAGCGCGAGTTGTAGATTTTTTAGAAAACTTTCCTCAACCGAGATTGGCACGACCGCCGCGCCCGGCGGCACCTGACCTTCGAATTTTCCAGCGACTAACCGCTCCGTACCCGAGAGCTTAGCGCGATAGGTCGAGCGATACTCGCGCCCGAGCATTCCACCCGATAGACGCAATCCGCCACGCCCGTTAGACTCGCTACGCGATCCGGCTGCGGGACGGCGTTGGTTATTTTTTTCTGCGTCACTTTCGATTGCAAATGCCGTCGAGCGCGAGGCCTCACGCTCACGCATGAGTTCATCCACAGGACGGCCTTTGAGCGCAGAAATTTTCATCGTCACAATCGGCGCCGATTGAATGACGGGGGCATTTTGCTCTGCGGCGATTTTCTTAAACGACTCGATTTGGTCATCCTGAATGTCGAAAAATAACAAATTAGGCCGGGCGCCCTCGCCCGCGAGATCGACTTGGTTAAGCAAAGTCGTGCGCGTGAGGTAGAGCGTGAGAATCAAAAACGTTCCCAATCCCAGCGAGAGCAACAACAAGACCGTGCGATTATTAGGCCGGTGCAAATTCGCGATCCCTTGCCTCACGACGTAAGGCAAACTCCGTGGGGTGAAACGCCGTGCGGCCCATGCCACGACCTGCGCGAGTCCGGCCAGCACACCAAAACCTACTACAAGCATCCCAGTGAAACCGAGCCCGATGCGCCAGCTGCGCGTTTGCCAATAAGCGAAGCCCGTGACCGCCGCGAGAATCAGTACGCCCAAAATAATGCGCCACGGATCGGTGGCTGCACCGGTACGCTCGATGAACGCCGAGCGCAACGCAACAAGCGGCGATACTCGCCGTACGGCCAGCAACGGCAAAAGTGTGAATAAAAAACAAATCAGCAAACCCGCACCCAAACCACGACCAACAGCCGACCACGCGATGAAAAAATTCACATCAAGGGGTAAGACTCCCTGCAAAACGACGGGCAACAACAGCTGCAAGATGATCCCGAGCGCTGCCCCGATGGCCGCGCCAAACATGCCAAGCCCGATGCCTTGCACGACATACACGGAAAAACTCTGCGCCGCAGTCGCCCCGAGGCAGCGTAGCACCGCAACCGTCGCAATCTTTTGGCGCACATAGACGTGAATCGCACTAGCAACTCCGATAGCACCGAGAAATAGCGCTACAAAACCCACTAGATTGAGAAAAGCTTCGATGTTGGTCAGCGCCGCTCCGAGGTTACGCTTGCGTTCCGCCACCGTGGAAAATGAAAGGCGTTCACTCGCAAATTTTGATTTCATCACGCGCTCCACAGCCTCCGCGTCTTGCCCCTCAGGTAGTTTGATCAACAGACGGTGCTGGGTGATGCTCTCACGATTCATGAGTCCGGTCTTCGTTAAAAGCCCGAGTGGTACGTACGCTCGAGGTGCAAAGGTCGCAATCGCCGCCGCCTCACCGGGCACCTTCAAGATTGCCCCCGCGATCGTAAACGTACCTTGGCCGAGTTTCACCATGTCACCGACTTTCACGCCAAATTGCGTGAGTAGTGTCTCCTCTAAAACTACTACTGGCCTTCCGGCCTGCAACTCTGCGGCGGCGCCAGCGGGAGCCGTTTCAAATTCTCCATAGAATGGAAAATTTGGCTCAACCGCACGTACCTGGACTAGCCTCGTGGCGTCATTGGCCGTAGTGAATACCAACATTGAAGAAAACTCGCGCACGCGCGATCGTTCGCCCCCGATCCCCGCGGTGTACGTGAGCACCGACTCGCTAAAAGCCGTACGCGAGGTCACCACGAGATCCGCGCCGAGCAATCCCTTCGCTTGATCATCTATAGCTTGCTTCAGATTAACCGTGAACGAGCCGATTGCGACGAGCGCTGCGATACCGAGCACCACGGACAAAGAATAAAGCAACAATCGTCGCCGCGAAGCCCTCGAATCTCGCCACGCCATTTTTAAAATGAAGCTCATGATGCCGATAGGTTTTCATCCGACACCACCGCTCCGCTGCGCAGGCGCAGGATACGCCCACATTTTTTCGCGAGTTCGAGGTCGTGCGTCACGAGCACAAGTGTCGTGCCTTTTTCGCGGTTAAGGCCAAAGATTAATTCCACCATTGCAGCTGCAGTATCGCCATCGAGATTGCCGGTCGGTTCGTCGCAGAATAAAATTTTGGGGCGATTCATGAACGCCCGCGCCAGAGCCACGCGCTGTTGTTCGCCGCCGGAGAGCTGCACGGGATAATGATCACAACGCGCAGCTAGTCCAACGCGTCCAAGCAACGACGCTGCTTCCGCCTCAACCGCGGCGCCGCCTTCACCTCGCAGCTCAAGCGGCACGAGCACGTTTTCTAGTGCCGTGAGCGTCGGGATTAGTTGGAAATTTTGAAACACAAACCCCACGTGCGCGTTGCGCACAAGCGCACGACCATCTTCATTGAGTGCTCCAAGTTCGCGGCCAGCGAGCGTGACCGTTCCACCCGACGCGCGATCGAGGCCCGCACACAATCCGAGCAAGGTCGTCTTGCCGCTGCCGCTTGGCCCCACGATCGCAAGACTGGCTCCAGCCTCGAGGTCGAAGCTGACCTCACGCAAAACCGTGAGTGGCCCCGCAGCGGTTCCATAATTTTTAGTCAGTCGCTCGACTTTCAATATACATGCATTAGTCATCATCGTTATAGTGCCACGAAACACACTCAGCACCCGAAAGCCAGAAATGACTCCGTTTCTCTGGGTTCTCGGCTCGCGTAAATTCGGCTTGTTGTTGGTTTTTCTAATGTCGTTAGCGGGGCAAATTTTCAGCCCAATCCATGCCGCCGAATCCGACGCACGCAACGTGATCTGCTTTGGTGACAGCATTACGGCAGGCTATGGTCTGGAAAACGCGTCCGTCGAATCTTACCCCGCACTGCTTCAGCAAAAATTAAATCAAGCCCTCGCGACTACCGATTCGGTCCCGCGTTGGCGTGTCGTCAACGCCGGTCTGAGTGGTGAAACCACCGCTGGCGGGGCACGGCGCATCGACTGGATTTTACGCCAGCCAGTCGATATTTTCATTCTAGCGCTCGGTGGCAACGACGGGCTCCGCGGCCTGGATCCCGCTGTTACTCAAAAAAATCTTCAGACGATCATCGACCGAGTGCGTGCGCGCTATCCTGAGGCAAAAATCGTCCTCGCTGGCATGATGATGCCCCCAAGCATGGGGGAAAATTACGCGCGCGCCTTTGCCACAATGTATCCAACGCTCGCCACCAAAAATAATCTCACTCTCATTCCGTTTCTTCTCGAAGGCGTCGGGGGGCGACCTGATTTAAACCAATCCGACGCGATCCACCCCAACCCCGCCGGTCACGCTCTAATCGCGGATACACTTTGGCGCGGTATTAATCTTTTGATCACTCGTTGAGCAGGCCATTCCGCCCGCGGTTATAGCTGTCTACGGAGCATGATCCAACACACCGCAAAAGTCCTGCTCTAAGTCCAGTCGAGTACTTTACTGTATTAGGCATTGTTTGATCGACGCGTGAAAACATCCGCCCACCAGAAATCTTCGTGAACATCTGGTTGAAAAAATCATCGATAAGCACCGTAAAACTCGCTCTTAGCCTCGATACACCGATACCTTATTTTTCGTCGCAATACACTTTTCGCGTTTCTCGCACCTCATTCTTCGCATACTCAAGACGTCCCCTTTTTTATGGCCGAACCTAGCCGCCTCCCAACTGCCACGTTTCTGCTCTTTTTAGCGGCAATAACACAGATCGGTTACGCCGCGCCAGGCGACCCACTCACACTTTGGTACGATCAACCATCCGAGAAATGGACCGATGCACTCCCAATCGGCAACGGCCGCCTCGCTGCCATGGTATACGGCGGTCCTCTCCGCGAACACCTCCAACTCAACGAGGACACGCTCACCTCTGGCGAACCACCAGCTGATCTTCGCTCGCTCGATATCACCAAAGATTTAGATCACGTCACCGCACTCATTAAAGCGGGCAAAAATGCCGAGGCCGATACCTACGTCACCAAGAACTGGCTAGGCCGCAATCAACAGTGCTACCAACCACTCGGAGATCTATGGCTCGATTTCTCCGGCCAAGGCGCCACGACTGATTATCGCCGCTGGCTTGATCTCACCACTGCTACCGCCGGCGTGAGCTTTCGGCGCGACGGCGCGACGTTCACGCGTGAATACCTCGCCAGCGCGCCTGACCAAGTCATCGCGCTCCGCCTTCGTACAGACCGACCCGGCACTCTCACGTTCAAAACTTCTTTTTCATCCGTTCATCCCACCGCAAAAGCTACCACTGACGGCGAAGAACTTGTTTTCCGAGGTCAGGTCCCCGGCTACGTCAGCCGCCGCGAACTCAAGACGATCGAACAATGGGGCGACCAACGTAAATATCCCGAGCTCTACAACCCCGACGGCACCCGCCGCCCTTACGCAGCCCAAGTCCTCTACGGCGCCGACATCGGCGGCAAAGGCACGTTCTTTGAAGCGCGACTCACAATTCGTACCGACGGCAAAGTAAGCTCTGAAGGCGAAACCTTCCACGTCGAGGGCGCGACCGAGGCAACGCTCTTGGTCACCGCCGCCAGCAGTTTCAACGGCCCCGATAAAAGTCCAAGCCGCGATGGCCTCGACCCGTCCCTGCGTACCAAGCACGACCTCCGCGAAGCCGCCGCGCAGACCTACGCGACCCTCCGTGAACGTCACCTCACCGACTACAGAGCGCTTTTCAACCGCGTCTCGCTTCGCCTCGACGGTGACCCCTCGAAGGACCTACTCTCCACCGACGCCCGTATCCCCGCCTTCCGCGTCAGCGGCGACCCGGCCCTTGCCGCGCTTCTTTTTCAATACGGCCGCTACCTCATGATCGCCGGCTCCCGCGCCGGCACCCAAGCCCTTAACCTCCAGGGCAAGTGGAACGAGCTCGTGATCCCGCCTTGGGCGTCTAGCTACACAGTCAATATTAACGCCGAAATGAACTACTGGGCCGCTGAGACCACCAATCTCTCCGAACTGCACGAACCTCTTTTCCGCCTTACCCGCGAAACCGCCGCTAACGGCGCCCTTACAGCCCGAGATATGTATCACCGGCGAGGCTGGGTCGCACACCACAACACCTCCCTCTGGCGCGACAGTTTCCCCGTCGACGGCCGCGCCACCTCCGCCTTTTGGAATATGGCCGCCGGCTGGCTAACCTCCCACCACTGGGAACACTGGCTCTTCACCGGCGATCTAAAATTTCTCTCCGACGAAGCCTACCCGCTGCTCAAGGGCGCAGCCGAGTTCAACGCCGATTGGCTCGTCTCCGACGAGCACGGCCGCCTCGTCACCCCCGTCAGCACCTCGCCAGAAAACACTTTCATCGCTCCCGACGGTAAATCAGCCGCCATAACCCAGGGCGCCACGATGGATCTCGCTATAATTAGAGAGCTCTTCACGCGCACCATCGCCGCCGCCGAACTCCTCGGCCGTGACCCCGCCCTTGTCACAGAACTGCGCGACAAACTCAAACGTCTCGCCCCCTACCGTATCGGCGCCCGCGGACAGCTCCAAGAATGGCGCACCGACTATAAAGAAACCGACCCTAAACATCGACACCTCTCGCACCTCTACGGCTTCCACCCCGGTAACCAGATCAACCCCGACACCACCCCGGAACTCTTCCGCGCCGTCGCCCGCTCCCTTGAGCTACGCGGCGACGAAGCCACTGGCTGGTCCATGGGCTGGAAGATCAACATGTGGGCCCGCCAACTCGACGGCGATCACGCCTATGTCATCATCAAAAATCTCTTCAATCTCGTAGGGACCTCCGAGACTTCGATGAAAGGCGGTGGCTTATATCGCAACCTCTTCGATGCGCACTCACCGTTCCAGATCGACGGGAACTTTGGCTTCACCGCCGGTATCTCCGAACTTCTGGTGCAAAGCCACGCCGGCGTGCTCCAGCTCCTGCCCGCGCTCCCGTCGGCCTGGCCGAGCGGGGCGGTCACTGGCATCAAAGCCCGAGGCGGCTTCGAAGTCGACCTCGCCTGGAGCGAGGGCAAACTCACCCGTGCTGTGATTCGCTCCACCCTGGGTGGTAATCTGCGCCTCCGCACTGCAACGCCGATCAACGTCACCCAAGCACGAACCGCACCTGCCCGCGGCGTGAATCCAAATACGTTTTTTGCCACGGTAAGCGTCGACCCACCAGAGATCTCCGATCCGACAGCGTTACCCGTGCTCACACTGCGTCCGACCGTAACCGTCGATTTTCCGACCACCACCGGGGCGACCTACACTCTCACACCCGTACCTTGATCAGCGCTTTTTGAGCAACTCCGCGCGTGCTGATTCGAGACGCGCGCGCTCTTTTTCTGTCAGACTACCGATGCCAGACTGAGCGATTTTATCGAGGAGTGCGTCCACTTCGCTTGTGGCCGCCTGATCAAGCACGCGCGGGCGCACGGGCTCGTCGGGCTTGGATTCCCCTTTGCGCACCAGATCAGGCACCACGCGCAACTGGGGGGTTTTTCGACCAAGTGATATTTTCGGCCAACGGATCGCAGGCAAATTCAGTCGCCCTTGTTTCCAGCGTACAAACGCGAGCGCCCAGCCCATCGTAGCCCAGAGCATAATTAAGTGCGACCAATCGCGCGCCCCGATTGCCATAAGCGAATAAAGTCCGACGAGAATCGCCGCCACCCACCCCGCTTTAAGATTAAAAAATGTCGGTATTTCTGGATAAATCGCCGCAAACGCCACAAACAAGGCGAGAGCGCCTGCACCACCCGACCACGACGCGGGCAACCACGTACCAACCGCCGTAAAAATGAGCGGTGTCACCAAGTAAACCCCGGCGTAAAGACTCAGAAACGAGCGACGCCCAAACACACGCTCCACTTCGCGGCCGAACCATACGATCATAAACATATCGACCACGAAGCTCAGACTAGGCGGATTCACCAAGCCATACGTGACGATACGCCAAACCTCCCCTTGCAACACTGCGACGCTGTTAAACGGCAACCAACCCAAGAGCGCCGTAAGGCCCAAGGCATTTAAAAGTGTCGTCACCAACATGGACGCGACAAAAACCGCTACTATTAAGTGCGCCGCAAACACAGGATAACCGCGCACCCAAGTCATGGGCTGATGATCGTCGCGGGATTCGTAGGGATTAAACATGGCCGAGAAACAAAAACGTGTTCACCCCTACCGCTCTCGGCAAGCCACGAGCGACCTTAATTAGAGCGATC
This sequence comes from Opitutia bacterium, assembly GCA_947458705.1. Lineage (GTDB taxonomy): Bacteria > Verrucomicrobiota > Verrucomicrobiia > Opitutales > Opitutaceae > Tous-C4FEB. The sequence continues at coordinate 2,818 of CANHAH010000007.1, read as the reverse complement.
TTGGAGGATCGCAGTAACGCCTTGAAACAACTCCTTGGTCTTTACGGAGCGACGACGGCGCGTTCAACCCTGTGACGTGAGATAAGACTCGATCGCCTTTAAAATCTCCATCCGACCGCTTTTAGTTTTCGAGGAGCTTACAATAAACGCTGGCGGCTCTTCACGCCAGGCAGTGAGTTTTGCCATGAAGACTTTCACATTAGCCGCCGTCTGCGTTGCGGATTGTTTGTCCGCTTTAGTGAAAACAAGCGTGCACGGAGTGCGGCAACTTCCGAGCCAGCGCAGGAACTCAACGTCAATTTCTTGCGGCGGTAAACGCGAGTCGACGAGCACAAATACACAGCGCAAATTTTCTCGCTGCTCGAGATAATCCGCAACGGCTTCATTGAAACCGAAACGGGCTTGTTTGGAGACGTTAGCATAGCCGTAACCAGGCAAATCCACAAGACACCATGAACCGTTCATGATAAAAAAATTGATCAACTTCGTCTTACCCGGCGTATCAGAGACCATCGCCAGCTCGCGTTTCTCCGCTAGCAAGTTGATCAGCGAAGATTTGCCGACGTTGGAGCGACCGATGAAGGCAAACTCCGGTCGGTTCCAATTGGGACACGACTTTAGGTCGGGCTTACTGACTTCGAATACAGCGGATTTGATTTTCATGAGTACAAAGCGGGCCTGAGGGCTGCGCAAACCAACACTCTTAGCGAATTAACCGCCGGTCACGACTGCATTCTTTTCATGTCGGTAGCCTCACGCCGTCCTACTCCTAGTAAATCAGTGTCAAGTCCGCCGCTGAGAAATAACCTAATTTGTCGCCGGCTTCGTGGGCTCGATAACCGTAGGCGTGCCGACCTTAACCGTACCCTCGGGCAGTTGCTTAAAGACGCTCACCTCGGGCTCATCCATTGACTTGTCAAAATACTGCGCCCCAGCCGCGAGCATGTCTTTGAAAACCGCGTTGAGATCGCGATGGTCGGGATCGTCGACGTTCATCATCGCGACCCACATGACACGCGGTTTCTCCTGAGGGCTCGAGGGATATTTCCAAGCCTTAACCTCTATAAAGAGTTTTTCGTAGGAAGCTTTCTGGATCTTCTGCTCCACGAACGCGGTTTTTTCTCGCATGATTTGCTTCAGCGCATCGACGCCGAGCGTGACGCTTGGCGCATCGCCCTGAATGTCGTGAATCATTGAGGCGCCTCCCAAATAAGGATTCGGCAACATTCCTCGCCCATACTCGGCGGTGATCACAATCTGCGGCTTTTGCTTCGGCTGCACCCGCTGAAATCCTTGTAAATCCAGTTGGTGCGCTACCTCACGAGCGATCATCTCAGCGTCAACCGGCTTCACCAGTTGCTCCTGATTGGGACGCAACTGCACCTGCAGGATTGCGTAGAGTCGTGGCCGCGGCACGGGTGGCTGGCCTTTAATTTTCTTTTCAAATATGGCATCAGGATCGACTTGGGTGCGCACACTCACATCAAGCTCACCGGTGTTTTGTTGCGCCACCAGTCCCGAGCCCATCCATGCGCTCATGACTAAAATCACAGCTCCAGCCCCAAAAAGAAAAAAACGCTTAGCGCATGTCATATCCCTAGTAAGTCAGCATTCAGCCTAAAATCTATCCCATTTCGCGCTAACCTAAAACTCAGCCCAAGTGCAATAAATCATTCTCGCTAAAGGTCCTTTACGCCGCGTCGCTCGTCTTTCTGCCATCACCCTAAACATCTCATGCGCATCATTCTCGCCGCACTCTTCTTTTTAGCGTTCATCCAACGCGCCGCCGCCCAAAATACCACGCCCCTTCCCGCTATCGTAGAGGCCCGTACTAAATCCGATCTTGAAGCCGATAAAAAAGCCGCCAGTTGGGCCGAATCACTTGCTCTCAACGACCCCAGTAAAAACGCGCGCGTAGCCGCACTGATCAGCACCCACCTGCGCGCCATCCGCGACTGGCACAACACCCACCCGCCCTCAAGCGTACCCGCCGGCATCAACCCGGTCACTGGCTTGGCCCTCAGCGAACTTGACCGCCAAGTCATCGCCAATTCTGCCCAGCCCAAATCTTATCACGCCGATCTCATGACCGGCCTACGCTATGAGCTAACCGAAGCCCAGGTTGAAGCCATTCTCGACAAATACACGGTTGGTAAAGTCGCCTTCACGATGAAAGGCTACCAAGCCATCGTGCCCGACCTCACCGCGGCCGAAGCCACAACGATACTCGGCTACCTCAAGGAAGCCCGCGAGCGCTCGATCGACTTCAAAAACATGAACCAAATCTCCGTGATTTTTGAAATCTACAAAACCAAGTCCGAACAATTTCTCATCAGCAACGGCCGCAACTGGCGAGCGCTCTACAAATCCTACACCGACGCTCTCAAAGCCAAAAAGTCTGCCGACGCCGCTGCGAAGGCGGCCGCCACTCCGCGCTAAGGCGCCTCCTTGACCTCCTCCCGGCCCTAAAGGGCCGGGTTTTCGCGCCGTCTACTGAGATAAATCCCCGCGCACGCCAACTCCCGTAAACCCAGCCTAGTCCACATATTCAAAAAATCCGATAGACCGATGGAACTACCCACAGCATATCGCCGTCTAAATAACCGCCATGAAACCCTCGATTCCAATCCTCAGCCTACTTTGTGTCGCAATGTTTCTTAGCGGCTGTATCGGAGTAGGACCCAACACCCAACAAGGAGCCGTTGGCGGTGCGATGGTGGGTGCAATAGCTGGCGCCATCATCGGCAACAACAGCGGTCACCGCAACGCCGCGAGCGGGGCTATCATCGGCGGCATCGCGGGCGCAACCCTCGGCGGT
>CANHAH010000006.1 GCA_947458705.1 Opitutia bacterium | reverse complement strand
CGGTGCACGTTGGCGACGCCGTGGCCAAACTTGTCGTGCACGAGGCCCATCATGTTTTCGCGTTTTTTGTCCCAGCGATCGGGCGCGATCAACATCCCGCTCGGTTTATCGAACGCGATGAAGGTCTCGTCTTCTTGGAGAATCGGCGGAAGCGGCATGGGCGGTCACCAGTGCGTCTGGCCCGACCCGTACTCGCAACCTGAAAACCTGCGCAAACCCCACTCGCGGCAGGATAAGGCCGTTTCATCGAATACACGCGCCCGCACGGCGATCGGTTACGCTCAGGTTTCACGCAGGCAACATTTGAGTGACACCACCGCTTTGATTTTGCCACCGCCGTAGATGCGGGCGCGTGGTAAAACTATGCCCGCGCTCACCCTTTCGCCTGCGTTGTCGGTGTTAGCCGCTTTGACGCGCTTCACTCCGCCGCAGCCCCTGCATACGTTCCTGCGCACGACCGGCTACAAAATTCGCCCACCACGGCCACTGCCTTATTCACCGCGTCAATCGCTGGCGCGGGAGGCGATCTTAAACCACGCCGCCGCCAGTCCGCATCGGCTCGCCACGCTACTGTGTGAAAAACGTCCTGGCCCCGTACCCACGATTGTCCTTGGGGGCTTCGTTCCGGACGCAACCGAGCAGGTGTTTCTAATTCGCGGCTTTTTATTAAAACATGGTTCCGTTTATTATCTCAACTACCCACGCACTGGTTTCTCGCTGGATCTACTGTGTGCGCAACTCGACGACCTCGTCGAAGAACTCAACACCGTCCACGGCCAACGTCCGGTGCTCTTCGGGGTTAGTTTCGGCGCAGGCATAATTCTCGAATGGCTTCGCCGTGTCCGACTCGCCGGTCGCTCGCCCGCGCTAGGGGGCACCGTACTTATTAGTCCGGTCGCTTGCGCGGCCGACATCGTGGCAACCGACGAGGTCAAACCCACCACACTATTAGGTCGCGCGCTCAAACCTTTCTTGGATGCCGCGGAAGGCCAAGTCGCACCCGGTATCATCGAAAAATCCCGCGTCATCTTCACCAAGATGTTTGAAGCGGGCGCTCAAAATAAAGCCTCGCTGCGCGCCCTCATGACCGGAGCTGAACTGCGCCATCTCCACACACAAGTCATCCAGGCGATTCAAAGCATCGACTTCACCGGAGCCTGCGAGCGCTTGTCCGCCCTACGGCAACTGCCGGCTCTTTCCGCTTGGGACGGTGGTCCACGACCCCTGAGCACCGCTCCGGCGCTCATTCTTTACGCTGAGAAAGAAGGGGCGGTTCTCCACGATCGCTCGCCCACTCGCGCCGCACTCGGGACCACCTTGTCCGCTTTTTTTCCCTACGGCACGCATCACATCGTTGCCGGCGGCAAAAGCCCCGTACAACACGCCTCGCTTATTTTTCATTACTTTCAATTTCTTCCCCTGATCAGCGCATTTTACCGTGGGTTGAAAACACCCCCCATCTTCCGCGCGGCGTGAAAACCGGAGTCAGTTTTCTCAAACGCTTTCCGTCCTGTTTTTCTGGCACCTTATGCCCATTTTACCCAAGAGCCTGATCACTTTGGGCACCCGTTTGCTCACTGCCCGCACCGCCCGCCGGCTAAGCCGCAGCGATTGCTCGCTGAGCGAGCAGGCTCACGCACTCGCTCAGCTGACGACGAGTTTTGCTGAGACCTCATTTTGGCACGCAGCTGGTATCCGCCAAAAACTCGACTACAGCACCTTCCAAACCATCGCGCCGCCCCGCACGTACGAGCACTTCACTGCACCCATTGAGCGCATGAAACGCGGGGAAGCGGACGTCCTCTGGCCTGGTCGCTGTGCACACTACGCGGTCTCCTCCGGCACCACCGCTGGCCGCACCAAGTACCTGCCGATCACGGCCGGCATGCTCGATCACTTTCGCCAAGCCGGACTCGACTCGTTACTGTACTACACGGCCCGAGTTGGAAACGCCGGAGTTTTTCGTGGACGTCATCTTTTTCTCGGCGGGGCCACGCAACTCTCGCCCATCCCCGAGGCTCGCCCGTTTACGGCCTACGCCGGTGATTTGAGCGGAATCACTGCTTTAAATTTGCCTAGCTGGGTCGAGCATCACCTCTACGAACCCGGCACGGCTATTGCCCAACTTGCCGATTGGCCCGCCAAAATCGCCGCCATCGCGGCCCGCACAGCCACCCGCGACATTTCGCTACTCGCTGGCATCCCGAGCTGGGTGCTCATTCTCGCCGAAGCACTCCGCCAACAACGCCCCGGCACCCGCCACCTCCAAGAACTCTGGCCTCATTTTGAGTGTTTCATTCACGGCGGCGTCCCGCTCGGGCCGTTCGCCGAGGAACTTCGGACTGTACTCGGCCCGAGTGTAAATTTCCACGAAGTGTATCCGGCGTCCGAAGCCTTCATTGCCACGCAAGACGCCGATCCCGCTGCCGGTCTACGCCTCATGACCAACACCGGTATTTTTTACGAATTTCTGCCGATGAGCGATTTTAATGAGCCCAATCTCGCTGCGCTCGGCCCCAAAACGGTCCCTCTTGCCGGCGTCAAAGCCGGCGTAGACTACGCGCTACTTCTTACCACGCCAGGCGGTCTGGCTCGCTATGTCATCGGTGATGTCGTGCGCTTCATCTCCACCACCCCGCCCCGCCTCATCTACGTCGGCCGCACCCAGCTCCAACTCAGCGCTTTCGGGGAACACGTCATCGAAAAAGAAATCACCGACGCACTCAGTATTGTCTGCGAACGCCACCGATGGAGTCCGGTTAATTTTCACGTCGCCCCGATTTTCGCCCACGCCGCCTCCGGCCAAAACCGCGGCCGCCACGAGTGGTGGATCGAACTCAAAGTCAGCTCACTTCAAGCACCCGATCCTATACTTTTAGCCAAGGAACTTGATGGCGAACTCCAACGCCTCAACGAGGACTACGAGGCCAAGCGCCAAGGCGGCGGCCTCGAAGTTCCCTTAGTGCGCCTGGTCCCCCCGCGTGTATTTGAACACTGGCTGCGCCAACACGGCAAATGGGGTGGCCAGAGCAAAACCCCGCGCTGCCGCAGCGACCGCCTGATCGCCGATGCCCTCGCGCCACTCCATCACAATTAAATCCGCGTGCACCCCTTGCGGGCGGCTTAATTTACACCTGCTTTTTAAAATCTCCTGATAATGCCCCTAAACTCCGACGCTGGCATGGTCGTTGCTAAAGGATAGGGGTACTACCCATGCAGGGTTTTGGGTAGCGTAAGCTGGTGAAAGCCGGCACAGAAAAAAAGTGGGCCCGGCGTTAAGGGGTTATCGCCGGGCCCTTCCTTTTGCACAAATACCGTTATCTGTCAGCGACTTAGGTTACTACCAACACGATCGCGACCACCATCAGCGCCGCGCCCACTAAGCGCCGCCCCAGCACCGCCGTTCCAAGCTTGCCTTCGGTGTTACCAAAGTAGTGCCCCGCCACGCGCACGAGCACCACGCTCCAAAGGCCGCGCGAACTGAACACGATATTCACCGCCGTCGCATCGCCCCAATGCCCGAGCGTGCTTAAAATCCCCGCGTTGGTGGCCGCCATCACGATCGAGCCCATCAGCAACCACCGCCACGCCACGGCTGGAATCTCCCCCAACCCCGCGCGAAAAAACGGGATAAATCCGAACGACAAGACGCCCATCGCCGCCATCATCATCGGCAAATAACGCGCGAGCCCCATCGCCGGCACCCACTTAGCCGTAAGGGTATCGCTTAGAGAAAACAGCCAGGCGCCCACCAAAGTCCACGTCACACTGAAGCCGAGCCGACGATGTTGCCCGCCACGTCCCAGCCCGAGCAATGCCACCGCAACCGCGCCCAATCCCGCCGCGATCCACCAAGCCAACGGAATAGTCTGCCCGAGCCAAAGACTGCTCATTAGCGCCACCCACACCGATTTCGTACCCATTACGGGCGTCGTCACCGAAACATCGCCGCGACTGATCGCCAAAAATAAACACAACTGGGCCAGCATAAACAGAGCGCCCGTCACCACCGGTTGCCACCACAGCGCAGACAGGGGAGCGATCAAAGGTTCCCGCCAAAACCACAGCGGCATAAACGCGAGCGCAGCCACGCCATTGGCGACAAACGTCGATCGCCACACACCGGCCCCGTGCTCGGTTGCGCCCTTCAAGCACAATGCCCCCACCACATAGGTGAACCCACAAAAAAGAGGAATCAGCAGATGAAGCGGAAAATGCACCCGCCTACCGTGCCACGGCGGGCCGCGCCCGCCACTCAAATTCCAACACTCGCCTCCCGGGTTACTTCTTTTTTAACACCGCCAAGATGCGCTGTTCGTATTCTTCCGTGGGCTCGGAGCCGACTTTGCGGTCCCGAATCTGGCCGGCACGGTCGATGATAAAGGTCGTCGGAATCGCATCCATGCCGCCAAACGCCGCCGTCACCTCGTCATCACCCATCACGATCGGATAATTAATCCCGTACTTTTCCATGAAGGGCTTTACGACCGCGGGGCCTTTTTGATCCAGCGAGACACCGATGATCACAAGCCCATCCTTACCGTATTTTTTTTGCAGCTCGATGTAGCCGGGGATTTCCGCGCGGCAGGGCGGACACCAGGTCGCCCAAAAATCCACCACCACGACCTTACCCTTAAACGTCTCCGAAGAGACCCACTTACCATCGAGGTCCTTCATTTTCCAGACCGGTGCCGGCGTGGGCTTCACGGCTTCGGCGCGGCCCATCACAGCCACCGCGGTAAACAGAGCTAATCCGATAAGAGCGCGAAAGGATTTCATGGAGGTCACGTTGGTTAAGAAAAACGGCGGCGGCAAATTTTCTTCGCCTTTATTCTACCGCCTCCGCAATGAGCCGCGGGGCGAGGTGGCCTTAGCTCTCGCGCATCTCGGGCAGATCGAGCCCAAGGATTTCGACAAATTTCTTCATCGCGGGCGTCAGCACGCGGCCCTTGCGGTGCAAGATCGCGAGCGGCCGGGTGAAAGCCCGACCCTTGAAATGCAGCATGACGAGCGAACCCTGTTTCACTTCTTGGGCGACGGTTGCCTGCGGGACGATCGCAATGCCGTGATCAATTTCTACGGCGCGCTTCACTGTTTCAATGTTATCGAACTCCATCACAGGCTCGATCTCGAGCTTGTGCTCGCGGAAGATCTGGTCGACGGCCTTACGCGTCGGGATATCGGGGTCGAAGCCGATAAATTTTTGCGCGCCCAATTCTTTGACGTCGATCTCGCTCCGCTTCGCCAACGGGTGTCCGGGAGGGGTAATGAGCACGAGATGATCGTTGCGGAAAGGCAGCACCTCGATCTGGCGTTGTTTCACGGGGAAGGCCACGAGACCAAAGTCTACGGCATTATGCAAAATGTCTTCGTAGACCAGATTTGAGCGTCGGTATTCGACCCGCACGTTGACCGAAGGGTAATCGTGGAGGAATTTTTTAATAAACGGCGGCAACTCATGCAGACCAATTGAGTAGATCGTGGAAATGCGGATCGTCCCACTGATGACTTTTTTCATCTCCTGCAACTCGCACATGAGTTTGTCGTAAGTGTGCAGCATCTCCTTGGCTGACTCATAAACGCGGTAGCCTTCGCGCGTCAGCTGAAACTGCTTTTGGCTTCGGTCGATCAGCAACGTCTTAAAATGGCGCTCCATGGCCCGTGCCTGCTGACTCACCGCCGATTGGGTGATGCCATTGAGTTTAGCGGCCTTGGAAAAGCTCTTCGTCTCGACCAGGTCCGCAAAAATTTTAAAATTCTCAATTTGCATAATTAGCGCACGTTTAGTGCTACACAGCAGAAACGACCGCATGGCGGCAAACACCTAATTAGTTTTTCTACACACTCACCGCTATCTATGTTTATCGCCTACGAAGAATTTGTCCGTCGTGCCGACGTCGTCCGCGCCCAAATCGCGGCCGCCTGCGCCACGTCCGGCCGCGATCCGGCCACGGTCGAACTGCTCGCCGTCACCAAGACCCACCCGGTCACCGCCGCTGACTACGCCGCCCGCTACGGCCTGCGCGGCGTCGGCGAAAACCGCGTCCAAGAAGCCGCCGAGAAACGCCCTGTCTGCGCCGCGCCCGCCCTTCGATGGGAATTGATCGGCCACCTCCAATCCAATAAAGCCAAACTTGCCGCCACTCACTTTGACCGCGTTCAAAGCGTTGATTCCGATAAGCTCTTAAACCACCTCGATCGCGCCGCCGCCGAGCTCGGCAAAATCCTGCCCGTGCTCCTGCAAATCAACGCTGGCCGCGATCCGGCCAAATTCGGCGCCGAACTCGAAGAGGCCCCGCGTCTGCTCGAACTCGCTCTTACGAAAAAAAATCTGCGCATCGACGGGCTCATGACCATCGCCCCGCTAGGCGCCACACCCGCCGAAGCTGCCGATCACGCCCAGCGCACCTTCACCCAGCTCCGAGCCCTCCGCGACGAGCTTGCCGCTCGTTTTCAAGCCCCGCTGCGCGAACTCTCCATGGGGATGAGCGGCGACCTCGCTCCCGCCATCGCCGCTGGCAGCACCCAAGTGCGCGTCGGCTCTGCCCTTTACGGGGCTCGCTAAATTCTTTGCTCCAAACTTCATCGCTTAACTTCCCCATGCGCTCCTTACCCCGTCTGGTTCTTTTCGCTGTCACGGCCCTGACCGCCGCGACGTTTGCCGCCGAAACCTCCCCGGTCGCGCCCGCCACCGTCACGGCCCAGGCCCAACGCCCGCTTTCTCTCGAGGATTTCGACGCTTGGCGCAGCCTCGCCTCGCCCACGCTTTCCCGCGACGGCCGCTGGCTCGCGTACTCGTTTATGCCTCAAGACGGCGACGGCGAAGTCATCCTACGCGAACTCGCCACCGGACGAGAACAACGGCTGCCCGTGGGCGCCCTCCCTCCGCCCCCCATTCAGCCCGACGAAGCCAACCCCGATGCCCCGCCCGCGCCGCGCACGATCCGCCTCGCCTTCACTGCCGACGGGCAACACCTCGTCGTGAGCACCTACCCGACCAAAGCCGCTCTCGGCGCTGCCCGCAAAGCCAAGCTCGCCGCCGACGCCATGCCCAAGGGCGGACTCCTCCATGTTCAGCTCGCCACCGGAGCTGTGACCGCGGTCACGCAGGTCAAATCCTTCCAAATCTCCACTAAGACTGGCGCGTGGCTCGCTTACCTAAAAGAAGCTAAACCCGAGGAAAAAAAGCCCGAACCCAAAGCCGATTCCTCCCCCGCGGCCACCCCTAACACAAACCCTGGCAGCGAGGAGGACGCCGCAGCCCCCTCGCGCACAGGCCCCCGCGCCGCCTCCGCCAACTCCGCCGCCAAACCCGAGTTTGGCACCGATCTAGTTCTCATTGATCTGTCCGCGGCAACACCCACTGAGCGTACGTTTAGTGAGGTCCTCGACTACAGCCTTACCCGCGATGGCCGCACGTTACTTACCACTCTCGCCACCAAAGCCGGTACCCTCAACGGCGTTTACGTTTTCACTCCCGGCGCCCCCGCCGACACCGCGCCGGCCGCGCTTCTTGCCGGTAAAGGCAAATACCTGAAACTCACCTGGGACCGAGAACAAACCCAAGCCGCTTTCGTCAGCGACCGCGACGAGGCCTCCGCCAAAGCTCCCAGCTTTAAACTCTATCACTGGCTCCGCGGTAAGTCCGCTGCGGTCGAACTGGTCTCCACGGCCACGGCACATTTTCCCACAACTTACAGCGTCAGCGACAAGGGTATCCTCGGCTTTTCTCGCGACGGCAAAAAACTCTACGTGCCCAGCGCTCCCGCGCCCAAAGCCCCACGCGACCCCGAAACCCTTCCTGACGAAGATGCCCGTGTCTCCGCCGATCTGTGGCGCTGGAACGACGATGTCGTGCAACCCATGCAAAAGGTCCGCGCCATCCTTGAGCGCAACCGCACGTACCGCGGCGTTTTCGATTTCGCCACCACCCGCTACACCCAGCTCGCCGATCCTTCCCTAGCCACGGTCACCTTAAGCGACGACGGCACCCGCGCCCTGGGCCAAGACGAGCGCGCCTACCGACGCCGCGTCGATTACGACGGGCGTTATACGGACGTCTTTATCGTTGATCCCGCCACCGGCACCCGCCGCCTAGCTCTGAGCGAACTCCGCAGCGAAGGCGGCGCCCTCCAGCTCTCCCCTGATGGTCGCCACGCCTTTTATTATCAAAACCAACACTGGCACCTCCTCGACACCACCACTGGCACAACCCGCAACCTTACGGCCTCCCTCCCTGTAGCCTTCTACGACGAACTCCACGACGCCCCCGAACCCGCCGGCCCCTACGGGCACGCCGGTTGGACTAAGGACAACCAATCGTTGGTGCTCTACGATCGCTACGATATCTGGCAGCTTTTCACTGACGAACGCCCCGCGAAAAACCTCACGGCCGCCTCCGGCCGCGCCGCTCGCACCCAGCTACGCGTCCAACGCATCGAGCCGATCGACGAAGAAACCGATGACCGCGGCCTCGACCCGGCCAAACCTCTCACCTTGCGCGGCGAAGACGAAGCCACGCGCGCTACCGGCTTCCTCCAGACTCGCTTCGACGCCGCGCCGGGAATCGCCCCGCGCCGCTTGCTTTGGGGCGACAAAAACTATCGCTACGTTGCCCGCGCCAAAGACGCCGACGTCCTCCTTGTTTCCGCTTCCCGGTTCGACGAGTTCCCTGATTACCAAACCACCGATTCCCGTTTCACCACACTGACCAAAGTCACCGCCGGCGGAGCGCAACTCGCGCCCTTCGCCTGGGGCCGCTCCGAAATTGCACCCTTTCGTAACGCGGATGGGGTCCCTCTCAGCGCCGCGCTCTACCTGCCGCCTGGCTTCGATCGCACAAAAAAATATCCGCTCATGGTCTATATCTACGAGCGGCTCTCGCAGGACGTACACGCGTTCAAGCCGCCGATGCCCAGCCACAACATCAACTTCCCGCTCTACGTCAGCAACGGCTACCTCATCCTCACCCCCGACATCGTTTACACCGAAGGCCAACCCGGCCAAAGCGCGTTAAAAAGCGTGCTGCCAGCCATCGAGAACCTCGTTGCCCAAGGTTTCGTCGATGAAAACGCTATCGGTATTTCCGGGCATTCTTGGGGCGGCTATCAAATCGCCTACATGGTCACGCAGACGACGCGTTTCCGCGCCGCCGAATCCGGCGCTCCCGTCGGCAACATGACCAGCGCCTACTCCGGCATCCGTTGGGGCTCAGGTTTGCCCCGCCAATTTCAATACGAGAAAACGCAGAGCCGAATCGGTCGGCCCCTGGCTGAAGCCCCGCAGCTTTATCTGGAAAATTCCCCAATCTTCCACGTCCAACGCATCCAAACGCCACTACTGATCCTCCACAACGACGCCGACGACGCCGTGCCCTGGTATCAAGGAATCGAGCTGTTTCTTGCACTGCGGCGCTATAACAAACCGGCCTGGCTCTGGAGCTATAACGGCGAGTTTCACCACCTACGCCGCCGCGCCGATGCCAAAGATTTCGCGCGCCGGGCCTGGCAATATTTCGACCACTACCTGAGGGGCGCACCCGCGCCCGAGTGGATGGAAAAAGGGGTGCCTTATATCGACCGCGACGAGGAAAAAATCCGATTTAACCCCGCAAAGTAAATCCAGCAGTCCTCGCTTCACGTGGAGCGCAGCCGCGCGTGAAGCGATTTGATCCAAACTAGTCATAAAAAAGCCGCGTGAAATTCACGCGGCTTAGATAGCTAAAATAGATGGTGCTTAGAACTTGGTTCCAACCATCGCGTTAATGAGCCGCGGGGTACCCCAGCCGCCGTCGACGCCTTCGCGATAGGCGCGATCGGCAATATTTTTGACGGACACCGAGGCCGACCAGTTCTTGTTGGCAAATTTGAAGCGACGGCCGACGCCGGCTTCAAACACCACGAAGCTGGGACGAAGGGCGATGTTGTCCAAACTTAGACCGATGCCGTCGGGCGAGACCCGCGCGTCGGTGCTAGCACGCATGCCGCCCGTGAAATAATATCCCTTATAATCGCCCGATTTGATATCATAGCGCGACCAGAGGGTGACGTAATCCTTTGGCACGCCACCCAGCGGGAGACCGACTTGGGCAGGTGTGGATGATTGCGTGATTTCGTTTTGGATATCGTGCGAATAACCTAGCATGAGCGACCAACTGTCGGTGAGAGAGAAATTGAAGTCGGCTTCGATGCCCTTGGATTCGGCGGTGTTGTTGTAAATATACCACGGCGCCGTACCGAGGGCGTTTTGCTTGGCGTTATCGATGGCGGCCAAGTGGTCGCGGCGGGTGATATTGTAGCTGAGGGTGCCGCTTGCGCGGCCATCCATCCACGTGGTCTTAATTCCGATATCGATCCCGAGATTGTCGATCGGATCGACGGGTTTACCGGAGAAATCGGCGCCGCCAGCAAATTCCGTGGACTTGGTATAGGTTGCAAACAGCGAGACTTCACCCGTCAGCTTGTAGAGTGCGCCAAATTGGGGTGTAGGGCTAGACAAGGAGGAGCGGACCTCGGCGTTCCCGACTTTTTGGGGATAAAGCACATGGTATCGCACTTCGTTTTGGCGCATGCCGTAGAGCAAGCGCAGGTCACCGTTAAGGAGCTCCTGCTGATTCATGATGAAGTAGCCGGTGGTCTGCGTGATGCGGTTGCGTTGCGCGGTGAAGATTTGCCCCGAGGCCTTGAGGGCGTCGGTGCCGCTGCGCTGCGAGCCCTGGAGCGGGGTCTCCTTAAAGAAGGCGCTGCGAATACCGTCTTGGAAATTACCCGCACTGGTGATGATGCCGGGGGTGTATTGCTGCAGGTGCAGAAGATCCTGACCCAATTGGAGCGTGTTTTTCGTGCCGGCAAAATCGAAGCGGTAGACGACCTTGTTGTTCAAATTAAACGAATGGCGAATGTTACCGAAATTGCCGAATTGATAGTTGATCGCGCCGTTGGCGAAGGGCGACTGGTCGTTGCTGATTGTGCGGATTTCTTCGAAGAAATCGCGGGCCCAATTGATGTTCGAGGTGAACACGAGTGAGTCGGTGAGTTTCGCGCGGTAGGTAAGATCGATCGTGTTAGATTCCTGTTCAGACCAGGTGTCGGAACCGTTCAAATAGTAGCGACCCTTCGGGTTAAGTGCGTCCGGGACCTGGATATTGTAGGTGGCTGAGCCGGGATAATTAGCGGCGACCCATTGATTGACGGAGAGCCCACTAGCGATCGCGGCGGGGTTACCGTAGTAGAGGGAATTCGTCAGAGCGTTATCGACGCCACGCAAATCGGTAAATTTCCAATAAATGTGCTCAAGATCGACATTGAGCTCTTGGTTCTTGGTGATGCGGAACGTGCTGGAAAGCGACTGGTAGTTTTGACGGTTAAACTCGTTGTTGCGCCAGCCGCCACCGTCGGAGGCGCCGACGCCGACGCGCACGGCGACTTTGTCGTTCAACTTATAATTCGAGAACGCCGAGGCTTTTACGTAGGAGGCTGAGCCGAACGCAAAATCTAGCTCGGTGGAATTGCCGTCAAAGTTCGGTTTATTGGTGAGATAATTCACCACCCCGCCGGGCCGGAGTACGCCGTAAAAAACCGCCGCCGCGCCCTTAATGACTTCAACGCGCTCGATGTTCCAGGTGGTGTAAGTTTGCCGGCGGTAGAAGCCGTTGCGGTAAAGTTGAAGGCCGCTGAATCCGCGGATTGAGATCGTGGATTCGTAAGTGGAATTCTGGATGCCGGGGACGTATACGAGCGCCTCGGCGAGACGCGTCTGCGCGAGATCTTTAATGAACTCACCCGTGAGTACATTGATGGGTAACGGCGAGTCGGCGATCAGCGTACCGATGCCGGTGCCGGTGATAGAATTGGTGGCGCGGTAACCGTTGGAACGGTCCGATTTCACCGAAAATTCTTCGAGCTTGATGGTTTCGTCGGCCGCCGCCGATTTAGTGGGGCTTGTTTGAGCGAACGACACGCTCGAGACACTTAGGCACAGGGTAGCTATTTTAAACAAACGCAGTTTCATAAGGAGTGGGGTCTGACGGGGTGGTTACTGAACAAAAAAAGACGTACTTACGGAGACAGTCTCCCGCAACGGCCCGAAAATGCAAATGTTACATTTTTGACGTTATTGGCGACGGTTTGAGTCTACCCAGCTATATAGTTTGAATATGCCCGTAACAGCCGATGCCCCTCAAAGGCATCGGCTGGAGCGTCTCCTAGACAGTGCGATGGAACCGAGAAAAACGAGCTAGAGCGGAAGGGGGGCTAAACATGATAATGAGGCGCACGGCGTACCCTACCTGTGACGGCGCGCGGGCGAGGTTGAGCCAAGCAGTGCGCCAGCGGCAAATAATCCGCCGCCGCAAGACCCCCGCCTTGGGCTAAACCTGTTAGGTGTATTACTGAGCCCAAGTGTCGCGATGGGGCTTAAAGAAAATACCCTCGAAAGGATCATTTTTAGCAGGCGGGAGGTCTAGCCAGACACCCTTCGCAGAGGACTTTTATACCAATCAGCGCCCGGTTCGACCGATTTTTCGCCCGTTTCATGGCATTTCGCTTCATCGAGATCCTGTTTTGAGCCTTTAAATGAAGGATTATGCCTAAGGGTAGGTATTCTAAGCGAAAAATGCTGCTCGACTCGTGTTTTAAACACGAAATGGGAGCATGGCTTTTTCGTGTCCGGCGCTCGTTGGGGCGGGCGAGGATTATAGGGAAACTCGGGATGGTGTTGCTGGCCACCATTTCAACCCCGCTCATCGCAGTCAGTCCTGTAGTCGAATACCTCGTAGTCGCTGGAGGTGGCTCCGGCGGTGGTATTGCGCAGGGCGAAACGGCCTACATGGCGGGTGGAGGCGGCGCCGGTGGCTACAGAACGGCGTCGGGATTTGGGGTAACCTCACAAACCTACTCGATCACGGTAGGAACAGGCGGTGCGGCTGTTTCAGGGAATGTTGATGGGAATAATGGCGGAGACTCCACGTTTAGCACGATCACCTCGACAGGTGGCGGTGGCGGTGGCGGTGGACAAGGTAATCAAGGGCGCGCAGGTAAAGCCGGTGGATCGGGGGGCGGTGGTAATTCCAGGCTAAACGCTGCTGGGGGTGCAGCAACTCCCGTTACTTCACCCGTCCAAGGTTATGGCGGTGGCGCAGGTAAAGATACCGGTTCAGGCTACCCCGGTGGTGGTGGCGGTGGCTCTGCCGGAGCTGGAGTTTCGGCTACTTCAGGTTCCTATGCAGGTAATGGGGGCCCGGGCACTCAAAATTCGATTAACGGAACGTCGACTTATTATGCTGCGGGTGGCGGAGGCTCTATTGAAAATGCCGGAACCGCAGCAGGTAGCGGCGGCAGCGGCATAGGCGGCAATGGCGGCAAGGGAGCGACGCTTCCTACAGCGGGCGCTGCCAACACGGGTTCTGGTGGTGGTGGTGCCAACGGCGGTGGTAGCGGCAATACTTATAACGGGACATCAGGTGCAGGTGCGAACGGTATTGTTATAATCCGCTACAAGTCTGATGGCACAGATGGCGTAAAGCCGTACCCCTACACCACAGGCGGAACAGTGACAACCAGTGGCAGTTACACGATCCACACCTTTACCACTACTACGAGTCCTAGCACCTTCACGGTTCAAGCCAGCCTCGACCAGTCTATCGCCTTTGGCGCGCTCGCAAACAAGACTTATGGCGATGCACCGTTTACCGTCAGCGCGACGGCGAGCAGCGGATTCAGCGCAAGTTTTAGTATCGTAAGTGGCCCTGCAACCATCAGCGGCAATACCGTGACGATCACTGGAGCTGGCACCGTTCGGGTAAGGGCGAGCCAAACGGGTGGCACTGCGGACAACACCATTTACTATGTGGCAGCGACCTCAGTAGACCAAGATTTCACGGTCGCTAAAGCGACACCGACGATCTCGGCCGCGCCGAGCGCGAGCGATATCACCTACGGCCAGACCTTAGCGAGCTCTACGCTCACTGGCGGCACCGCGAGCGTGGCCGGTGCGTTCGCTTTCACAAGCCCGAGCACCACGCCTAACGCCGGTACTGCCGCGCAAGGCGTGACGTTTACCCCGACCGACACGACTAACTATAACACGACCACGACGAGCGCGAGTGTCGCGGTTGCCAAGGTGACGCCAACAATCTCGGCCGCACCGACGGCGGGTGGCATCACCTATGGTCAGACCTTGGCAAGTTCTACCCTCAGTGGCGGCACCGCCAGCGTGGGCGGTACGTTCACCTTCACCACCCCAAGCACGACGCCCGGGGTCGGCACTGCCACTCAAGGCGTGACGTTTACCCCGAGCGATACGACCAACTATAATTCTACCACAACGACGGTTGATGTGACAGTTGCTAAAGCGACGCCGACGATCTCGGTCGCGCCGAGCGCGAGCGGAATCACGTATGGCCAAACCTTGGCGAGTTCCATCCTCAGTGGCGGCTCCGCGAGCGTGGCCGGATCGTTCGCTTTCACCACCCCGGGCACCGCACCCAATGCCGGCACTGCCGGACAAGGCGTGACATTTACCCCAAGCGATACGACCAACTATAACACGACCACGACGAGCGCGAGTGTCGCGGTTGCCAAGGTGACGCCGACGATCTCGGCTGCGCCGACGGCGAGTAGCATCACGTATGGCCAAACCTTGGCGAGCTCCACGCTCAGTGGCGGCGCCGCGAGTGTGGGTGGCACGTTTGGTTTCACCGCCTCAAGCTCGGTGCCTGGGGTAGGTTCAGCCGCGCAAGGCGTGACGTTTACGCCGAGCGATACAACCAACTATAACAACGCGACGACGACGACGAGTGTCACGGTCGCTAAAGCGACGCCGACGATCTCGGCCGCGCCGAGCGCGAGCGGAATCACGTATGGTCAAAGCTTGGCGAGTTCCAATCTCAGTGGCGGCTCCGCGAGCGTGGCCGGTGCGTTCGCTTTCACAAGCCCGAGCACCTCGCCTAATGCCGGCACCACTACGCAAGGCGTGACGTTTACCCCGACCGACACGACTAACTATAACACCACCACGACGAGCGCGAGTGTCGCGGTTGCCAAGGTGACGCCAACAATCTCGGCCGCGCCAACCGCGAGCGGGATCACTTATGGCCAGACCTTGGCGAGTTCCTCGCTCAGTGGCGGCACCGCCAGCGTGGCCGGCACATTCGCTTTCACCACCCCGGGCACCGCACCCAATGCCGGCACCGCAGCGCAGGGAGTGACGTTTACCCCGACAGACTCGACCAATTATAACACCACTACAACGACCGTTAATATCGTGGTCGCTAAGGCGACGCCGACGATCTCGGCTGCGCCGATAGCGAGTGGGATTACCTATGGTCAGACCTTGACGAGTTCCATGCTCACTGGTGGCACCGCGAGCGTGGCCGGTACGTTCGCTTTCACCACCCCAAGCACCGCACCCAATGCCGGCACCACTGCGCAAGGGGTGACGTTTACGCCGAGTAGCACCACGAACTATAACACAGCGACGTCGATCGCGAATGTCAGCGTAGCTAAAGCTGCACCCACGATCACCTGGGCGAATCCGAGTGCGATCACCTACGGCACGAGGCTTTCAGCGATCCAGCTTAATGCGACGAGCAGTGCCGCAGGTAGTTTTGTTTATAGCCCATTAAGCGGAACTACCCCAAACGCGGGGACTCAGACGTTGTCGGCGACGTTCACCCCGTCGGATACAGCGAATTACAATACCGCCAGCAGCACGGTTTTGCTAGTCGTGAATAAAGCGGTGCCGACCGTGACGTGGGCGACGCCCGGTGCCATCACGTACGGCACGGCGCTCTCCGCAACACAGCTCAATGCGTCGGGTAGCGTGGCTGGCAGCCTTGTTTACAGTCCAGCCAGCGGTACGACACCCAACGCGGGCACCCAAACATTGACCGCGACCTTCACGCCGTCGGATGCGGTCAACTACGATACCGCGACCGGTACAGTCTCTCTTGTCGTAGGCCAAGCGACGCCGACCCTAACTTGGGCAAGTCCAAGCGCCGTCATATACGGGACGGCGCTATCCTCAGCACAGCTGAATGCGTCGAGCGGGGGAGTTGCAGGCTCATTTATATACAGCCCATCGAGCGGCACGATCCTAAGCGTGGGGACACAGGCTTTGACGGCGAGCTTCACGCCGAGCGATACAGCTAACTACACGAGTACGACGCGCACAGTGGCCCTAATCGTCGGCAAAGCAACGCCGTCGATTACTTGGACGCCGCCCTCTGCGATCAACTATGGCATGGCTTTATCCGAGACCCAGCTCAATGCGACCGCGAGCGTGGCTGGATCTTTCACCTATAATCCATCGATCGGCACCATTCTAGGGCTAGGCACACAAACCTTAAGCGCGACTTTCACGCCGACTGACGCAACCAACTACAACTCTGCAACGAGTGCGGTTGCCCTGAATGTTAACGTAGCCTTACCCAGCGCGCCGAGCGCGGTTTACGCAACCACGACCAATGGTGAAGCGACGGTTAGCTTCAACGCCCCTAGTTTTACCGGTGGTGCGACGATCACCAGTTACACCATACGGGCGACGGCGAGCGATGGGGCAATTGTCAGCGTTACAGCGCTAGGCTCACCGGCCAAGGTTACGGGCCTCACGCCGGGGAAATCTTACCGCTTTACGGTCACGGCAAATAACAGTGCTGGCGCGAGTGAGAGTAGCGAGGCCAGCGATGCGATTACTATCAGCTTATTTGACCAGACGATCACGTTTGCTACACCCGCGGATCGTCCCAGCAACAGCGGCTCCTTTGTGCTCAAGGCCACAGCGAGCTCAGGTTTGCCGGTGAGCTTTACCATTTTGAGTGGTCCGGCGATGCTGCTGGGCAACACCGTCGATCTCACCGGTGCACACGGTCCGGTAAAAATCCGCGCGAGCCAGCCAGGCAATGAACGCTTCGCCGCGGCCCCCGAGGTCGAGGTCACCTTTGTGGTCACAGGCGGGGCTACTCGAGTGATTTTTAGCAAGGCGATTAAATCTTCTACGCAAACGTATGAGGCCGATTTGGCCTTTGTGCTCAATACGGGTTCTCGCCGCAGCACCTTAATGATTGTTTCCAATTCCAGCTCCGGCGTCCGCGGGGTGGTTGATCTTCAATTGAGCACGTTGGGTATGTTTTCGGTTAACATCCCTGCCATCGCTGCTGGTACAAGCTCGAGTCCTGCAGCCGGTAGCAACTCATCAGCATCTCAGGCGAGTTATACAATCACTGGCTCCTTAGTAGATAACGTCCTCACGGGCACGGTAGAGCCGTTGGGTTTAACCTTCCGGCAAACGATCGCACCCGTAACCACTACAACGAGCGCAATCGGGTGCTATGATGCGAGTGCGCTATTGGAAGACCGGGGTGAAATCTACGCAACAGTGGGAGCTAATAACGAAGTCTTAGTACTCGCTGAGGCAGGAGATCTGTATGTCGGTGGATATACTACACTAAAGGCCGACAATACCTATACTCTCGTGACCGCTTTGAGCGCAGGCAACGTGACGATCAACGGTGAGATCAATCCTGTGACGACCGTTATGAAGGCGCGACTTACCCTACCTACTAACCAGGTGGTGACCTATTCCGGGCTCAACATGGCCACCGTAAATACGGATCGATTGATCAATCTCTCATCACGCGCTAAGGTTGGCAGTGGTGAAGCGGTGCTCATCACAGGATTCGTGGTGGGAGGACCGGAACCCAAACGGGTGCTCGTTCGCGCAGCAGGTCCCGCTTTGGGGGCGTTCGGCCTCAACAACACCCTATCCAATCCCGCGATTAAGATTTACCAAGGCTCGCGCCTGATTGCAGAGAATGACGATTGGAACCCAGCTGACGCCGCGGAAATGGCCAGTCTCGGGGCCTTTCCTTTGATCAGTATTCGCAGTAAAGACACCCAAAGCGCAGACGCGGCCCTAATCACGACCCTAGCGCCCGGCGCCTACACCGCTCAGATCTCCGACTCAAGCGGTGCAGTTGAGGGCGCGGGCGTCGCGCTCGCCGAAATCTACGATGCCAGCGTTAACCCCAACGCGGATTATCAACGGCTCGTGAACATCTCCAGTCGCGGCAAAGTCACGCCGGACGATGGCGTACTCATCGGTGGCTTTATTGTGACAGGTAATCATCCCAAGCGACTCCTCATCCGCGGCATCGGCCCTGCGCTCACCCACTTCGGGATCGCCGGGGTCCTAACCGACCCCTCGCTTACGATCTACCAAGACGGTAAAGCCATCGCGAATAATGAGGGCTGGGCTAACCGCGCTGATATCACTGCGGCAGCAGCACAGACTGGCGCATTCGCTCTACCCAGCGGCAGTAAAGACGCGGCCGTGTTGATCACACTTAGCCCAGGCGCCTACACCGCGCAGATCAAATCGGCGAAAAATAATTCCTCGGGAGTGGCGCTTATAGAAATCTACGAAGTGTCGTATTAAATTCTGTTAGTTAAACATTAGCACAAAAAACGCCAAGTAGCCTCTAGCAGATATGAAATCACAAATAAGGTTGGTCTTGCTCTGTCTATTTATCCAGGTCGCGCCCGTTTTCGCCGCGAGTGCGCCAGTTTCAACTCCGCCTCTTAAGGGACTGGGATCGCCCTTAAAAAAATTATCTAATAAACAACTGAGTGCCTTTGTAGACGGACGGGAATCATTTATTGGCACAGAGACGGTGGCTGATGGTATCGGCCCCATCTTCAACGACACCTCTTGTGTGGCGTGTCATGACGCCGGTGGAGTGGGCGGAGCAAGTATAAGAACAGTCACTCGCTTTGGACGCATGATGAACGGGGTCTTTGACCCAATGGATGCGCAAGGGGGCTCGTTGTTACAGGAGCGAGCGATTGATCCGGCCGTGCGCGAGGTGGTGCCAAAAGAGGCGAGCGTGACTGCGCGTCGCCTCACAACACCACTTTATGGAGCAGGCCTGATTGAAGCCATCAATCCGATTGAAATCTTATTGGGCATGGTACGGCCGAAACCAGCGGGTATTAAGGGCAAGGTGGCCGTGGTGAAAGATGTTGTGAGCGGTAATCTCATGCTCGGACGTTTTGGCTGGAAGGCCCAGGAAGCGACACTCCTTGCATTTGCGGGTGATGCCTATCTGAACGAAATGGGCATTACTAATCGTTATTTCCCGACTGAAAACGCACCCAACGGGAACAAGGCGTTATTGGCGCGCTTCGACAAAGTCGCGGACGTAGAGGACAAGATTGATCCCACCGATGGTAAAGCGGATATCGATCGTCTGGCTGATTTCATGCGTTTATTGGCGCCGCCAGAGCAACTCGAGTTAAGGACTGATGCAGCGGAAGCTGGGCTGCGGTTATTTTCAAAAATGGAGTGCTCGGCCTGTCACGTTGCCTCCATGACCACGCTACCCAACAAAATTGAGGCTCTAAGTGAAAAAAAGGTCATGCTTTATTCGGATCTACTGTTGCACGACATGGGGGCACTCGGTGACGGGATTGAGCAAGGGACTGCGGGTGTGCGCGACATGCGCACAGCTCCCCTCTGGGGTTTGCGTTCACGGCCCGCCTATTTACACGATGGCCGGGCCACGAGCGTTGACGCGGCAATCCGCGCGCACGATGGCGAGGCGGCTAACGCATGTAAAATCTATGCAGCAGCCTCTGCCTCCGATCGAGCGGCATTACTAGAATTTTTAAAGACGCTTTAAACTAAAGTTTCATGATACTGCTTCAGTTTTAGCATACTATATAAGCTGAAGCAGGATAATCAATCTCAAGATTTTTTGCGCACGATTTGACGGAGCTCGGCGGCAAATAAGTCCCGCTTGGAGATCTTTTTTGAGTGAAGAATGAATTTAGATAAAAATTTATATTAATTTAATATTTTAATTATAGCCGCAATTATTTTACCATAAAACATTCATGATCCGTGATATAAAACGAGTAGCACCGAGCAAATTCGATTGGAATATATACAGCAACATACTGGGCTGGGCTACATTGATAACCCTACCTATCTCAATTTTTGGGCGGCTACTCTCGGGAGTGGATCCCCATAAGGTGTTCGTGATTGTGATGTTCTCGATTGTAGTGAATTATATTTTATTTGCGGTGGGTATACTTATATTTAGCCCGATTGTTTTAGTTAAACCGAGGGCCAGCAAGTTAATGATATTTAGCACATCATTCTCTTACAGCTGTTTAGTTATAGCCTGTGTTACGGCGCAATATTACATATTTAAAAACGATAAACCCGAAATTCAAAATCGATATTTGACATTGATGACGCTTATTGGGCTTCGCGGGGCTATGTTGATAGCAGCGCTCCTTTTTTATTTTAACCGCTGGATGGCTAAATCTTGGCGTGAAATGGAGCACCGGCAACTAGCCATAGATGTACTGGCGAGGGATGCTGAAATTGGTCGCCTCAAGGCGCAGATAAATCCGCATTTCATATTTAATGCCCTGACCGCTATTGTCGTACGTTCAAAGCAACCCGCGGTGGACCGCATCGTAGAAGGACTTTCCGAGGTCCTGAGGTACAATTTAGCCCAAACCCATTTGAAAGATGACTTGGGCAAAGAAATCCAAGCGATTACCTCTTATTTAGAGGTCATTAAGGCGCGCTTTGGTGATGGCGTTAACATTGAGCTAGCCGCGGATCCGACGGCGACGCAGCTACACGTTCCGCAGCCGCTTCTCTTGCCCTTAGTCGAAAATGCAATCGAACACGGGATGAAGACCGCGTTATGGCCCTTCCATATACGCGTAAAAGCTCAGGTGGTTGAAAATAATTTAATCGCGAGTGTCGAAAACACCGGCACCTGGATAGAGCCGAAGGCAGCGCCCGCACCCGGTCACCAAATCGGGCTCAATAATTTAAGACGTCGATTGGAGTTGATCTATGGCGCTGTCGCAACGGTCACCCATGAATCGCTACCAAAATCAGTGCGTGTAACCGTTATCGTTCCGGTATTGCCCGTATGAGCACAACGCTACGTTGTTTGATCGTGGATGATGAACCAGCAGCCCGAGATTTCTTGCTGTTGCGCCTGAAGCCGCATCCCGAGCTACGGGTGGTTGCCGAGGCTGGCTCGGTGTCCGCCGCCTTGGCTCATTGCAAGGCCCTGCGCCCCGACGTAATCTTCCTCGATATCAACCTACACGGCGCCGATGGTTTCTCGTTAGCTGGGAAGCTTGAGTCAAATCACCAACCCACAATCGTGTTTGTTACAGCCGATGACCGAAGGGGCTTTGAGGCTTATCAGCTCCATGCGGTTGATTATTTATTAAAGCCTTATTCGGCCCAGCGAATGGCTATCACCGCGAAAAAATTGCTTCAGCATTTCGCTGCTTTAACTGCGCTTACACCCCCTGCACCCCAGCCAGATTCGAGCTCGACGCCGATCGTGTTAGTTGAAGAAGGAAAAAATATGATCGAAGTAAAACTTAGTGAGATCGCTTTGATCGAGGCGGAGGCGTCCTACACTAAGCTGAAATTAATCACCGGGGGTTATCATTTAATAAGAAAGAGTATCACCAGCTGGTTGGAGTCATTGCCGACGCACGATTTTTGCCAAGTCGATCGCTTCCACATCGTCAATCTGCAGCACGTAGTAAAATTTGAACAAGTATCCCGTAATTTAAGCCTCGTGCATCTTCGCGGTCTATCTCGGCCGAAGGAATTACGTCGGCAGGGGAGGTTGCGTTTAAATCGGCGACTTGCCGATCGTGCTAAATAAAGCACCGACTCCGCGTAAGACTTATAGAGTTGTGGTTTAAAAAAACAAAGGGTTGGACCTAAAGTTAAAATAGCGCCGGGTTAATTTTTTCCGATCTATTCGGCAACCCACGCGGATGGCTAGGTTACGGACTGAAATTTTATAAAGTCATTTTTTGGGCAAGCATGATGGTGTTCAAGGTCCTTGGCTGCCCGCGCCCATTTCGGCTGATTTATCGCCCGGTTCGTCGCATTTAACTTCATCGAATTCGTGTCATGCTATGACCTCGAAATGAAGTTTTCCTGAAGTACTTCGCCAGCTGAAAATCGGCAGCACTTTAAGGCTATTTCAATTATCTCACCCTCTCTCGAATTTTTACTGCTGTAATGTTTATGGATGAATCAAAGAAGCACGAATACTCGATAAACTGTGGAGTAAAGCTGCGTTATGGTCGTGATGTGCTGCGGTTGGTTGAAACCCCGGACTTTCGGGTTCACTTTGAAAAAAGTGCATCGATCGCTCCGTCTAATCTAAATCAAACCCATGCCGCCCGCGAAACCGATCTGGGTGCAGATTTGGTTGTCGGGCTATCTGGTGGCCTTAATTACTGTTAGTTAATAGCGCACACGCGCCGATCAAATCGGCGCACTGCGTTTCACTTAGTGTGCCGCTGACTATAAACGGCTAAACATCTTTCTCGTTTTCAGGGCAGGTTTTCCGAGATCGGAACCATGAGCTGACTGGCCCTTCTAGAGTATCCGCCTTACTATGTTTTAAGGTTGGAAGCATAAACTGCCCGAAATCACGCCTTGCCGGCAGCGTGCTCTAATAAATTGAGATGTTAGGTTCGCGAAACAGCCCTAACTTAAGATTAGAAAAAATCAGACCAAGAGCTGCCCCAGCCCCAGTTTAAAGTGTCTACATCCGTGCAAAAGGTCTGGGCTTCACCAGCTGAGTCGGCCCCGCCGTTAGGCGCGATCACCCGAACTCTTTTTTAAGCGGAAAAAGTTCCCGCTAAAGGCCAATCTTGCCATTTTAGCCAAAATATGAAGATTCAAGCCATGACCAACACCGCTACTGCTCCCCACAGCTATGGCCTTTCCTCGGTCGCAGACATGTCCGCCGTCTCCGCCAGCGTCCTCAAAAACAAGTTTAGCGAGGCCGTCCGTCTCGCTTCCCGTGGACCGCTCGCCGTCTCACGTCACAAGCGCCGGGAATTCGTCATCCTCACCGCCGAGCACTACGAAGAACTCCAGCAGAGCCGCCGCGCTCCGTTAGAAAGCCTCAGCACCGAGTTCGACCAGATGGTCGCCCAGATGAACACGCCCGCCGACCGAGCTGCCCGCCGGAGCTTCTTCAAGGCGTCCGCCTCCAAGCCCAGTACCGCTCTAGCCAAGTTGAAAAAAGTCCGTTCGCATGCCCGCTAAGCCCACGCTCACGATTCTGGCTGGGGTCAATGGGGCCGGCAAAAGCAGCATCGGCGGCCAGGCCTTGCGTGACTTAGGTGCGGCGTATTTCAACCCGGACGAACATGCGCGCCTGCTCCGTGCGAAGCTGCCCGCGCTCACCCAAGAAAAAGCCAATGCGCTCTCCTGGGCCTACGGTGTGGCCAAGTTAGAGGAAGCCATGGTCACGGGAGCCGATTTCACTTTCGAATCCACTTTAGGCGGCAAAACCATCACGAATCTTCTGATTCAAGCCGCCCAGAAAAACCATCAACTGATGATCTGGTTTGTCGGACTAGCGTCGGTGGAGTTACACCTAAAGCGGGTAGCCCAACGTGTCGCCAAGGGCGGCCACCCGATTCCGGAAGCTGATATCCGCAAGCGTTGGATTGGCAGCCGCGAAAACATAATCCGCCTGATCCCGTTTGTGACCACGCTCCGCGTCTTCGACAACTCCGCCGAATTCGCAGCCAGAGGCACCCCTGAGCCTACCTTACTCTTATCGATTGAAGAGAGCGAGCTGACCTACCCCGACCCCGTCGAACTGCGCGACACTCCCACATGGGCCAAGCCCATCATCGCCGGCGCCTATAAACATTTTGGTCTCCTATCCTCTATCAGACCCAAAGCCGTGTAACGCATAGAACCATCACAATCTTTTATTATTAACGATTAGTGCTTCTTTGGTAAAAAAATTGGAAGCACAAGTGGGCCAACCCCCGACTAGAGACACAAGTTCTCCACGGCGGCCAACTTATGAGTAGCGATCTGCTGGGCGTCCTGCATGACTGCGACGCCATGATTGGCGTCTAAAGTCCGAGCTTACGGCGAAGCAGTTCCTCGGCCGTCTTTCGCTTGGCGGCATCCATTTTTCGCAAGTTGTAGAGCTTCCACTGTGGACCCGGCAATCGCTTGAGTTCCGGCAGCCCGAGTAGTTACCACTTCGGCTCCAGCCGTTTCAAGGAGAGCAAGAAATCACGTTCGGCGGAGGTCAGCTCGGTATTGATCTGCGTGATCAACTTTTCTCGCGTTTCCTCCAGCACGGCGAGCGGCACCGGGTCGAGCGTCATGCCTTCGAACTGGTCGGCGAAGACTCTTTTTAAATCCTTCCGGTTTGGGCTGAGCAGCTCACTGATCGGTCGGTCATGACTCGCCAGAAAAATCACGAAGGCGCGCCGGATGTCGTCCGAAATGCCCTCGTTTTGAAAGAGGCCGTGAACATCGAAGAGATCTCGCGGGTGCTGGCGGTCGAGCGCCACACACAACTTGCCGCCATACAGGTCTGGCAATGAGACGAGGCGCATCGTCGCGGATCGGCCAAATATCGCGACGGCCTTGGGCGACAGGTTTAGATCGGTGGTGGGGTGAAGCGATCCGCGCAGCACCGTGTTGGGTTCGATCTTCACTTCGACGCCGCCTGCCGAGCGCTCGGTCAGTTTGAGGATAAGGTTTTTTTTGCGAGTTTCTGCTCCCGCACCTGCGCGCCGGGCAGCGCGCGGCGAATTTTCGTCGCGATGCGTTGAAGGGCGGCGTCGATACCCTGCAACGTGGTAGGTCGGTCTTCGAGCGGCAGGTAAACCAGATCGATGTCCACGGACAGCCGAGAGAAATCGCGCACGAAGAAATTGATCGCGGTGCCACCCTTGAGCGCGAAGCACGCTTCCGTATTCACAAAGGGCATCACCTGCACGAGCAGGTCAGCTTGTTTGAAAATGGGCTTTCTTTCATGGCGCCTCGGATGGTGTTTCGGTTGCGGCGGGAACGGTAATAAGGTACTTGAGATCGAGTCGTCCGCCCGCGACGATCATAATCTGGGCTATTTTTAGAGCTGCAGACTAACATTACAAGTGGCCCGGATTTCGGGGGATCACCGCAAAGCCGGTGAACACCGGAGCCGGGGCGGTGTTAAGTGGGCGGCGCGGAATCGGTTCGACGACGAACCGAATGCACTACGGACGGACGACGTTCACGCGCTACACCGTCGTTTTTTTTGGAATGCCTTAGCCGGCTGGCACCAGGAGTTTCAATCCTACCGCCCGGACAAGATTCTGCTGGCGAAGATCAAAGCTGATAAAAACCGGTGTTTCGAGTTCGAGTGCACTCGCAACATGGAGCACATCCAAGGAGTGCGTTCCGAGGGTCCGGCTGTGCTCCCGGCTCAACTCAGCCGCGCGCTTGAGGGCTGCACGCCATAGTAGGTCGGCCTGAACATAGCGGCCCTGTTCAAAATCGTCATCAAGCGCCGCCAGCGCCGTATTAAAAGCGCGTTCGTCGATCAGCCCGCGGTGAGCAGCCAGAGCGATACCGTTGGTCAATTCGACGCGGCCATGGTGGGTAACCGCCAGCGGCCCCTTCAGCTTGCCGCGCCAGGCAGCCATGGGGCGCGATTCAGGCTCATGCAGATAGAGTTTCAGCAGAGCGCTCGGATCGGCGTAGATCTTGTCAGCGGTCGCCACGATTCTCCTCATGCAATTCTCTGGCCTGTGCCGCCGTCATGGGTGCCGGCTGGTAGGACGTGAGCCGGGCCCAATAGTCGATCGGCGAAGGGGTCTTTTTCGGCGGTAGAGCATAGGGAGTCAGCCGATATCTTGCCTTGCCGCTTTCGGTGAGCACTACCTCACCCTCCAGCTCCAGAATTCTTCTCACCTGTGGAAAGCGATTGCGGAGGTCGCGAATGGTCGCAGTGGGCGGCATGGTGATACGATCATGTATCACAAAAGAAGCGGATGTCAACGCGTCACTTTGGAATAGCAGCGATGGGTGGCGAGGGCGGCGGCGAATCAGCTGCAACCGTGCGTACCATCGTTATCACCGGAGGCACCAAGGGTCTGGGTAGTGCCGCAAGCTGTCCACGGCGTTTCTTTCCCGCGGCGATCGCGTCTGGATTCTCTCGCGGGGTAAATCGACAAATTTCCTGTCGGACGTGAAAAGCGTGGTAGACCCGGAGGGATTCGAACCCCCGACCCCTTGGTTCGAAGCCAAGTGCTCTATCCAGCTGAGCTACGGGTCCACGCGTAAACGATCGGACCAACAGATATGACCTTTATCTCGCAGGTCGAGCCCGCACACAATCTACCAGCTGGCCTTGCCCGCATCTTAAATCGAACTAAGCTCATATCCCATACTGTCCGTGTCGCCTCTCTGCTCCAGTCTCTACGAATGCACCGTGATGCACCACCGCTTCACGCCGAAGGAGCATCACTTCAACTATCGAATCTTCCTCTTTGCTTTCGATCTAGACGAACTCCCCGAATTAAACCGACGCCTGCCGCTGTTTTCGCTCAATCGGTCCAATCTGTTTTCCTTCCGCGAAAACGATTTTTTTCCCGTCACCGAACCGATCCACCACGGCAGCGTCGGATCTAATGGGCTAAACCTGAAGGAACACCCTGCAGCTACCACGCCGAGTTCGCTCAAACAGCGCCTCCTCGACCACCTCGCCGCTCGCGGCATTGAACTGAACGGCGGTCGGATCATGCTGGTCACGCTTCCGCGCGTCTGCGGTTATTTGTTTAATCCCGTGTCGTTCTATTTCTGCTATGATGCGACCGGCAAGTGCGTCGCCTCGCTCGCCGAGGTTACCAACACGTTTCGGGAGATGAAACCCTACTTCTTGGGTCCGGACACAGCGGTCGCGGCGACACCTGGCACGTTTCATCGGCGCACGCCGAAGCACTTTTACGTTTCGCCATTTTCCGACGTCGATACCACCTTCGACTTTACGCTGAGAGCGCCCGGTGAGCGTCTTTCCATTCAAATCGACGACTACGTCGGTGAGGCCCGCACGCTGACCAGCACCCTCGCCGGTCCGCGGCGTGAACTCACGAACGCTCGCTTAGCGTGGTTTACCCTCAAATATCCGCTTATCACTCTCCGCATTATCACGCTAATTCATTGGCACGCAGCCTTGCTTTGGCTGCGGCGTTTGCCTTGGTTCCCCAAAGCCGCCCGCTCCACCGATCAACGCGATCTCTACCGCCCCCACGCCTCCATCGCTACCAACGCGGCCGACGCAACCAAACTCCCCGCCCCTACCGAAGCCGCATGAGCCAAGACTCCGCCACCACCTCGACCGCGTCACTCACCACTCGCGATAAACCCTCCTTCTTTCGTGGGGCTGTACTCAAAGCATTTGGAGCCATGACCCGCGGCCATCTGCGCCTCGAACTACCCAATAGTCACATCCACGAAATTGGTTCACACGCCGACGCCTCCGCTCGCACCCTTCCGCTCGAGATTCCACCCGCCGCGCAGCTGCGTATTCGCCGCGAAAATTTTTTCACCAAATGCGCCCTCGCTGGCGATATCGGCTTTGCCGAATCATACATCGACGGCGATTGGGAGACCCCCAACCTCACCGCGGTTATCGCGTTCTTTATTCTCAACGCCGACACCGCGCCCACTCTCTCGGGCTCCAGCCAAGCGCGCACCTTCGCTCTCAACTCTCTGCGTTCACTCAACCGACTCGGCCACCTCCTGCGGCCTAATTCCCGCGCGACTGCCCAGCGCAACATTAGCGAACATTACGATCTCTCGAATGACTTCTTCGCTCTTTTTCTCGATCCCTCGATGATGTACTCCGCGGCGAAGTGGACCTCGCCCGCCTTCACGCTCGAGGCCGCCCAGCGCGAAAAAAACGACGCCCTGTGCCGCCACCTCCGCCTAAAATCAACCGACCACGTGCTTGAAATCGGCACGGGCTGGGGCGGCTGGTCCCTTCATGCCGCCCGTACATACGGCTGCCGCGTCACCACCGTCACAATCTCCCGCGAACAACTCGAATACGCCCGCGCTCGTATCGCCGCCGCTGGTCTCTCCGAACGCATCAGCGTCGAATTCCGCGATTACCGCGACCTCCATGGCTCCTTCGATAAAATCGTTTCCATCGAAATGATGGAGGCGATCGGCCACCGATATCTGCCTGAATTCACGGAGGTTCTTCATCGCTGCTTGAAACCTGAGGGCTTGCTCGCGCTCCAATTCATCACCTGCCCGGATGCCCGCTACGAACAATTTCGCCGCGGTGTGGATTTCATCCAGAAACACATCTTCCCAGGCTCACTCCTGCTCTCGCTCAACCGAGTCAATTCCGAGCTCAGTCGCGCAGGCGGCTTTGTGCTCCATGCCGTCGACGACTTCGGCCCCGACTACGCGCGCACCCTACGCGTGTGGCACGACAACTTCCGGGAGCGTCTCGAGCAGGTCCGCGAGCTCGGCTTCGACGAGCGTTTCATCCGCAAATGGAGCTATTACCTCAATTACTGCGAAGCCGCTTTCGCCCTGCGTAACATCTCCGTGGTCCACACGCTGCACACCCGCGCCAACAACCTAAGCTTCTAAGCCCATGCTTATTTTTCTTCGCGCGCTATTTATCGTCGTGATCGCCTCCATGTTGGGGGTGACGAGTTGGGCGAGTTTGCAATGCCCGCTCTTCGGCGTGCCGCGCGCCGTCGCTACGCATCCTTGGTTTATCGCCACGCTCTTCGATGCCTACTGGGGGTTCATCACTTTCTACGTCTGGGTGTGCTACAAACAAACCTCACTGTTGGCCCGTCTCGCTTGGTTCGTGGCGATAATGCTCCTCGGCAACATTGCTATGGCTGCGTACTGTCTGGCTGAGCTGTTTAGCATTACGCCGCGCGACGCGCTCGCTAGCTTGCTTACTACGCGCCGGGAAGGTCCGGGCAAACTCGGCCTTGTGCTCGCCGCGCTGGGCATCGCCGTAATTGCGTTGGCTTAAACTCCGCCCGTGCTCGATTCGCTTTCCCCCAACTCGACCGCCGCCACCGCGACCACGCCTGCGCGCACGTTTTGGCAGCGCCGCGTGCGCGATCCGATCGTCGCCCAACTTACCCAAGGTATCACGCCAGAAAAAATCGCCCTCACTGTCGCAATCGGTAGTGGCTTGGCGCTATTTCCCATTCTCGGGACGACTACGTTACTCTGCTTCTTAGTCGCCCTCGCGCTTCGGCTTAATCAGCCGATCATCCAGCTCATCAATCAAGCTCTCTGGCCCGTTCAGATTCCGATGATCTTTGTCTGCGTGAAGCTAGGCGAACACATCCTCGAGGCCAATCATGCACCCATCAGTCTAAGCGAGATGCAACAGCTCTTCTGGCACCATCCGGCTGAATTTTTCCAAAAATTCGGCGCCACCGCTGGTCACGCTATCGTCGGGTGGGTCGTCGTCGCACCTTTCTACATGGGTGCGGTCTATTTCATCGCGCTGCCCATCATGCGCACAGTGATGCGCCTTAGATCCGATGCCATCGCCAAGGCCGCCGCGCTCCATCCCGAACACCCAATCCCATGAGTCCGTTCACTCTCATCGCCCTCGCCCTCGCCGGACTTTGCGCACTGTTCGCCGGGATATATCTCATCGCTCGGCGCATGGACAATTACGGGATTGTGGATTTGGCCTGGGCTTACGCGTTTGGCCTACTTGCATTTTTCTATGCCGCCTGTGGCCCCGGTTGGCCTGTCCGACGCGCCCTCATCGCCACACTTGCAATTCTTTGGAGCCTGCGGCTCGGGACTCACCTCGCCATTCGCGTCATCGGTCACCATCCGGTCGAAGACGGGCGCTACATCCAACTTCGACGAGACTGGGCCGGTAATTTTGCGCCGAAGATGTTTTGGTTTTTCCAGATGCAGGCAGTCTCCGTTGTGATCCTCGGCGCTGCCTTCGTAATCGCAGCACTGAATCCCGCGCCCGAGTTTCATCCACTCGAAATCGCCGGTGTCCTGCTGTGGCTCATCGCCCTCAGCGGCGAGGCCCTTGCCGACGCTCAACTCGCCGCTTTTAAAAAAGACCCCGCTCGCCGGGGCCAAGTCTGCGCCGTCGGTCTGTGGCGATTCAGCCGCCACCCGAATTATTTTTTCGAATGGCTCATCTGGGTCGCATTCTTCGTCTTCGCCCTAGGCTCACCCTTGGGCGGACTCGCGATCATCGGGCCGGCGACGATTCTTTATCTACTGTTGCGCGTCACCGGCATCCCGCTGACCGAGGAGCAAGCACTCCGCAGCCGCGGCGAGGCATACCGGCACTACCAAAAAACTACGAGTGTCTTCATCCCGTGGTTTCCGAAAAAATCTTAAACCCAACCTGATTTCTTTATCTTCATGATCGACGCGCTCCTCGAAAAAAACCTCCTGCCTGATTGGCTTGTGCGCATCGGCATCCGCCGCCTCCTCGCACAACGCATCCGCGACGAGTCCGCCGTCTACGATCGCGCGTCCTACGTTGCCGATCTCAAGACCCGTCCTCTCGCCGAGCAAACCGCGGCCGCCAACGAGCAACATTACGAAGTCCCCACGCGCTTCTACCAACTCTGCCTCGGCAAAAACCTCAAGTACTCCGGCTGCCTTTACCCTACTGGCCAAGAAACCCTCGACCAAGCCGAGGATGCCATGCTCGCCCTTTACGCCGAGCGCGCCCAACTCGCCGACGGCCAATCTATCCTCGAACTCGGTTGCGGCTGGGGTTCTCTCTGCCTTTACAACGCCCAAAAATTTCCCGGCGCCCGTATCACCGCGATTTCTAATTCGCGCACCCAAAAAGAGCACATCGACGCCGAAGCCAAAAAACGCGGCCTCACTAACCTCACCATCATCACCGCCGATATTAACGTCTTCGACACCACCCCCGCGCAGTTCGACCGCGTCGTCTCCGTCGAGATGTTCGAGCACCTCAAAAACTACCAACTGCTTTTCTCGCACATCGCCCGCTGGCTCAAACCCGGCGGCTTGCTCTTCACCCACATCTTCACCCACCAGAGTCTAAGCTACCATTTTATCGCCCGCGATGCTTCGGATTGGATGAGCCGCTATTTTTTCACCGGCGGCCAGATTCCCGCGCACGACCTTTTTCCGCAATTCCAAGACGACCTCAAGCTCGTCTCCGACTGGAAAGTAAACGGCCGCCATTACCAACAAACCGCCGAGCATTGGCTTCAAAACATGGACGCCCACCGCGCCGAGATTTACCCGCTCTTCGTCCAGACCTACGGCGCCGCCGACGCGACAAAATGGTGGGCCTACTGGCGGGTCTTCTACATGAGCTGCGCCGAGCTCTGGGGCTACCGCGCCGGCGAGGAATGGCTCGTGAGCCACTACCTTTTCCGCAAACCGTAAAACCCCGATCTTTTTTACCCCACCGCTCGCATGCGCTTTTTGCCCCAACTTGCGGTTCTGATATTTTCTCTCGTCGGCCTGCGTGCGTCAGCGTCACCCGCCGTCGGCACGCTCCTTGCCGAAGCCCAAGCCGCTGAAACACGTTTCGATTCCAAGAGCGCTCTTGTGCTTCTGCTTCAAGCGGACGCCGCGCAACCCAACGACCCCGTTATCCTCCAAAAAATTGCGCGCCAATACTCCGACTCCACCCTCGATACCACCGATCTAGTTGAGCAAAAAAAACTCTGCGCCCTCGCTCTCACCTACGCCCAACGCGCCCACGCCCTCGCTCCAAAAAACGCCGTTAACGTCCTTTCACTCGGCATTTGTTACGCTAAAATTGGTTTTTACGCGGACAACAAAACCAAGATCGCCAACTCCCGCCTGGTGAAAGATTACGCCGTCGAAGCCCTCGCGCTCGATCCGGACTACAGTTACGCGCACCACGTGCTTGGCCAGTGGCACCACGAAGTCGCCTCGATTGGCCCCACCACTCGATTCTTTGTCCGCCTGATCTACGGAGGCCTCCCCGCCGCCTCCACCGCCGAAGGGGTACAACACCTACGC
Source organism: Opitutia bacterium (assembly GCA_947458705.1). Lineage (GTDB taxonomy): Bacteria > Verrucomicrobiota > Verrucomicrobiia > Opitutales > Opitutaceae > Tous-C4FEB. The sequence goes on along the minus strand of CANHAH010000006.1, from coordinate 15,371 downwards.
CGCGCGGTCGCCCTCGACCCACAAAACCCTTCCCACCATGCCGAACTTGGCTTTGCCCTGCGCTCCGACGGCCAAACCGAAGCCGCGCAACAAGCCTTCACCCGCGCCCTCGAACTTCCACCCCGCGAGAAACACGACCTCGAATCGCAGGCCCGCGTCCGCGCCGCGTTGAAACGCTCCTAAACATCCACGCCAAAAATCGCACGACTCAGCTATCCCTGCACCGCGCGCTTGCCTCGCTCTCGGCGCTTGCCGATTTTGATCACGTGCGCACCTCCCCTCGCTTTAACCGCCTGCTCCTCGTTTTACTGCCGCTTGTGCTGGCCGGCTGCGTCTCGAGCGAGGTCAAACAACTCATCCCCATCACTGGCGGAAAAACCGTCGCGTTTTCCTTCGGCCCCAAAGGCGCCGAACCCGGTCGTGCCAACGGCTACGAGGTCCAAGTCGCCGCCCTCTTGCCGGGCACCGATCCGAAAGATAGTTTTTACCAATTTGCGTTCACCGCCCCCGCTGGCGCCCAAGTAAAACGCGTCCAAATCGAAGACGTCTCCGAAGAAGTTGCCGCTTTTCCTCTCGTCGACGACGCAGCGCCGAAATTCACCGGCAACCGCTGGCAAGCCGACTCAGCCAAGATCAGAGCCGGCGACCCGCATTTCGCCTGGGCTATGACCATCCAAACCTCGATGCGCGTCTACCGCTTCACGATCACCGACGCGGCGGGTGCGCGCACCGAAATGCTCCACGTCGTAGGCTACCCCGATTTTATCAAAAGCATGATGCGCAAAAAGTGGGGCGAGAAATACTGACCGCTTCTGTTAACCGCGCTGAATAACCACTTAGAGCGCAGCTCGTTTAGCCGACCACCTCGGCGTTATTACAAAAGGATCTAAACCGCAGCGCTGACCGGAATGCGTTTACGCAATGCCCCCTGCGCGCGTAAATAGCCAGAAATGATGACCGACTTGCTGGGTCGGGGTGATTTGGAACCACCCATGGGCGATCTCTTCACCGCCGCGAAACTCGCCGCGTGCCGCGCGATCTGGACCCGCCCGTTACCGCGGGAAACTAAAACCCCCGAGCGCCGCATCATCCATGCCCGGGTTCTGCGGCTCCACGGACGGGCGCGACTCCATCGCCTCGGCGTGCGCAAAGGCCAAGGCTACCACAAATGCGGCAGCCGCCAGGATCTCGATTGGGTCACCGCGCTGCGCATGCTCGTATTTCGCGGCGGCCGCTGGTTGACCGTGCTCAACTTAACCGACCTGAGAAAACCCCGGGATGGTGAAACCCTGTGGTTTGATCTCGAGGGTATAGAAACCACGGCCGTGTCCATTGAGATTCGGCGCTCTGGGATCGACGAGGGTTGGACGCCGTGGAATCTCGCGGCCTCGGCCCTTACGCTTGAGGGTGAACTGGTCGATCCGCTTGGCCCTCGCCACGAGCGTCTCCTCGAGGTGGCACCTGTTATTCTCACCAAACTGCCTCGCGGCGTTACCGCTTCAGTGCACGACGGCCAAGTGCGTTACCGCACACGCACCTTTGAAGTCGGCTTTTATCTCGCTCGTCCCGGTTTTTCGTTTCTAGGACTTCACTCCGAAGATCCTGCCCACTTCGGCACGAATCTCCTCGCCGCCAAACCTGCTTTTTTCGCGCAGGGCCCACAACTCCACGAACTCGGCGCGCCCCCTGCGCTCATTCCCGCCGTACGTTGCGACATCACGGGCACCACCCGCGTGCGCGGCGCGACGGTCACGTACGATTTCCATGTCGGGGCGCAACATTACCAACTCATATGGGGTATCACCGCGGCCGGCCTTACGTTGCGAGCCACACGTACCGCTACACACGACGCACTCGCTTGGGTGAGCGGCGCTTGGACAATCGGCTTCCGCAACAGCGTCGCGCCTTCCCACGTGCTTGGACAGCTCATCCAAGCAGGTGAGGCCGGCGGCGTCACGCTCCCGCTGCTTGTGAACTTTCCGCGCTTCGGCACCTGGGAATTTGCCTCAACCTCCCCACACCTGAGTGCACGCAGCGACTGTTTTCGCCACACCGATCTCAACATCCTCGAACTCAAACTCGGCGAACACGCCACCACCGAGGGTCTGCACCGTCTCCCCAAAGGTCGCTTCAGCGCCCAACTCACACTGCGCCCCAAAACACCGCCCTCCGCCCTCCGCGCGAGTGCACCCGCCGTCGTGAAACGCGCCCTCGCGCGCACGTATTTCACCGCCCTTACGTTCCGCGCCGACACGGGCACGCTCAGCAACAACGGGGCCTCCATGCATTGCCCTATCTGCATGGACACTTGGTCGGCGGTTACTCAACCCATGCCCGCGCTGCTTCCAGGATTTCCCGCGACCGAGCTACTGCGTTACTCGCTCGAGCGCTGGCTTGACGGTGGCCCAGGGTACGCCGCTGGTCGGCTCCTGCAAGACGGGCGCGCCCACGACGCCGCCGACGAATACCTTATGACGGGGGCCTCCGCCCTACGCGGACTCGGTGATTTTCTGCAAAAAACCGCAGACCAAGCGTGGTTCAAAAAATATAGACCGCGCATCCTCCAGCTACTTGACGAAGCCCAACACCGCGACCTCGACAGCGACGGCCTTATTGAAAGCGCGTATCGCACCGGCACGAGCGGCAGTGGTCAATGGAGCACGTGCTGGTACGACGTTGTCTCCTTCGGCTGGAAAGACGCTTTCGCCAACGCGATACTCTACGGCGCCCTCCGCGAACTCGCTCCCGCTCTCCGCAAATTTGGTCTCCAGGCCAAAGCCGCCGCGCTCGACACGTGGTCCGAAACCTTGAAACGCAATTACGCGGCGGCATTTTGGAACGAACAGACGGGTTGGTTCGGAGGTTGGCGTTGCCAACGCGGTCAGTTGCACGACCACGCATTCCTCGCCGTCAACGGCGCCGCAGTGTGTGCCGGCCTAGTCGAACCCGTACGCGCAAAAATACTCCTGCAACGTCTCCTCGCTGAAGCCGAACGCGTCGGCCTGCCAGACGCAGCACTCGGTCTGCCGGGAAACCTGCGCTCCATCCCCGATCATGATCTCGCCGACATCATGCAGGGTTACCCACTCGGTTATTATCAAAACGGTGGCCGCACGCACGCGCAGACGAGGCACTTTGTGATGGCGTTGTACGGCGTCGGTTTGAAACGTGAGGCCGATGCGCTGCTCGAGCGACTCTGCGTCGGTTTTGCCGATGCGCTGGTTTTCGGCGGCAACCAGAGCGGGGTGGACTGGCGCTACTGGGACGACCGACCTTGCGGCTACGAAGGCTTGCTCACCGATCAATTCGGCGTGCTGGAGGCGATTTTCTATCGCTGGGGCCGCCGGTGATCCCGGTCAGCCCCAATCAGGGAACGAGCATCTAGGCGGAAAATTCTTTCGCGAGCTCGAGACCGAAATAGCCACGGGCGTTGGCGAAGCAGATATTTTTAACCATGCCGCCGACGAGCGCCATGTCGTTGGGAATCTCGCCACGCGCGATATCGCCGCCTAGGAGATTGCACAACGTGCGACGGAAATACTCGTGGCGCGGATAGCTAAGGAAGCTACGTGAATCTGTCAGCATACCTACGAAGCGGGAGAGTAGGCCGAGATTGGAGAGCGAGTTGAGCTGCCACTCCATGGCCTCTTTCTGATCTAGAAACCACCAGCCACTGCCGAATTGAATTTTACCGGGAATGGTACCGTCCTGAAAGTTCCCAATCATCGTCGCCATGACGTAATTATCCGCCGGATTGAGGTTATAGATCACCATGCGCGGAAGCTGATCGGTGGCGTCGAGCGCGTTCAAATAGCGCGAGAGAGCGACGGCCTGAGGGAAATCGCCGATAGAATCAAAACCGGTGTCGGGCCCGAGTTTGGTGAGGAGGCGGGTGTTATTGTTACGAAGCGCTCCGAGGTGGAGCTGTTTTGTCCAACCGCGCGCGGCGTCCCAACGGCCGAGTTCAAGCATGAGATAAGAACCGTAGCGCGCGATATCTTCGGCGGAGGGCACGCGACCGGCGCGGGCAGCGTCAAAAACGGATTGTGCCTGAGCGTGGGTGCAGGGTTCGGCGAGCGCGGATTCTAGACCATGATCGGAGACGCGGCCGCCGATCGCGTGGAAATCGTCGTGTCGTTTTTTGAGCGCACCGAGAAATTCGTCGAACGTACGCACGCCGTTAGCCGCGAAGGAACCACCGGCCGCACCAGCCAGTTTTTCCATGTAGGCGTTAAACACCGCGGGCGTGCCCACCGCGAAGGCCTTGTCGGGCCGGAAGGTCGGATACACACGAGTCTTCAAGCCACTGGCGCGGATCTTCTGGTGAAGCTCAAGCGAGTCGGCGGGGTCATCCGTCGTGCAGACGACCGCGACCTTAGAGTTTGTGAGGAAATCGTGAACGCGCATCGTGGCCAACTGCGGGTTGGCTTTTTCCCAAATAGCGTCGGCGCTGGCCGGATTGATGATATCGGTGATGCCGAAATAGCGCGCGAGCTCGAGGTGCGACCAATGGTAGAGTGGGTTGCGGAGCGTGTACGGCATGGTCGCACACCAAGCGTCGAATTTCTCACGCGGGGTGGCATTGCCGGTGATGAGACGCTCAGAGACGCCGTTGGTGCGGAGCGCGCGCCATTTATAGTGATCGCCCCCGAGCCAGATCTCAGCGAGGTCGGCGAAGCGGTGATTGTTGGCGATCTGGGCGGGCGGCAGATGACAGTGGTAATCGTAGATCGGCTCGTTCTTGGCGAAGGTGTGGTACAGCTCGCGGGCAGCCGGGTTGGAAAGCAGGAAATCGTCGTGGATGAATGCGGGCATGGGGGAATCTAAGAGTTGTGGGTCAGGGACGTTCGCGGGGCGACTCAAGCTTTGGCAATATCGTTAAGCATCGCAGCGAGGCTGGTGTATCCGGCGAGGCGAGTTTCGGCGGCGGTGCAGGTAGCAGCGGAGGCGAGCCCGGTGTTGCGCGCCAGGAACACGATATATGAGGCGATGTTTTTTGAGAAGTTGAGGCGACCTTCTTCGCTGATCGTGTAGAAACGCGCGCGTTGGCGGTATCCGGCGGGCGTATGATCACCCAGCGCGGATTTCTCGGCACGACCGTCAGCGGCGAGCACATGGAGAAAATTATATTCAAACCAGAACATGTGTTCAGGACTCGGCGTCAGCGCCTCGAGCGCGGTACGCGTAACGGCAGGACTGGCAAAAACTTCGATGGGTTGGCCGGATTTCGCGAGTGCGTCGACGATGAAGATTCGAGCCATTTTCTGCTCAGTGGCGTCCGTGCTGTAAGCGCCGAGTAAAGCGAGCTCGAGGGTGAAACGGTACCAATCGCGCCAGAGGGTTTGGTCGGCGGGGGTTTTTGAAGCAAAGAGTCCGCGACCCATTTCGTACGTGTAGCGACCACTGGTCTTGATCTCGAGGCGGCCGCCGGTGACTGCGCCCATGACCTGATAATTTTCGGCAGATTTACCGGAACCTGAGTGGAAACCGATGCTCGCGCCAAAGTTCGAGCATACGGCCCATTGTTTTTCAATGAGCGTGCGTAACGCAGCGTTGTCCGGGTAGGGCATGTTTTTTTGAAAACCAAACGCCGGAGCGACGAAGTGGATTTTCATTCCAAGGGCTTCGCAGAGCGCGAGCATGATGGCGGTGGTCTCCGGCGTGGTGAGGCCGGGCAATTCGTCGATTGAGAGTTCGCGCAGATAAGCCCGGCCGACCTCGGTCGTAAACGCCTGGGTGCGGGCGGCGGCGTACTTACCGTCGCGGACTTTCATTTTTTGCAAGGATGGCCAGACGTAGGCGAGGAGCTTGGCAAAGTCGGTTTCGTTGAGCGCGAGGCCGGCTTGGGCGACGCGAGCTTTGACCGTTGCGATGAGCGCAGCAGGGACGTGCGCGGCACACCACGCGGCGGCATCGTCGGCGACCTTCGTCTGCGCGAGTTCGGGCGAGAGATCAAAAGTGATGTAACTAGCGAGCATGCAGCCGGTGACGAGGGCGTCTTCGCGACTGTCGAATTTGCCACCGATGGGCTGGTGGTCGGCGTTAAACGACCAGGCGATGCCACGCGTGTGGAAACCCGTCTTGAGCTTCGAAAGCACACAACCGTGGCTCATGCCTTCAACACTCTGACCTTGGTGACCTTCAGGGACGTTCGTGCCGATGAATGGGAATGGCACGGTGTCGAGTTTACCAGCGAGCATCACGTCGGTATCGTAAACGAGTTCGCGCGGAATAGAGTTTTGGTTGGCTGTGACGCCGATGCCGAGCTGCGCCATTGCCCACTCAACCGCGGGCCAGTGCAACGTCGTGAAACGTGCGCCGATACCGAGGGTGCTGCGGCCGAGTTGTTCTGTGGCGCTCGGGAAAATCGTCGAAGCGGGATGGTGCGCTTGGATCAGGTTTTTCAGGCGCAGCAAATTCGCAAATGTCGCCGGAAAAATCGCTGCGCCTTCTTTTAACGCCGCGCCGTCGGCAAGCGCGTTAACCTCGGCCGCGCCTGTGCGGGCATCCAGGCGCCACGCACAGTCGCCCGTCGCCGTATCTTCGAGCAAAGCCCACTTGCCGGCAGCCGTTTCAAAGCGGCTATGCGGCCACACATGGATCGGCTGCGCGCTTTGGATCGCGCCTCGCAATGCCGGCCAGTCTAGACAGAAATCGGGCGACACGCATGGGTTGGTCGCGATACGCAGATTATTTTGGAGAAGAAACGTGTTGATCGCGGACATGAGAGTTTTGACTGATGTTAAAAGTGAAATGAGCACCGCAAACCGGCCTGAGGCGGTTTGCGCGAGCGGTGAAGGGGAAATCTCCGCATATTTCTGTTGGGGTGACAATGCTCGGATTCGTGTCCGCGTTAGTTGATCACAACTTACCACTTATCCGCAGTATCACGGATTAGCTGCTGCAAAATCGGGAAGCGCAGCTCGCCGTAATTCAGGGCATAACGCAGTTGGCCTTCACGAAAAATCCATGTCGTTGGCAGCCAAGTAATGGGTAGACCAATAAATTGGGTCATGCGCTCATCGCCTGTACGCGCGGCATTAGGATGAAGCAGGAGCTCAAAGTTCGACTGTGCGCCTACGCCGTTTTTGGCGAGAAGCTCTCGACCGATTTCGTTGTGCCAGCTGGTGATGAAGATGAATTTCACCTCGGCGTTGGTATCGATAAAGGTACTCCAGCCATTTTTCGCTAGCTCAGCCCCGCAATTCGAGCACCAAGGCGCCCAGAAATGTACGACCGTGATTGCGGGGGACTTAATCGCCTCGGCCACCTGTTTTTCGATCGGCAGCCATTCCGCTGCACGGGCTGAAAAAACGAGCGCTGCCCCGACAAATAGATAGGGAAAAAGTTTCATCGCACGACGGATACGCAACCGCACGCAGAGTGCAATTATCGGTTATGTCATTTTCGGGATTGCGCGCCATCCCATGGACTCTGTGCTGAACCTCTTTTTTCATGGATCTGCCTAACGCCGAACACGTGCTCCGCCTCACGCAGGAGCTAAACCTCAAAGTTCATCAAGTCGCCGCCACTGCGCAGCTCTTTAAAGAAGGTGCCACGGTCCCCTTCATCGCCCGCTATCGTAAGGAAGCCACCGGCGAACTCGACGAAGTCCAGATCACCACGATTCGTGACCGCCTCGAACAAATGGCCCAAGTCGACGAGCGACGAGCGTCCATCCTGGCCTCGCTCAAAGAGCGCAATCTCCTGACGCCCGCTCTTGAAAAGGCTATCAACGCCGCTGATACGGTCACTACCCTGGAGGATATTTATCTGCCGTTCCGTCCAAAAAAGCGCACCCGCGCTACCATAGCTAAAGAAAAGGGTCTCGAGCCGCTCGCTGATCTGCTATTGGCCCAAGCCGACGACACGGATCCCCTCGCCGCGGCCCAAGTCTACGTCGGTCGCGAGTACACTGCCGACGACGGCAAAAACCTCAAGTCCACCATTGCGACCAGCGATGAAGCCCTCGCGGGGGCCCGCGATATCATCGCCGAACGCGTGAGCGACGACAAAGATGCCCGCGCCCGCCTTCGCGTCATTTACCAGCGCGATGCTATCGTGTCCTCTAAAGTCTTACTCGGCAAAGACGCCACCGCCGAAGCCGCTAAATTCAAAGATTACTTCGAGTGGAGTGAGCCTCTAGCCAAAGCACCCTCGCACCGCGTTCTCGCGATGCGTCGGGGAGAAAAAGAGATGTTTCTAATGATGCGCGTGCAGTTGCCCGACGAAGCCACGGCGCCCGCCGAGGTTGAGCCGCTCTTCGCCAAAACCAAAAACGCCGCATCCGCCCAAGTCCGCCTCGCCGTTCAAGACGCCTGCAAACGCCTCCTTTGCCCCGCGATGGAAACCGAGATGCGCCTCGAGTCCAAAAAACGCGCTGACGAAGCTGGCATCAAGGTCTTCGCTTCCAACCTCCGCGAACTCCTCCTCGCCGCCCCACTTGGCCAACGCGCCGTACTTGCCATCGACCCAGGCATTCGGACCGGCTGTAAGGTCGTGCTCCTCGATCGTCAGGGTAAACTCCTCCACAATGATGTCGTTTTCCCGGATCGCATGGAAGCCGATGCGAAGGAAAAACTCCTCGGCTTCGTCAATTTTTTCAAAGTAGAAGCCGTCGCGATCGGCAACGGCACGGGTGGCCGCGAAACTGAATCCTTTGTTCGCTCCCTAGGCCTGCCCGCCTCGATTCCCATCGTGATGGTCAACGAATCCGGTGCCTCCATTTACTCCGCCAGCGATGTCGCCCGCGAAGAATTCCCCGACCACGATCTCACCGTCCGCGGCGCCGTATCCATCGGCCGCCGTCTCATGGACCCACTCGCCGAGCTTGTGAAGCTCGACCCAAAATCTATCGGCGTCGGCCAGTACCAACACGATGTCGACCAATCCGCCCTCAAGCGCTCTTTGGACGATACCGTCGTTAGCTCCGTGAACGGCGTCGGCGTCGAGCTCAACACTGCCTCCAAACAACTCCTCAGCTACGTATCCGGTCTCAACACCGCTACCGCTGCGGCCATCGTTACCCACCGCAACGAAAACGGCCCCTTTAAATCCCGCGCCGAACTTAAAACCGTCCCGCGACTCGGCCCGAAAGCCTTCGAACAAGCCGCCGGGTTCCTGCGCATCCGCGACGCCGCCCACCCGCTCGACGCCAGTGCCGTGCATCCCGAACGCTACAGCGTGGTCGAAAAAATGGCCACCGACCTCGGCGTTACCGTCCCTGACCTCGTCCGCGACGGCCTCATCCGTTCCAAAATTAAACTCGAGTCCTACGTCACCGCCGAGGTCGGTCTGCCCACTCTCACCGACATCGTGGCTGAACTCGCCAAACCTGGACGCGATCCGCGCGAGAAATTTGAAACGTTCGCCTTCGAGGCCAGCGTCCACAAACCTGAAGACCTCAAACCTGGCATGAAACTACCCGGGATCGTGACCAACGTCACCGCCTTCGGAGCTTTCGTCGACATCGGTGTCCACCAGGATGGTCTTGTCCACGTCAGTCAACTTGCCGACAGCTTCGTGAAAGAACCTGCCGCGGTCGTAAAGCCCGGCCAGAAAGTCACCGTTACTGTCACCGAGGTCGACCTTCCCCGCCAACGCATCGCCCTATCGATGCGCAGTAACCCCACGCTTGGACCCAAAACCCCCAACAACGGCAGCCCTAGCGGCCCTCGCTCGCCTGGCTCTGGCCCGCGCCCCAGCGGCAACACGGCTCCCGCGGCCCCCCGCGCCGCCGCCCCGGTTAACAACGACTGGTTCGCTGCGGCCCTAAACAAAAAACGCTGATCATTAGATAGGATACGCGTAAAATTCAAAGGAGCCTTTTACCCAGATCGGGGGTCAGATAGGGGTAATGAAAAACCCAAAAATTCTGCCCACCCCCGAAATCCTAGCCGCCAAAGTCATTGTCCGCGGTATCCACCTAGAGCTCACCCCTGCCTTACGCACTTATGCGGAAGGCGTAGCCGAGCGACTCCTCCGCCACAATGAGCACCTCATTCGCGTGCGCCTCGACATTGAACTCGATCACACGCGCGCGGTCGGCGATCAATTCATCGCCAAGGGCCATTTAGAAATCCGCGGACCGGATCTCATCGCTAGCGTCGAAAGTGACGACGCCTACAAATCCCTCGATCTGCTCGCCGACAAACTCGACGGCAGCCTCCGCCGCCTCCACGGGAAACACAAAAGTCACCGGCACCAGGGCCTCAACGAACCCATCGAAGGCGTCGTGCTTTAAATAACGAAGCCCCGCCGACGCGCCTAGGGCCACAGCATCAACGATAGGGCTGATGCAATTCGACTGGCTTGCTCTTGGCGCGTAGGCGCAGGTTCAACATCTCCACGCCGAAGGCGAAAGACATGGAGAAATAAATATAACCTTTTGGAATGTGCTGACCGAGCGCCTCGCCCACCAGCGTGACGCCGATCAAAATCAGGAAACTCAACGCGAGCATCTTCAAGGTCGGATGCCGGTTCACGAAATCACTGATCGCGCCCGCAAAGGCCAACATCACCCCCAGCGCCACGATCACTGCTGTGATCATAATCCACAGTTGGCTAGCCATTCCCACTGCCGTGATCACCGAATCGAGCGAGAACACCACATCGAGCAGTAAAATTTGTAAAATCGCTCCGCGAAACGAGGCCACTTTGCCCCCGGCCGTCGAATGTCCATCCACGCCTTCGAGTTTTTCGTGCACCTCGACGACGCTTTTGCCGATCAAGAACAGCCCACCGAGAAGCAAAATCAGGCTCTTGCCCGTGATCCCGACCTCAAGAATCGGCAGCACAAACAACACCTTGGTCAGGCTCATCAGCCAAGAAATGCTAAACAGCAGCAAAATACGCGTCACTAACGCCAGCATCAGCCCGATCTGACGCGCCTTGGCCTGCTGCTCCTTGGGTAACTTACCGGCGAGGATCGAAATGAAGATCACATTATCGATACCCAGCACGATCTCCAGCGCGGTGAGTGTGAGTAGCGAAATCCAGACCTGCGAATCACTAAGAAATTCCATAGTACTAAGATTTCAGACTCCCCCGCCCGATCCGGTCAATCCGACACGGTAAAAATCCACCCGCGACGTCGAAATTTTTAAACGCCCACCCACGCCAGCCCGAGCCGCAACCAAAGCGGAATGGTCAACAATCCTAGCCCCGTGGTCCCGAGTACAATTTGCACCGCCGTCAGCGGCTGACCGCCGTAGTGCCGCGCCACGATGATTGGCACCACTGCCGCTGGCATCGCCGCCTGCACCAATAATACACGCTTCAACTCCACCGAAAACGGCAGCCACTTTGCTGCCGCTAAAATCAACAGCGGCAACACCACCAACCGCACCAAACACGCCCAAAGCGCGATTTTCGGCTGCACCAGCGCCCGCACATCGCCGAGGTAATTCGCTAAACTCACGCCCGTCATCAAAACGCCCAGCGGGATTGCGCAGACCGCCAAAGAATGCACCAGATCGATTAAGATTTTCGGTAGATAAGGCGCCGCCCCCGCAAGGTTTAAGATTAGCGCCACCACCAAGGTGATGACGATCGGGTTGACCAGCTTACGCCAGCCTTCGCGCAACGACAACCCGCTCAAAACTAACACCCCCACTGTCCACAACGCCGCCTCTACGCCGACATTGTGCACAAGCAACACGCCTCGACTTTCCGGCCCCCAGATGCCCGCCATAATCGGTAACGGCAGATAGCCATAATTCGCGATCCCCGCCGTCAGCGCAAAAGTTCGCAACCCCGTCCCCGCGGTCAGACCGGCCCAACGCCCAACAACCCGCGCTAATAAAATCCCGCCCGCCGTCGCGACGAAGCCCATCAGCGGCGGCAATACGACGTTGTTCGCTGCCTGCAACGCTGCATTGCCCGTCACCGATTCGAAAATGAGACACGGGAAACACACGTTCACCACTAAGCGCAGTAAACTCGTCTCCGCCTCGCCCTCGATCCAATGTACCCGCCGCACCACGACCCCAATCGCGATCAATGCAAACACGGGGAGAATCAACTGCAACAGTTGCCAATAAGACATCATGAGAAAAGAGCGCCCATCACTAAACCCGATCCCCTGCCCCGCAAGCGCCAAGCCTTGGACCCCGCTTCAATAGCGGCGATTATTTTTTCCCGCCCGCCTCGTCATGCCCACCCCACTGCCAGCGCGGGGGCTCGCCCTTCCACCAACACACCGCCACCAACACCGCCGACAGGGCCACCGAATATATAACAAAAAACGGCGCGAACCGCTTCGACGGCAAGATCGCCAACGCTCCGCCCCCCAACAACACGACGTAAGCCAAGATGACGACCCAGCCTTGCCAGCACTTGGGACAACCCCAGCCCCAACCATACGTTTTCACCGGGAACCAATAGTTTTCAGGAGGCGTGGTCATGAGTTTTAGCCTGAAGATGCTTACTTTAGGTTGCGATCGATTTCATCGCGCTGCTGCCGGTACTGCGCCGGGGTGATCTTGCCGTTTTTCAATTCGGCTTCGTTTCGCCGCGTCATCTCGTTACGGACAAGCTCACTCACGCAGCCCACCGCAAAGAGCAACCCTGTGAAAGCGATCGAGAAGAATATAAACTGCTGCTTAAAGCGCTTCATGTAAAAACAACTGATGCCGATTTTTTTAATCACTATAATTACGTTCCAGCTATGCCGGCCATCGCCCGACCGGCCAACCAACCCGTGGTCCACGCGGCCTGGAAATTAAAACCGCCGGTCACGCCGTCCACGTCCAACACTTCACCGGCGAAGTGTAGCCCCGGACACAAACGACTTTCCATGGTCCGAAAATCCACCTCGCGCAACCGTACCCCGCCGCACGTCACAAATTCATCTTTGTTTGTGCTCTTACCGCTCACCGCAAACTCGGCTGCGCCCACCTGCGCCGCTAGGTTTGCGAGGGCCGCGTTACCCACGTTTGTCCATGGCGTCGTCGCGCCGATGCCCGCCGCCACCACAAGACGCTCCCAAAACCGCTGCGGTACGCCTGGGATCGGACTCCACGTGGTTACCTGTTTCTTTAAGTTTTTATCCCGTGCCACCGCTAGTTCTTTTACCAACATCTCCCGCGTGTGGCCCGGCGAAAAATTAACGAGTAGAGTGAACTTATAGTTCATCGCCGCCAGCTCTCGTGCACCCCACGCCGAGAGCTTTAAAATTCCCGGCCCGCTCACGCCCCAATGTGTCACCAAGAGCGGCCCCTGTTCCTTCAACTTCGTTTCGCGCACGCTCGTCTCGACGCGCTCCACCGCCACGCCCGCGAGTCCTTCCAACCGCGCATCGCGCGCGATGTTAAAGGTAAACAATGACGGCGCTGCCGGCTCAACCGCGTGACCCATCGCCTGCGCGATCGTGAGCCCCGCCGAAGCTTTATTGCCGCCGGTCGCGATCAACACGCGATCCGCGCCGAGCGTTTCGCCGGAGGTCAATTCCACCACAAAATCCTTCTCGCGCCGCGTCAGCGTACGCACACCCGTGCCCGTCACGACGCGCACGCCCGCCAAGGCTGCAGCGCGTTGCAGACACTCTACGATCGTCGCCGAATCATCCGTCACGGGAAACATCCGCCCGTCGGGTTCCGTTTTGAGCGGCACACCGCGCGCCGCAAACCACGCCACGGTATCGCGTGGTTGCCAGCGTGAAAAAGCGCCGATCAATTCGCGGCCGCCACGCGGATATTTCTGCACAAGTTCGCGCGGCTCGAAACACGCATGGGTGACATTGCATCGACCTCCGCCGGAAATCCTCACCTTAGCCAGCAAATGCGCCGTCGCTTCGTACAGCGTCACCGTTCCGCCCGCGCCCGTCCCAGCGAGCACTCCAGCCTGTAACGCCTCCGCTGCCGCGATGGCCGCGAAAAATCCCGCTGCCCCGCCGCCCACGATAACGATACGCTTATACTCCACCATATCTGGACGCTGCGCTGGCACGCGCCACCCGCCGAGCCGAAAAACAAAAAACCGCTGCCGGCCCGAAGGCTGGCAGCGGCTGCATGCCGGAGCGCGCTTTAAAACAATTTACTGTTTTTTCTTTTCGCCACCCTTAGCGCCAGGGCCACCAGGGCCACCCCGGCCGCCGCCCATCGGGGGCATCTCGTCAAATTTCTTCATCTGCTCAGGCGTGAGCGTAGCGCGGATTTTTTCGCGCGTGGCCTTCATCATTTCCATCATTTTTTCGCGGCGCTCTTCCTGCGGGATCGCGGCCATGGCGGCGGCCTGTTCTTTGTGAATCGCCGTGATCTTAGTCTTTTGTTCAGCAGAAAGCGTGAGCGCCTCGCTGAGGCGTTCGGTTTGTTGCTCAGGCGTCATACGGCCACGACCCCCGCCAGGGCCGCCGGGCCCGCGTTTTTCGGCTGGAGGGGCTTCTTGCGCAATGCTGACAACGGGAAGTACCGCGGCGCCCAAGGCGAGGACGGTGACAAGTTGGCGGAGGGAGGTTTTCATAATAAACGAGTTTGGGATATCAGGATTTTTTGTTTTTTTAAAACCGCGAGCACCGAGCTCATCGGTTAGGAAAGATGACGCAACGCCGCCGGGATAGTTACGTGGGAATCCGCTCAATGTGTTTCTTAGCAAAAAAATCGCCGCGAGTTTCAACCGCGGCGATGAGACAGACCGAAAGCATGCGGGATCGGCTTAGTTTTCGCCGCCTGCTTTCTTAGCCTTACGTCCAGGACGAGCTTCGGGTTTGATCTCATCAAATTCTTTTTGCTGCTCAGGGGTGAGGATCGCGCGAACCTGTTCGCGACCAGTTTTTAAGACATCAGCCATCTTCGTACGATCCCCACGCACCGCTTTAAGTTGCTCGGCCTGGGCTTTACGAATGGTCGCGAGTTTTTCCTGCTGCTCGGCAGTGAGTTTCAATTTTTCGGTGAGCATCTTATCATGCTCTTCGGTGGCGGCTTTGACGCGTTGGGCGGCTCTGGCGGGTTTTTCAGCAGCTTGAGCATAGGGCGAGGCAGCGGAGAGGCCGAGCGTGATGAGGGTCAGGACTAATTTTACGGAGGTTTTCATACGGTTGGATTTTTTGCAGTTAAAACAACGACCTAAGGGGTCAGTTGCCCTTGAGACGGCGCGTGCTAGGCCGAGTTACACTCGTCGCACTAAGCTTGCAAAAACACGTGTGTCGCGCAGCCTGATGGCCCATGATTGAAGTCTCCGGCCTCACAAAGCGCTACGGCGCTTTCACTGCGGTGCGCGATCTCTCGTTTGCTGTGCAACCCGGCGAAGTCCTCGGTCTGGTCGGGCCCAATGGTGCTGGCAAAACCAGTACGCTGCGTAGTCTCGCCGGAATTATCCCGGCCAACGCCGGCCGGATCCAGATCCATGGCATAGACCTCGCCGCCGACCCCGTG